>NZ_CP195119.1:0-318996 GCF_052056915.1 Methanosarcina sediminis | reverse complement strand
TTATCAGGTACACGTCCCCGGGCTTCATTTCCCCGAGCTTTGAACGTATAAGGGCTTTTACGGACTCTCCCATTGAACCCAGGTGGACGGGGATATGGGGGGCGTTTGCGATCAGGTTTCCTTCCCTGTCAAAAATCGCGCATGAAAAGTCCAGGCGCTCCTTGATGTTTACCGAATGGGCGGTGTTTTGCAGGGTATAGCCCATCTGCTCGGCAACGGACATGAACCTGTTATTGAAAATCTCAAGCATCACAGGATCGGCTTCAGTCCCGATGGATGTCCGGGCCGGAAGCGGGACTCTGCGGCTGAGGAGGAGGTGGTCGTGCTCCGTTACCTCGGCCTGCCAGCCGGGTTCAATGATTATAGTTGTGATTTTCTCGGTAAGGATGGCAGGGCTGTTAATGCAGGCTCCGGGCTTCAGGGCTTCCCTCGCAAACACCTGCGTCTCATGGTACTCCCCATAGCTGTACATCCTCACAGTGTCAATAGGCGTGGGTTCTGCAATGTCATCAATTTTGATTACGGGGTCCGAAACCCGCTCGGTAACCCCTATAACCTCCACGGAAACAGCCTCGATAACAAGGGCTTTGTCTTCCATTATGAACCCGAAACGCTTTTTGTGGGCTTCCTCGAAGCTTTCCACAAGTTCTTTCCTGTCCGCAAAGTCCACGATAAGCTGTGTATCCGAGCCCTCATAGCGCATGTGCACTTTGTGAAGTACGGCAATTCCCTTCTCCGGGACCCCCTGCTCCAGCATTTCCACCCTGCCTTCCCGCTCCAGGCCAAAAAATACGGACTCAAGCCACCTCGTAAGCTCATCGGAAAGCACGGCTCCCACGTAATGCTCTTTTATAAGCCTCTGGTCAGCCAGCCCCATTCCGTATGCCGAAAGTACCCCTGCAAACGGGTGGATGAAAATGCGCTTCATCCCAAGGGAATCCGCTATCCTGCAGACGTGCTGGGCTCCTGCCCCTCCGAAACAGCAGAGGGTGTATTCTTTTACGTTGTACCCCCGCTGGACCGAGATTTTCTTGATTGCGTTTGCCATATTCTCCACAGCTACGGAAAGGAAGCCTTCGGCGACCTCTTCCACTGATGATGGTGATGATGAAGAAGATGAAGAAGATGAAGAAGATGAAGTACTTCCAACCGGACCAAATGAAATCTGTTCAGCGAGTTCGCCAAACTTCCTGCGTACCACTTCTAAATCAAGGGGCTGGTTTGCCTCAGGCCCGAAAAGGTTGAGGAAAAACTGCGGCTGCAGTTTCCCGAGCATCAGGTTGCAGTCCGTAACCGTAAGAGGCCCGCCTTTTCTGTAGCAGGCAGGTCCGGGGTCAGCCCCCGCCGAATCCGGCCCGACCCTGAACCTACCTGCCTCGAAATGCAGGATCGACCCACCTCCGGCTGCAACCGTATGGATGCGCATCATCGGGGACCGCAGCCTGACACCTGCAACCTCGGTCTCGAAACTGCGTTCGTATTCCCCATCGTAATGAGCAACATCCGTGGACGTGCCTCCCATGTCAAAAGTGATGATCTTCTCTGCCCCTGCCATGGCAGAAGTAGCAACAGCACCCACAATCCCACCTGCAGGGCCCGAAAGGATGCTGTCCTTGCCTTGGAAAGCCCCCGAATCGATAAGCCCGCCGCTGGACTGCATGAACATCAACTTTGTTTTTGTCCTTGCTTCTTCTTTTCCGGCTTTTTCAACCCCACCTTTCCCACCTTCATCTCTGCTGCTCTTTCTTTCTCCACCTTCTTCTCTGCAGTTCTTTCTTTCTTCATCTCCTTCCCTGCAGCTCATTTTTTCCCCATCTTCCAGGGTCTGCTGGACCATGTCAACATACCTGCGGAGTACGGGCGAAAGGTAAGCATCCACAACCGCAGTTTCCCCACGGCTGACAAGTTTTATGAGCGGGCTTGCCTGGTGCGAAAGGGATACCTGAGTGAAACCGATCTCCCTTGCAAGTTCTCCGAGCCTGAGCTCATGTTCAGGGAAACGGTATGCGTGTATCAGGACAATTGCTGCGGACCTTATGCCTGATTCAAAAGCAGCTTCCAGCTCCTTTCTTGCAGCCTCAATTCCCAGGGGCTCGATCTCCTCCCCGTCCGCACTGCAGCGTCCGGAAACCTCGATCACCCTTTCGTAAAGCTGCTCGGGAAGCTCGATCTGCTGGGCAAAAATATCCGGGCGGTTCTGGTACCCGATCCTCAAAGCGTCCCCGAAGCCCCGTGTAATAAGAAGAACAGTTCGCTCGCCCTTCCTTTCAAGGAGAGCATTTGTGCCCACGGTGGTGCCCATCTTTACCGATTCGATCCGTTCTGTGGGCAGGGGAGCGTTTTTCGGCAGGTACAGGATCTGCCTGATCCCGTGCATGGCTGCATCGCTGTAGTGGCCGGGGGCTTCCGAGAGGAGTTTGTGGGTAATCAGTTTTCCTTCCGGGGAACGGGCAACGACATCCGTAAAAGTTCCGCCGCGGTCGATCCAGAACTGCCAGAGGGGTTTTGGGGACATGAAGGGAATAATTGTATAAGTTGTATTAATTGTTAATCGAGTTTTGGGGTTTAAGCTCACTTTTCAGAGTAGCCATAAACTCATTTTCAAAATGACTCCGAGAAATATGTATCCTAAAAGTAGGATTTGCTAAAAAAGAAAAAGCTTTTGAGGTTGAGATATCAAACTATAGTAAATTAATTGAAAGCTTTCCAGAACCAAGTTAAGTTATGTAAATGAGGTAGATGAATGACAAACGAGAGAGTGGTGCAACTTGTTAGAGAAGCTTATGAAAAAAACTTTACAGAACTTAACTTATCTGGGAACCAGCTGACACAAATACCACCAGAAATTGGCGAACTTGGAAACCTTACCGAACTTAACTTATCTTGGAACCAGCTGACACAAATACCACCAGAAATTTGTGAACTTGAAAACCTTACAACACTTAATTTATCTCAGAACCAGCTGACACAAATACCACCAGAAATTGGCAAACTTGAAAACCTTACTACACTTAAGTTATCTGGGAACCAGCTGATACAAATACCGCCAGAAATTAAAGAACTTAAAAGCCTTTCAGAACTTGACTTATCTTGGAACCAGCTGACACAAATACCACCAGAAATTAAAGAGCTTAAAAACCTGAAAACACTGAAATTATCTTGGAACCAGCTGACACAAATACCACCAGAAATTAAAGAACTTAAAAGCCTGAAAACACTTGTCCTATCTGGAAACCAGCGGACAAAACTGACACCAGAAATTAAAGAACTTGAAAACCTTACAACACTGAACTTATCTTGGAACCAGCTGACACAAGTACCACCAGAAATTATAGAACTTAAAAGCCTTACAGAACTTGCCTTATCTGGAAACCAGCTGACGCAAATACCACCAGAAATTATAGAACTTAAAAGCCTTACAGAACTTGACTTATCTGTGAGCCAGCTGACACAAATACCACCAGAAATTATAGAACTTAAAAACCTTACAACACTGTACTTAGCTGAGAACCAGCTGACACAAATACCACCAGAAATTAAAGAACTTAAGAACCTTACAACACTGTACTTATCTGGGAACCAGCTGACACAAATACCACCAGAAATTAAAGAACTTAAGAACCTTACAACACTGAACTTATCTGGGAACCAGCTGACACAAATACCACCAGAAATTAAAGAGCTTAAAAACCTTACAGAACTTGACTTATCTGGAAACCAGTTGACACAATTGCCACTAGAAATTGTAGAGCTTAAAAGCCTTACAACACTTAACCTATTTGGAAACCAGTTGACAAAACTGCCACCAGAAATTAAAGAACTTAAGAACCTTACAACACTGAACTTATCTGGGAACCAGCTGACACAAATACCACCAGAAATTATAGAACTTAAAAGCCTTACAACGCTGTACTTATCTGAGAACCAGCTGACAAAACTGCCACCAGAAATTGTAGAGCTTAAAAACCTTACAACACTTAACTTATCTGAAAATCCATTAATTTCACCCACTCCAGAAATTGCTTTAATGGGTGTGGAAGCGATTTTCACTTATCTGAAACAATCAAAAACTTTCGAGCATAATGAAGCTAAGTTAATACTGGTCGGCAATGGAGAAGTTGGAAAAACATGTCTTGCTAATAGGTTGATTAATGATGTATTTGTAGAAGATCAAATCACCGAGGGGATAAAGAGATCTGAATGGAGTATTCCTGCTCCGGGATCTGGAAACAGTACAATCAAGTTAAATATCTGGGATTTTGGAGGACAGGAAATCTACCATGCAACTCACCAGTTTTTCCTGACTACACGCTCGGTCTATCTTCTTGTATGGAATGCCCGGAAAACAAAGGACTATGACAATATATACTACTGGTTACACACAATTGAAGCTTTTGGAGAAGGCAGCCCAATAATCCTCGTAATGAGTAAAATGAATGAAAATGATGATGATTTGAACCTGAAAGATTTAAAAAGCAAGTTCCCCCAAATTGTTGATGACTTGAAAGTTGATAGTGAAGATGGTAAAGGAATTTCTATTTTGAAAGAAAAAATTTGTGAAACTGCTTGGAGTCTTCCTTTAATGCGAACCCCTTGGGTGGAGTCATGGTATAGAGTAAGAAAAAAGCTTGAAGAATTAAGAGAAAATTGGATTACATATGAGGAGTTTTATAAAATATGTATTTCAGAAGGATTAGACGATAAAAATATTAGTACATTAGATGGAAACTTACATGAACTGGGAGTAATTCTTCATTTTAAAGACAGAATCGCACTAAAGAATATAGTAATACTGAAACCTGAATGGGCTACCGGAGCATTTTACAAAATTTTGTCTGCAAAATCTGTTCTCCAGCGCGAAGGTTTACTGCTACACAGCGAATTAGATCAAATATGGGACAAAGAAACATATCCTCCAGGCATTTACCCCCAGCTTATAGAGTTAATGAATAAATTTGAACTTGCGTATGAACTTCCAGATAAAAAAAGTTATCTTGTTGCTGAACTCTTACCCAAAAATACACCCGATTTTGAGTGGGACGATGAAGAGAATTTGTACTTCTACTACTGTTATGATTCCTTTTTGCCAGCCGGCATAATTACTCGATTCATCGTGCGCATGCATCAAGATATAGAGAAGAAAGAAAATGGAATGCCTTTCTGCTGGAGAGAAGGAGTGATGCTCAGACTACAGAACTCACGGGCTCTTGTAGAGATGAAGCCTGATGAAAAGCAAATCGAGATTAGAATAAAAGGTGAAAATAAAAGAGGGGCACTTGAGGTGATCCGTTACCATCTTAATCATATAAATACTTCTATAAAAAAGATAAAAGTCAGTAAACAAATTCCTTGCAACTGTTCTGAAAATTGCCCTGAAAGATACTCCTATGAAAAACTTCTAGATGCCGAAAAGAGAAATGAAGGGCCTATCCAGTGCCATGAGAGCTTCAAGCACATACCAATTTCATTATTACTAGACGGTTACAGTAGAAGGGAAGAAAGGTTTAGAGAATATAATGAAATCTCAAGACAACTAGAGCAACCTTTTGTATTCAGTCCTAATGTTACAGCAAGTTTTGAAGCTAATCCGATAATAAAAGTCGAACAAAAAACAGATGTTAATCTAAATATTAAGATAGACTTAAGGACAGATTTACCGCAAATTCAAACCAATTTTAATAAATTGAGAAAGGAAATTAAGAGCTTAAGTCCTGAACTTAAAAGTGAGTTGGATGAAATTCAGGATACTTTAGATGAAGTAAATGCAAATAGTGAAAAAGAAAGACTGAATAAACCTTTTAATAAGTTACATCGATTCCTCGATGAATTAAGTGATCCTAATTCTGAATATAGCAAGGTTATTACAGGAACTCAAAAAGGCATCGAGCTTGCTCAAAAAGTTGGCAGAACTTATAATAAATTTGCCCAATGGCTTGCAATTCCTCAGGTTCCGGATTTATTTCTTGGAAAATAAAAAGAAAAAGCTTCTTGAGTTAAAGTGTGATGAAAAAGTAAGAGAATTGAAAAATTCTCTGATAAATCAGGTGTGAAAAAAGGATTTTGAGGGATATTTAAAATCTGTCCGCGTGAGACAAATTTAGGGATAAAACATCTTTTTGCTATCAGCAAAAAAGGTATTAACGATCTCTCACGACCCCTTCTTTGCTGATAACAAAAAGGATTTTATTATTTAACCAGATTGTAAGCCCATTCGATCCATTCACAGAGGCATTCTAAATCCTCTTTCTCGACGGTAGCACCGCACCAGATGCGCAAGCCCGAAGGGGCATCACGGTAAGAACCGATGTCATAAGCAACTTTTTCGTTCTCAAGCGTTTTAATCAGTTCTTTAAGCTTTTCGTCGGATAAATCAACTTTAAAGCAGACACTGGTACTGGACCTTATCTCTTTTGTTTCCGCTAAAAAATGGATCCAGTTGTTTTTAGCAACAAATGCCTCAAAGACCGCCAGATTATCATTTGTCCGCTGGAGAAGTTGTTTAAGCCCTCCAACGGACTCTGCCCATTTTAGTGTTGCCAGCCAATCTTCATTAGCCAGCATGGATGGGGTATTAATAGTAGAGCCTTCAAAAATCCCCTTATTCAGTTTACCACCTTTGGTCAGTCGGAAAATCTTGGGCAATGGCCAGGCAGGAGTATAGCTTTCTAAGCGCTGAACAGCCCGCGGGGACAAAATCAGCATCCCGTGAGCACCTTCTCCACCTAAAACCTTCTGCCATGAGAAGGTAATGACATCCAATTTATGGTAGGGTATATCCATAGCAAATAGAGCAGAGGTGGCATCGCAAAGCGTGAGCCCTTCCCGGTTATCAGGAATCCAGTCGGCGTTGGGTACTTTGACTCCGCTTGTAGTTCCATTCCAGACAAAGACTACATCATTCTTGAAATCGACCTGCTTTAAATCTGGTAATTTCCCGTATTCTGCCTCAAAAACTCGGGTATCTTTTAATTTTAACTGTTTAGTGATGTCGGTTGCCCATCCTTTACTGAAAGATTCCCATACCAGAACATCAACCCCGCGGCACCCCAGCATGGACCACAAGCACATTTCAAAAGCGCCTGTATCGGAAGCCGGTACAATACCTACGAGATAATCATCAGGAAGTCCGAGCATATCTCTTGTTCTTTTAATTGCTTCAGCTAATTTTTCCTTGCCAGGTTTGCTCCGGTGTGACCGGCCAAAAGGTGTATCCTTCAGCTCTTCAACAGAATAACCTGGATGTTTGGCACAAGGCCCAGAAGAAAAACAAGGATTATTAGGAACTCGTGTTGGTTTCATTTTATCTTTTCCTTTTTGGTACTGTTATGTCTTAGGGGATAAGAAATTTTCCAGTAACAGGCGAACATGTAATTGTAGCCATCCTCGAAGACTTAACAGTGTACCTTTTATTTATCTTTTCGTGCTACTTTTAGATGGTCAAAACCGATGTTCGTGGCTAACAAAAAAGTGCCTATATATTTCTATAGTTTTTCGCATTTGATGAAAGGTAATCGACCAATTAACCTGTATCTTCCTTTTTTATTCTTTTTCTCCAAGTTCCTAATACTGGTTTTTTGGAAAAATTTATACATTGTTGGGGCGAAATAAACCCCAATGAAAACGTTCCAGGGAATCATTGTTGACGTTATTGACAGGCGGCAGTTCAAAGGCGAGCTTACCGTTGAAAACGGAAAAGTCCTGCGTGTGGAAGAAAAGGATCATGACAGTGAGCAGTATATCCTGCCCGGGCTGGTCGATGCGCATGTGCATATCGAAAGTTCCATGACCGTGCCTTCGGTTTTTGCGCGGATGGCTGTTGCCCGGGGAACGGTTGCGGTGGTTAGCGACCCCCACGAGATTGCAAACGTGATGGGGGTTGAAGGGATCAATTACATGATCGAGGATGCCAAAAAAGCCCCCCTTAAGGTCTGTTTCGGGGTTCCTTCCTGCGTACCTGCCACACCTTTCGAGTCTGCAGGGGCTGTCCTGGACCCGGAGGCTGTTGACCGGCTACTTGCAAGAGACGACCTGCACTACCTTTCCGAGATGATGAACTTTCCCGGGGTAATCAATGGGTTTCCCGACGTGCTTGCCAAACTGGAATCGGCAAAGAAGTACGGAAAACTCATAGACGGGCACGCTCCGGGGCTGATGGGAGCCGACCTGGAAAAATATGTGGGGGCAGGCATTTCCACGGACCACGAATGTTTCACTTACGAAGAGGCGCTTGAGAAAATCAGGCTCGGGATGAAGGTGCTGATCCGGGAAGGGAGTTCTGCCAGGAACTTCGAGGCCCTGTACAGGCTGATCGACGAGTATCCCGAATCGGTCATGCTCTGCACCGACGACTCCCACCCGGACACCCTGATTTACGAAGGGCACATCGATAAGCTGGTCAGGCGCGGGCAGGAGAAGGGGCTCGACATCTACAACCTGCTCCGGGCAGCGGTGCTGAACCCTGTGGAACATTACGGGCTTAATGTCGGGCTGCTTCGGGAAGGCGACCCTGCAGATTTTATTATAGTGGATGACCTTGAAGCGTTCAACGTGCTGAACACCTGGATTGACGGGGAATGTGTTTACGAAAACGGGAAGGTCCTATTCCAGGCTGCAGAAAGCCCTGCAAAAAACGTCTTTAACAGGAACAAAATCACGGCTGAGGACGTTAAACTGGCTGTGCAGCCAGGAGAAGAAAACAAGGTAAACCGGAAAATCAGGGTGATCGTTGCCGAGGACGGGGAGCTTGTAACAGGCCAGGAAGCTGCCATTCCGAAGGTGGAAAACGGCAGCCTGGTTTCGGACCCTGACCGGGACATCCTGAAGATGGTAGTCCTGAGCAGGTATGGGGACGACCCTGCACAGGTCGGTTTCATAAAGAATATAGGCTTGAAAAAAGGAGCCATAGCAAGCAGCATCGCCCATGACAGCCACAACATCATTGCGGTGGGTGCAACTGACGGGGACATAGTTGCAGCCGTTAACAGGCTGGTTGAAAACAAAGGCGGAATAGTCGTGGGAAGTGAAGAAAAACTACTGGACCTCCCGCTGGAAGTTGCAGGCCTTATGAGTACGAGGGACGGGAAAGAAGTGGCAGCAAAATACCAGCTGCTGAATGCCGAAGCCCAGGAGCTCGGCACCTCGCTGAAGTCGCCCTTCATGACCCTCTCCTTCATGTCCCTCCTTGTGATTCCAGAACTGAAACTTGGGGACAAAGGGTTGTTCGATGTAACAAAATTCGAATTTGTCGACCTTTTTGTAAAAGAATGAGTAATCTACCTCTTTGTAAAAGAGTGAGTAAATATCAAGCGTACTATAATCGTACTTTTGGGGTTATCCGGGGTTTTCCGGATTCCCGAACTCCTTTTTATTCATTTAACACTTAAGGTTCACTCAGATCCTTTTCGACAACTCCTGATACGTCAACGTTCGACGCTGTCTGGAGCAGCATGTACTTTTTGCTAACGGAAGCCGTCTTTTTTGCCGCGGTTTCCATGGCAAGCATTATGATTTTTACCGCAAGCTGAAGGTTTCCTTTTTTCCAGTTGTCCTTGAAACATTTGTTGGCTATTGCTTTTGTCGTGTCGTTTCCGAAGGCTATGAAGTTGCTGCCTTTTCCCTGGGCAGTCACCCTGATTTCCGAACCCTCGACTTCAGCAATCGCATAATTTCCTGCCGAAACGTAGAGCCTCCGTTTCCGGACAACGCCTCCTTCAACTGAAGAGACTTCTCCCACCAGGACGCCTTCCCGTTCCTCGATCTTGTTCTTGTCGTCCCTGAGCGTTATTTTGACTCCGAGCTCTTCAGCTTTTTTCTCCAGCTCAGAGTCCGAAATAATTGCGCCGCTGTATAGCTCTTTTTCGAGCTTTTCCCGGTTTTCTTTCTCCCCCTCAAACGTTATTTCCCGCATGTCCCCGGCCATTACAGCGCCGTTTTTTCCGATGAAAGCGATTACAAGGCTCATATTACCGAATCTTCCTTAGGTTTTTTATGCAAATACGGAAATTCCCGTATTTAGTGCTATCCTTATTGGAGTAGTTTCTTTCTGAATTAAATACAATTCGAAAGGATTCTAAATGATTTGAAATGGAGAAACTGAAGACACCTGAATGAGATTGATGTTCTATTTCAGGAAAGAAACGAAATTAAATAGAAACGAAATTAAAAAGGAACGAAATTAAAAAGGAACGAGGAGCTTCGTGAATAAAGATAATCAGGCCCTCTTTAAAACTTCATTTAAATTGGGGATATATGCATAAAGGGGCAGTGTAGAAAAATCTGATTCTCCCGCTTCTTTTTTCCGGATGTGTTCCCTGAATTTTTCGATTGCTTCAGCCCTTTTGTCTTTAGGGACTTCGCTGTTTTGAAGCATTGAAGCAAATGTTTTTACGTCCGTTTCCTCCAGGGCTTCGATCAGCCAGGACAGAATATTGAGCCTTACAGCCTCTTCAATATGGGAGAGGAATTTGAACATCCTGCTGGCATCCCCGGCTGAAAGGAAATTGCGGACCGTAACGGAAGCTCTGGCTGCAAGAACTCCTCCGGTAATCTCGAGAACTGCAATCAAATGTTCTTTGATGATATTCCTTTCTTCCTCGGAAAATTCGCCTTCCATCCCCTGCAAACCTACTATTGAGGCAAGGAGGTCGTAGAGATTTTCTCTTTCTTCCAGCCCTTTAAGAAGGGAGCTGAACCTGATGTCTTCGGGTATCAAAGAGGGATGGAAAAGGAGATTGGAGACCGCCTGGGGCTTATCCCACTTTTCCAGCACCGAACGGATTTTCTTTATGTCGTTTTCGTCCAGGTGCTGAACTCTCTCTCTTGCTTTTACAAGGTCATCAAGGTCTTCGGTTTCCAGGAATACCTTTAGCTCGGAACTTGCACTTTTGGAAAAAATACCCATGATATATCACTTATTTTCTCAGTTTCTTCAGTATAATCGAAGGAAATCCCAAAGGATGAAGTTGAATGAGCTGAGGAAAGCTCCCATATTATAGTCCGGACTTTTTTTAGGCATAGGATGTTTTTCGCAAACCTGCATGAACTTCAATATACTTGTTTGAAAAGGGGACTATATAATTTTTTTCAATCGTTGGGGAATTATAAATAGAAGGACATAATAATACTTTTCAGACCTTCAACGATTTACCTGCAGCAATTCACTTCTCGACTATTAGCCAGCAAAAATTTATATCACGACACCGGATAATTCTATACTGGGGAGTACGAGATCCGTTTCGGTATAGTTAAGCCAGCCGAGTTGCACCAGCAGAGTTGCGCCAGCAGAGTTGCGACTCTGCAGTGCGCGGTCCGTTTCGCTTCGCTCAAGCGGACTGATCTTATCAAGCGGACGTATTTATTGATTTACAACATTTTTGAATAACATTTCAGAATAACATTTCCGAACCACTATCTACAGAGGGGGAATTAGATTGGGTAAGGTCAGGAAAATTAAGAAAATCATGAAAAGTATGCCAACTATTGAGGGTGCGGGAGTTCATTTAAAGCGGGCTTTCGGGTTCCACCAGGTCCCGGAGCTTGATCCGTTTCTGCTTCTGGATGATTTCCATTCGGAGTACCCGGAAGAGTATATTATGGGTTTTCCCTGGCACCCGCACCGGGGAATCGAGACTATTACCTATGTCCTGCACGGGGAGGTCGATCACGGGGACAGCATGGGGAACAGCGGCGTGATTGAGGCAGGGGACGTGCAGTGGATGACTGCCGGGAGCGGGATTGTCCACCAGGAAATGCCAAAAGGGGAGAAAAGCGGGCTTATGTGGGGTTTCCAGCTCTGGGCAAACCTTCCTGCTTCCCATAAAATGATGGACCCACGCTACCAGGAGATCAAAAGCAGCCAGATTCCCGAGCTTTTCCTGGAAAAAGGCATAAAGATGAGAATTATCTGCGGGGCTGTAAACGGGGTTGAAGGACCGATTAAGGGAATCGTAACCGATCCTGTATATGTGGACGTGACAGTTCCGGGGTATGCAACATTCACCCACATGGCCGTCCCGGGTTATACCATGTTCGCATACGTGATAGACGGAGCGGGGTATTTCGATGAGGAACGGGACCCTTATGCCTTCGAGCTGGAAGGGGCAAAATACTTCGACCTCAGGCAAGACTGCCTGATCGATCAGGAAAACCTTGTCCTGTACGGGGACGGGGACTCAATCGAGGTGACAGCAGGAGAAAAAGGGGTAAGGTTCCTCCTGGTCTCGGGAAAGCCGATCAAGGAACCCGTGGCCTGGTACGGGCCTATAGTCATGAACACGCAGGAAGAGTTGAAAGTGGCATTTGAGGAATACAGAAGCGGGAGATTTATCAAACCCCCTGAATGAGCCTATCGGGCATAAATTGGGCATAAGCTTGCCTCTTCACCCCTTTCTTCACCCTTTTTGTAATGGCTTGGGGAAAAGTTCACGGGAATTGCCCGGAAGAAGACGGGTCATGCCTGGAGATTTCCGGCTTTCAAGGCTGATTTGTCTTGAAAGGGCCGGAAGCACATGAAATCCCGAAGGCCCGGGAGGGCCTGCATGAGAGAGAAGCTAAAAAAGGGGGTAAAGTGAGCGAAAACAAAATGGTTTACAGCCCAAAATCCCTTAAAAAAGACACGAAGTCCTCGTATTTTTCCAGGAACATCCGGCCTTTTTCCGTCAGGGAGTAGATCTTTCTCTTCCCCTTATATGGTTTTAATTCGACCAGCCCTTTGCCTTCAAGTTCTCCGAGATATTCCTCAAACATCTGGTAGGAAAGGTTGGAAAACCTCAGAAGTTTTGTTGGACTGATGGCGCTGTTGGAGTCGCGGATAACCTTGAGGATATCCCTGATAATTTCCAGCCGGCTTCGCTTTTGAAACGGCTTCATCCCAGAAGAATGCGACTCCACTTTTTCACTCCTTTGAGAATTATTGCATAGGCGATAAGGGTCAGGAAATCCAGGGCATAGCCCACAAGTTCGTGGTTATTTTCAATTATTATTGAAAAGTTACCCAGGAAACTCAGGGTAAAGATCAGGATCAGGCCCAGGTAGTAGGGGTGAGTAAGGGGTTTTGTCCCTTCTCCCGAACGCATGTTTGACCTGATAAGCAGCAGGATAAGCACAAAAATAAGGGCCTTATACCCCAGGGCAAGATAATTCCCGGCAGTTGCAAGGATTAGGAGATAGACTATCCCATCCACCAGTACGAGCAGCATGACGGAAAGGAAAAACAGGGTTCTGCGGGTCTTTGTCCTGACAATTCCCTCTACAAGTTTCCAGATAATGGAGGAAAGCAGGTTTACTTTGGCAAACAAGAAGCTTAATCCGGTAAGGAAGAATAAAGGCAGAAGGACAACTGCCAGAAGGTACAGGGTTGCCGAGGATGAGGATTTTGCCAGCAGGAGAGCAAGAGTCAGTGCAGCCGGGAAAAGGTTTGCAAAGCCGTAGAAAAGGAAGGCGTTTTTGAAATATTTGAGCCCCTCGTACTCCATGAAGGAATAAATCTTTGAGACCTCCCGGTAGATTTGCAGGGCCAGGGCTGCCATCAGGAAATATGTGATAAGGCTGAATATAAGCTCGGGTATGCTGGTCGATGCTGCAGCTTCCGAGGCGAGATTAATGAATTCTTCACTAAAGGTCGCATTAAACGCCCCGAGGGTCATGGCTACGTTCATAAAGCCGGAGTTATATATATTTTTTGAAAAAAGTGGAGGTAAACTATATTTTTTTACTACCTTACTTATTTATACAAGTACTCCTCTTTAAGAAAACGTCTTTCATTAAGGAAATGCCTGAAGAGTTTCCCGGGGAAGGGCAGTGCGGCTCAGCATGAGCTCTGGAATTATCAGGGGACACGAGGCAATAATTTATCTAATGTTAGGAACATTTTTGGTAATAACGGAGGTATGATTTGTCCTTATTAATTATAAGTTTAGGAATCCTCAGCTTTATATCCCTCCTGTGGGTAAGCTATGACGTCCTCACACAGAAAAAGGGCTTCAGTAACATGCTGATGACCATCTGGATGATTGCTGCGGTCATCTCAGGAGTCCTGTACGCAATTGCCTTCTATCTCTTCGGGAAAGGGCAAAATAAGGCAAATTATTGAAATTAAAAAAACTACTTTTGAACTGCGCCAAACATTATCAGGCCTAATTCATTTTCGTTGTCTCTGCTTGTCCGGTGCACCGACACCGGATTTAGTCCTCATATTTTTTCAGAATGATTTAATTCAGTCATTCGGATATCCTTTTTGGTCAGCTTGACACACTCAATAGTCATTAAACTACCCTTTTTAGTCAGTTCAATGCACTTTCTCGTCCCGATTTCCGGTGTCCCAACTTAATGTGCCTCAATTTTGTTTGTTCCGGTATACATTTCAGTCCTCCGTGTTTCTTATCAAGCATCTCATCACAACCTCCGGACATATGGTTTGCATTCTGGTTTTGCATTCCGGTTCTTATGCACACTTTGCGGGAAAATGGAGGTAAACTATATTTCTCAACTACCTCCTGTTTTTATGCAAGTAAGAGCTTCAAGGGCATGTGGAAATTAGTTAAAATATTTCAGTTAGAAACACAGATGTTTAAAAAAATTTCAATTTATGACGTGAATTCTCAGGTGACTAAATGCAAAAAATTAGTTTTACAGATGCTTTAAAATATCCATTCAGGAAACCAAAAAGACTTTTGTATGTCCTGTGGGCGCTTTTACCAGTGATCGGCTGGTTTGCTCTTTTTGGATACATAGTAAGAATAACGAATGAGTTTATAGAAGGAAAATACGAAGGACTTCCTCAACTTCATTTCATGGAAGACCTCAAACTCGGGTTCTGGATGTTCCTGAAATCACTACCCTTCTCTATCGTGTTCTGTATTCCAATAGTCCTGGTCATGTACTATGATGAGACTACAGCTGACATCCTGAACTTACTATTAAGTTTCTTTGTGCTTCCGGTCCTAACAATAAACTTCTACAGGAAACAAACTGTAGGGTCCTTCTTTGAGTTTTCAAAACTCAAATACGTTATGAACAATTTAGGAGATTACCTGGTTGTAATGATAAAGCAGTATGCGCTTATCATTGTATTCCTGGTATTCATTCTCTTCCTTGTTGGCATACCGGCCCTTTACTTCGCTAGCACGATATTTACCGCAAACTTCTATGGCCGGGTAGTGGAAAAGAAAACAGGCCAATTTCTGTAAAAAAGGCCAGGTTCTGTAAAAAAGGCAGAGTCCGGTGAAAAGAGACGGATCCCGTAAAAAGATCGGCGTCTATAAAGCTCAAGGAGGCTCTGTAAAGTTCAATGATTTTGCGCCAAAATTTTTTGGCCGGAATCACCTTTTATTCCGGCTTTACGGCGCACTCAAGAAGTTTCCGGTGAAAAAATCCCCTTTCACTATTTTACTTAACATTTGCATGGGTTAAGAGAGTTCACTTTGTATAGGTCAAGTGAACTTGATTTGCTTCGATTAAGGGATATTTCTGCTAATTACGGAGGCATAGATCTGGCTGCACCAAATATTATATTCGACACCCTGGCTACAATGGGCGCCTTCAGCCTGGGCACCCGTAACCTGGCTGCATTGGGTAGCCCCTTCGAAGCCATTTCCGGGATAATCGTCCTTCTCTCGCTTCTATATATAATCCATGACCTTCTTAAATATAACAAAGAGCCTGGGCCCTGGAAGAGGCTCTTCTGGATTTCGGCTGCACTTGTTTTCGGGCTCCCGGGAGTTTTTGTCTATTATCTGTTTGGAAGAAAACAGGCTGAAGCGAGCTTTCAAAATCAAACGGATTAATTCCCGGAATTCCAATGTTTGGGAAAAATGGAGGTAAACTATATTTTTCAACTACAAACTGTTTTTATGTAAGTAAGAGCTTCAAGTGAACATATGAAAAGTACGCTGATCACCTTCAAAAACGTCTGGAAAGTTTACCAGATGGGAGAAGTCGAGGTCAATGCCCTGCAGGGTGTGAGCGTGGAGTTCGGGAAAGGAGAATTTGCCGCGATTATCGGCCCCTCGGGGAGCGGAAAGTCCACGATGATGAACCTCGTGGGCTGTCTGGATGTCCCTTCAAAGGGAGAAATCTTCCTGAAGTCCAGAAACATCGCCCGCCTGGAGGAATCGGACCTTGCAGTCCTCAGGGGAAAAACCATAGGCTTTGTTTTCCAGCAGTACAACCTGATCCCGGGGATGACTGCACTTGAAAACGTGCTTTTGCCCCTGGAAATCCAGGAAGTTGACGATGCAGCCGCCGAAAGGAGGGCAAAGGAGCTCCTAAAGCTTGTTGGCCTTTCCGATAAAATGCGGCACAGGCCGTCCCAGCTTTCGGGAGGGCAGCAGCAGAGGGTCTCGATTGCCAGGGCTCTTGCCTGCAACCCTGAAATCATCCTTGCCGATGAGCCCACCGGAGCTCTTGACAGCGTAACCGGGAAAGAAGTACTCGAAGCGCTCTACAGGCTGTGGAAGGAAAAAGGAAAAACAGTAATCATTGTCACCCACGACAGTCACCTCGCACAGTATGCCCAGAGGCACATCGAACTGAAGGACGGAAAAATAATCCGGGACGAGCCGAATCTCAACCAGCTCAGGCCGGAACTTTAAGGAAAGATTAAGATGACTCTTAAAAAAATATGCGAAGAACACACTTTCGGCAAGCAGCTTCCCGGAAAGCAGATATTCGGGCTTTTTCTTGTACTGTTAATAGGCCTCTCCTTATTTAGTTCTCCAGGCCTTGCGCTGGGTATCCAGGACAAAGGCCTGACAGTTGACCTTCTCAACCAGGACCCTGACCCCGTAAAGCCCGGAGACGTCCTTGAAGTCAGGCTCTCGGTCCAGAACACGGGGTATGATGAACAGGAAAACTGCATCGTGAAAATAGAGCCCGATTATCCTTTCAGGCCTCTTCCGGGAGAGGACCTTTCCAAAAACATCGGGACGCTTGGAAAACGCTATGAAGACGACCGCGGGAAGGTCATAAAATTCAAACTTGGGGTCGAAAATGACGTAAATGAAGGAAAATACCCCCTCAAGGTCTACCTCTACACCGGGGGCAGCAAAAACGGGCTCTCCCTTACAAAAGACCTTATAATCGATATTGACAGCGAGTCCAATGCGGAAATCGAGTTCATAAGCGTTGAGAAAATGGTGCCCGGGACAAAGACGGACCTTACTTTCGGGATCAAGAACGTGGGAAATTCCCCCCTGAAAAATGCAATGTTTTCCTGGGAATGCACGGATGACCTGATCCTGCCGGTCGGCTCAAGCAACGTCAAGCACATCAACCTGATCGACATGGGAGAGACCGCAAATGTCAGTTTTAACGTCCTTACCAACGTGAACACAAGGCCCGGGCTCTACAAACTGGACATGGTCCTGACCTACGACGACATCGAAGAACTCCAGACGATTACGGAAGCAGGCACCGTGGAAAACCAGAAGCGAAAAGAGATCAAGAGCAAAGCCGGAATCTACATCGGAGGCACCACGGACTTCGACATTGCCTTCATGGAAAGAAGCCCGACCGGGGCCTACACCTTTTCGGTCTCGAACATCGGGAACAACGGCGCAAACTCGGTCAAGATTTCCGTACCCTCCCAGGCTAATTGGAGCGTTACGGACGGGTCCAATTCCGTAATCCTCGGAAACCTGCAAAAAGGAGACTACACTATTGCCGACTTCAACCTCAACCCTGCAGAAATTGGGAAAGACCTGCCCATTAAATTTGAAATCAGCTACACTTCCAGCGACGGCATGAGGCAGGTCGAGGAAAAGGAGATGAACCTTTACTCCTCACCTTTCACCATCCCTACAGAATTAAGCCAGCCGGGAGAAAGTCGTAGTTCAGGCTTCCTTTCGTACAAACTTTTGTTCCTGGTCCTTGCGGGAGCCGCAATTGTCCTGGTTTATAAAAGGCAGCAGAAAAAGAAGGCAGAGAAAGAGAAAACGGCTGATGGGGAGATTGAAGAAAGGAAAATAGACGAAGGGAAAATGGACTAAAAGGAGAAGGAAAGAAAGACCGGAACCTGTGGTGCCATGAAACCTACAAAGATTTTGAAAATTGCCCTGAATATGGTTAAAGCCAACAAGTTGCGGAGCTGGCTGACCATCATAGGGGTCATCATTGGCATTGCCTCGGTAATGGCCATTGTCACGACCGGGGAGTACTTCCAGGAACAGGTAACCGAAACCCTGGAGAACCTTGGAGGCGATACTATCACGATTGTCGCCTCCTATCCCTTTGATTCCGTAGAGATGGATTTCGATGAGGCAGGCGAGCCTGTCGTATCGGAAGAACCCGTAGAGATACAAAACCCCCAGCTTACGAAGACCGACGTTTTTGCCCTCCGGCGCATCCCCGCAATCGAATACGTCAATGTAAATGTCGAAACCGGGGTGGACATGCAATACGGAGGAGAGAAAACCTCGATCTGGGTAAAGGGTGTGGACCCGAAGGTCTGGCCTGATATTACTAAAAAGAAAATCGGGGAAGGAAGGATGCTGAAACCCGGGGACAGGGCTGTTGTGGTCATTTCCAACGAGCTTGCAAATGAGGCCTTTGAAAGGGAAATCCGGCTCAACCAGATGGTCCTCTTAAACGGAAAATCCTACAGAGTAGTCGGGGTCCTGGCAAAGGACGATGGCCTCCTCGGGGGCATGGGTGGCTTATTCGGAAGCAGCGTCTATCTGCCTTACGAAGAAGTCTACTCCTTTAAGCAAAGTGAGGAAAGCCTGTCCGAAAGGGAGAGAGACATCTATGACTCAATTGAAGTAAAATTATATAGTGAGGCAGACCACGAAGCCGCTCTTGAAGAAATCGAGAGCAGACTGAGGCTTTCCCGGAGAGTGGACGAAAAGACCCAGGACTTCTATGTAAGCTCCCCGAAAGAAGCCATTGAAAGTACCCGGAAACTGATTGACGGCTTAACCGCCTTCCTGGCCTTCATTGCAGGGATTTCTCTCCTGGTGGGCTCAACAGGCATCGCCAACACCATGTTCACTTCGGTCCTGGAAAAAACAAAAGAAATCGGGATCATGAAAGCCATCGGTGCGAAAAACAGGGACATCCTTATGATCTTCCTCTGCAACGCTGCCATGATTGGGCTTGTAGGCGGTATTATAGGCATCCTCCTGGGAACTGCTGCCGTGCAGATAATCCTGCTCCTGGTCTCGATGAAAATGCAAACTCCCTTTGAATTCACCCTCAGCATAAAAGGGACCCTTGTAGCAACCCTCGTATCCATAATCGTGGGGCTGATCGCGGGCATGGTGCCGGCAAAGAATGCGTCGGAACTGAAGCCGGTGGACGCTTTGAGATATGAGTGAAAAAATGAAATTCCAGGAAACTTACGGATGGGACTTACGGATGGAACTTACGGGTAATACTTGCTCGATCTTCCCCAGTAGTACTCGAACAATTCCCTGCACCAATCCTTAAACCCGGAGTCGGAACCGATAAGGACGCAGTCCCGGTCAATCTTTCCGTCCTGTCCAGGCAGGCCAAGAAAAGCGTAATGGTCGTTTACGTTCAGGGCGATTTTGATTTCGTCCAGGGTCCTGAATTCAATTCCTGACCTGACTTTTTCGCCCACGGAGCGCAAAACATTAGTTAAAAATTCTTCCGGATATACGCTCCTGAATTCCACTCCGGCATCAAGTTTCTGTTCGATTTTTGGAAGGAAACACCTGGGGAAGTTATCCGAGAGGTACCAGGAGTACTCGCTTATCCCGTCGAAAAGGGAGTCCACATTTTCCATGACCTCAAAAACTCCCGTAACCACTTTTCCTCCCGAGAGCATGTCCACCCGCCTGAGCAGTTCGGGAGGGATAGGGGAAACGTCGTGGGTCAGGAAGTAAGAAGAGTTCAAAGCGATGAATTCGAGGTTAGGTACGGAAGCCAGGACAAGGTTCCCGAAGGGTGTAAGGGAGTAAAAGCCGTCAGGTCTTTTCTCAAGGAGGGCTGCATCAATGAGCCTGTTCAGCTGCCTGGAAGTCTCTGGAGAGGTGATTTTTAGATGCCCCGAGATAACGGTGAATTTCAGCGGTTTCTCACCAAGGGCTTTAAGGATGCCCAGCCTTACTTCCGAGCCCAGTTCGGAAAAGAGTTCATAAGCTTTCATATGCTTCCCCGGAAAAAGGATTTTTTAATTTGCACAGGCCAATAATAGCCTCTTGGCCATTTTCGGATTTGCATGCTGCTTGCAGCTTTTCCAGCCGTATTCAGATTTGCCTGCAGTTTACAGGTTTTCAAACCGTTTTCAGATTTGCCCGTTACTTACAGCTTTTCTAACTTACTTGCAGCTTTGTTTACTTTCTAACACAATTCCTACTAACTTAAGATTTTCCCCAGATTTGATTCAAGTATCTATTGCACGTTTTTTCTTTTAGTGGTTTGAGATGACCGGGAAAGAATCCGAGCGTGAATTCGCATTTTCCGTTGCTATCAGGCGGATGAACATGATAAAGGACCTCAAAATCGGGTCCGATTACAAAAACGCTATTGAATTAAGCGGGACCCTGATGGCTGAAGAGATCTCCCTTGTTGAAGAAGAGGTCCTCAGAATTGCAGGCGAATTCGGGACGATCGACCTCGGGCTTTCCAGACCTGAATTGAAAAAGATACTTGAAAAGAAGGTGAAAACTGATGAGAGAACAGAAAATAAGGGATCACAGGACAGGTAAATGGTTCGGACTTTTAGTACTGGTTGTAGGTGTGCTCTATTTGCTCAGCGACCTTGCAAAAACTTTCGAAGCGGGGATAAGCGGCTGGACAACATTCTTCCTGCTCGCCGGACTCTGGTTGATTTCAAGAAGACCGGAAAAACTCCTGGAACAGTAAGCAGCGGGACTTAAATTCCCGCTCATTCCCACAAGGAGGGTGAAATATGGAAACAAGAATGAAGACAGAAAAAAAGACAAAAATCCTGCCCCCAACAATCTTCTGGCTCCTTGTCCTGGCTTCTGCAGGAACTTCCCTGTCAACCCGTTTTATTTACCCGGAGGAGCGGATAGCAGCCTCTCTCCCCTATTCGGAAAACTTCGGGATAATTGCCGGGGGCCTGCTGATCGCCGCTGGTATCGCATTAAACATCTGGACCGATCTTATCTTTAAAAAAGAAGCGACAACTGTCAAACCCCACGAAGAACCTTCAAAGCTCATAACTGCCGGACCTTTTCGGATCAGCCGCCACCCAATGTATCTCGGAATGACAATGATACTTTTCGGGCTACCCCTGATTCTTTCAGGTCCCGCAACAGCATTCATGTTCCCGATTGCTTTCATAATGGCAATGGAAATGTTATTTATTCCCCTTGAGGAAACAAACTGCGAAAAAATTTTCAAAGATAGTTACATTGGATATAAAAAAGGGGTCAGGCGATGGATTTAATTCCATGATAATTTTAGAACAGGGTTAATAGCAGTTTAGAACAGTCTAATAAGAGATTGAAGCAGGTTAACAAATTTAAATTAACCTGACTGTCCACTCCTCACTTTCAACTGTCATGACCATTGCCATTTTTTTGCGCAGGCCCTGAAATGAAAAGCTGTCCTCATAATGAGCAAGCTGGATCCGGGTCGTTTCCGGAGCATTTTCTGAATCATTGTCCGCACTTTGGTCCACTGACCTCATGGACTCACTTATAATGTCTTTTTGGTAAGATGCCGCAGTACCCGAAGAAATATGGACTGCCATCAAAAGTGAAAACATTATTAAAAAACAGCATAAACTGAAGACAATTGTGCTGAACCTTCCTTTCATCTTACCACCCTCATTTAACCCCATTCATTATTATCCTTATAATTATATTTATGTGATCATTGTTATATAAATATTATCATAAAAAGAGATATTTTCACACATTAAGGTCATAAATAGTGTAAAAATATACAAAAAAGACACAATAAAAGGGCAATACAATGCTAAAATCATAAGGATAAAGGTAAGATAAAAAGGAAAAAAATTAAAAATTAAAGGAAATGAAGAAAAACACACATGATATCCTTCGAATAACATGCCCAAAGAATGAAAGTACATGTGGACTTTCATGCCAAAAGAAGAAGAAATTGAAAAACCCGCAAAGGCGGATTCGTTCTTCTATTAAATCATATTTACTCTTCTATTATATCCGTCACGTCAAGACGCATCGTTGGAGGAACTTCTTTTTCCGGAACTCCGACTCTTATGAGCATCTGGATAGTTTCCCCTTCTGCTGCGTATTCTTCGTGGATCTCCTTATACATCCCGGCCATTTCCGGGTACTCTTCAGTGGCCTGGCTCATAGGCTGCATGGCATAGCCCATGTCCGAGGCTGTTAGCAGGAAGCGGCTGTAGAGGATACCGGATTCGACCTGGACCGTTCGGCTGTTGCCCTCCGTGATTATCAGGGCGTATGCAGGGGTATTTTCCACAGCAGATTCGGTCTGGCTGAGGAAGGAGTCCCTTGAGGCTTCAGGGCTGTTCATGGAGGGGAAAAGGGATAGGAGCCCCTGGAGTGCATGGACTTTGAGGGGAGAAAGCCCCTGGCCTTCCATGGTAAAACCGTAGCGGAACTTGTTCTTCTCCCATTCGTTGGGCCTGAACAATTCGGAGCCTTCCTCCTGGACGCCGGAATTCCCGGCTTCCACCTCTGCCGCCCGAAGGGCGATGTCTCCAAGCTTTTCAACGTCCTCTGCTTCCTGGAAAATGACTATGGTAACGTTTTCCGTGCTCAGGGCCTCGAGTTTCTCAATGTCTTCCTGCTGCAGCTTTGTTTCCCTGTATGGGACCCTGTAGGTGTCCGGGAGGAACATCACGGGATAAAGAGGTGAAATGTAGCCTCCGGTTTCCCGGCTTTCCCGAGCTTCCTCCCGAGCTTCCTTCGGAGCATCCCCGGAAGCTTCTTTCAGGCTCACCATGGCAACCGGTTTACTGCCTAAATTTTCAGGAGAGCCTTCGGGCCCGTATTCCCTGTCCGGGAAAAGCTCGATTTCAGCTTCGTACCCAAGCTCTTCAGCCGCAATCCTCACATACTCCAGGAAAGTCCCCTGGCTGACGGTCGCCTGCCTGCCCGGGGGGTCGGCTTTCGGGCTCAGCCTGTCCGTATCCACATACAGGAAGAAACTTTCTTCACCTTCCAGGACCACTCTCCAGGACTGGAGGTTGTGGGAATTTGGGGCAAGTACCCCGTGGGCAAGCACCTGGACCCTCGGGTCTTCAAACTGCTCATGATAGTCTTCAGCCCAGGGCTCAAGGTATTGTTTATGAAGGAAGGTACCGTCTACTATGACCAGCGCAAAGATGCCGATCACCAGAATACCTGCAAATGCAATTACTGCATTCTGCCAGGTGATTATCGCCAATTCATTGCCTCCTCAAAATCATCCACACTTACTGTTATAAACTTCAGAGAATTCCGATAAAACTCTGATATCAGGTAATTGTATATACACTCTATAAACAAAATATTAAATGTTAGGGTTTTTAGAAATTCTCTCTACTTTTCATAATAACTTCTTTTTGAAAACATAAGTAACTATTTGAAAAACGAAACCTCATTGCTGAAACATAATTGACCTGCATTACTGAAGCATAATTTTGAAATTCTAACCAGATGTATATAAACTATATAAACTATAATTCTGAACCGGATGCATCACTAAAAGACAGGCAGAGCAGAAAATCAGACCGAAGAAGACACTTACCGATTTCACAATAGATTCACCATATATTCCCGGGTGCCAGAAATGAAAATGAAAATCCAGAAAACCAGCAGTCATGAAAGCAATTCAAGCATTCGGGAAGGAAATTTCCGAAAAACCATCATCAAAAAAATTTACAACTACCTGCTGGACGCATACGGTCCCCAGGGCTGGTGGCCCCTGACAGAACTCCACGCCAAAGGCGGGTCCAACCCCACAAAAACCGGTTCAGTACAGGGATACCACCCCGGAGACTATACCTACCCCCGGAACCACACACAGCAGTTTGAAATAATCTGCGGAGCCCTGCTCACCCAGAACACAAGCTGGCCCCAGGTCGAAACGGCTCTCCTCAACCTCAAACGGCTAAAAGCCCTTTCCCCCGAAGGAATCCTCAAGCTTGACCCTGAAACCCTGAAGGAAGCCATCAAACCCGCCGGCTACTACAACCAGAAAGCAGGACGCCTGAAAATCCTTGCCGAATGGTTCTCGGAGCTGCAGGAAAGACCCCCTGAAAGATCCGTTGAAATTATCCAAAGAATTCCATCCCGGGAAGAGCTCCTCTCCTTAAAGGGCGTGGGGGCCGAAACTGCCGATTCGATCCTCCTCTACGCCTTCAATCAGCCCTCGTTTGTCGTTGACGCCTACACCAGAAGGATAACAGCTAACCTGAGCCTGGTCGGGGAAAAGGCAAAATACGGCGAAATTAAGGCCCTCTTTGAAGAAAACCTGCCCGAAGATCCGGTCGTATATCAGGAATATCATGCCCTGCTCGTGGAACATGCCAAAAGGCATTATAAGAAAAAAGGGGCTTACGGGAAATGTCCGCTCCTGGAAATCGTTGAAGAGTGAAAAATTCGATGGAAAATGGGCAATTTACATGATCAGCTGACGCTAAGAGGGAAGAGGAAAAGAAACTGTAAGCCGATGGCTAACTTTACGGAAGGGGGTATGTATCTATAAATAACATGGCAAACACCAGAAATAGCCCTAGCAATAGTGAGCTTGCAAGAGTTCTGACTAACTTTACCATAAGAAGAATAATGAAGTATTCCTAGATAAAATTTTTTATACAGAAATAATTTTAAAATTATATTTAGTAAGAAGTGGTGCAGGTATGCAGGTTGATGTCTCCGCGACGGTAAAAGCCAGACAAAAAAGCTCTGTATTTAGGGATCTGTCCATTAATAGGTGCTCATGGACAATTACTCAAGGCGGCTGTTCTGTATCCTCGAAATAGGGACAAAAAGGTGTGGGGAAGAGAAAGCAATTTCTCGTCTCTAATCAATGTTACGGAATGCACGGAAAAAAGGCAATTCACTAAACAATTTATTTATCAGGCGATTCACTTCTAAGTAATTTCCTTAGCCGAGTTTTACACTGTAGCTGTCGGAGAATTCTGCTTCAAGGACCCCTTCATGGACCATCTTCTCAATCTCGTTTTCAACCTGACCGTAGGTAAACGGGTGGTCATGCGAAATTGCTGAAATCAGATCCGGGCTTGGGCAGGACCTTGTCGGAAATGCTTCCCTGAACATTGCTACATTTTCTATAATTAAATTTCTGAGTTTTTCCATTTTTTATCACCTCTTTTATAGTTAGTTCTTTTGTAAAGTATTGAGTTTTGCACATATACATAATAGCCGATCTTATTTATATAGATTGTCCAAATAAACTATATAGTAAATATATTTTGAGGTGTTTTAGGTTAGAGGGTGAGGAAATATTTACCTGTAACCAGTCCATTGGTTTTTCCTTCCCAAAAATGAAGCGAAAAAGCGAAGTCGAAAAGTAAAGCATAAAAGTGAAGCAGAAAAAGCAAAAGGAAAAAGCAAAAGGAAAAATTAGGGCAGGGCTCTCTTCAACAGCATGAAACAGAAAGAAATTCCCTAAAATTAAAGCTTTCCGCAAAAAGTTGAAGAGACCCGGAAATCCGGATTATTCAGTCTACTTTTTCAAACTCGGATGGGGGTGCTCCACAGATCGGACATTTTCCGGAAGGTTCATTTTCCACGGTATTTCCGCAGACCTTGCAGACGTAGTAATCGACTTCCTCATTGCTGCCAAGATTATCAAGGGCTTTTTTGTAGAGTCCTGCGTGGATCTGCTCAACCTGGTTTGCCAGGTTGAAACTCCAGGCAGCATCTTTGTTTCCTTCCTTTTTCGCTTCCTCAATATAGGCAGGATACATCTCTTTGAATTCGAAAGTTTCACCCTCAATCGCCCACTTCAGGTTTTCCCCGGTACTTTTGATTTCCTCCAGGACTTCAAGGTGGTTGTGGGCGTGTACCGTTTCTGCAGCAGCCGCGGCCCTGAAAAGTTTGGCAACCTGTTTTAAACCTTCTTCATCGGCTTTCTTTGCAAAAGCCAGGTATTTCCTGTTTGCCATGGACTCCCCGGCAAAGGCTTCCTCCAAGTTATCGGTCGTGCTCGTATTCATACCCTCCAGATTCTGTTATTTACATTGCATATATGGTTATCATTCTATTATGTAATTTTGGATATGGACAGTAGTTCCGAAAATTATAAAAGCATAAAAGAAACACACATTTAGAGAGGTCGGGGAGATATCTTATTAAGATCCCTCATATAAAAATTATAAGTGTGAAAATATATATAACGTGAGCAAGAATACGGGATCAGCCAATAATTCAAAAGACATTTCTTCAAACTTATTCTGCACACAATATGCACATAATATATACGCACAATAGGACCGGGTTATGGGAAATTATTGATTATCGGACTGCGAAAATAAGGCATCGGGGTTCAGGTAGATGCTACGTACAACAATATTTCCGGGGTTGAGAGGACTTTAAAGGGGTTGGCGGCCTGAAGAGGAAAAATAGGATAACGATAATGGAGCAATTTCCATCGAAAAACCCAAATCCGGTGCTCCGCGCTGGGAGAAGCGGAAGGCTCATTTACGCGAACAGGGCAAGCGACCCCCTGCTGCACGAGTGGGGCGTTGGGGTAGGGAAAGAACTGCCGTCCTCCATCGGAAGCGTGGTTCAGGAAGTGATTTCCAGGAACAGCCCGGAAAAACTGGAAGTCAAAGCAGGAGACAGGATATACCTTGTCGCTTTCCACCCCCTGAACGGAGAAGAGTACGTAAACATCTACGGATTCGACATCACCCCCCAGAAAGAGATGCAGGAAAAGCTCCGCATCAAAGAAAAACAGCATGAGATGCTCCATAAAATGGGCATGATGGCCCTTACCTGCGAAAGTCTTCAGGGCTTCATGGACGAAAGCGTAAAGCTGCTTGCCCGGACCCTGGAACTCGAATACTGCAAGATTCTGAAACTCCTGCCCGACGGGAACCTGCTGCTCAGGGCCGGGGTCGGGTGGAAGCCCGGATTTGTCGGAAAAGCCGTTGTCGAAGGAAAAAAGGAATCTCAGGCCGGGTATACCCTTCTCACAAACAAACCGGTAATTGTGGAAAACCTTGAAGAGGAAAAGCGCTTCAAGGCTCCTGGAATCCTGAAAGAGCACGGGGTTGTCAGCGGGATGAGCGTCCTTATAGGCAGCAAGGAAAAACCCTTCGGAGTGCTGGGCGCCCACAGCGGGAAAAAAAGAAAGTTTACCGAGGAAGACGCATATCTCCTCAGTTCGGTGGCTTTTTTGCTTGCAGAAAAAATCGAACGCATGCGTGCGGAAGAAGAGCTGAAGCGGCACCGGGAACACCTTGAAGAACTTGTAAGGGATAGGACATCCGAACTTACAAAAACAAACGAAATGCTCTCCAGGGAAATTTCCGGGCGCAAGCAGGTTGAAAGAGCCCTTCAAAATAACGTAAATTTCCTGGAAGCATTTCTTGACGCAATCCCTGCTCCCGTATTTTACAGGAACCTGGACTACATCTACCAGGGCTGCAATGAGATGTTCGCCGGATACCTCCTCGGGCTTCCTAAAGAAGAAGTCATAGGGCACTCAATGTATAATTTCAAGCAGGAGTTCTCGGAGGAAATGGTCCAGATCTCCGAACGTTTTGACCGGATGCTTTTGAAAGAAGGAAAAAGCCTGCCCCATGAAATAAGGATAAAGTGTGCCGGAGACGGCAAAGTAAGGGACTTTATTGCCCACAAGGCCACCTACAGTAATGTCGCCGGGGAAATAATTGGAATAGTGGGCGTGCTGCTCGACATCACCGAACGAAAAAAAGCGGAAGAAGCCCTCCTGAAAACCGAGAAAATCCGCAAAAAAGAAATTCATCACAGGATTAAAAACAACCTCCAGGTGATCTCTTCCCTGCTCAGCCTTCAGGCAGAACAATTCAGCGACGAGAAGGTCATGGAAGCCTTCCGGGACAGCCAGAACCGCGTGGTTTCAATGTCCCTGATCCACGAGGAACTCTACAAAACAAGAGAAAACGGGAACCTGGAAACCCTTGATTTTACAGCATATATCCGGAAACTGGCAACGGACCTTCTCAGGTCCTACAAAGTGGGAAATGAAGAGATCCATTTACAGCTGGACCTGGAGAATGTATCCCTTGGAATGGACACTGCAATTCCCCTGGGGATCATCGTCAATGAACTTGTTTCCAACTCCTTAAAGCACGCTTTTCCCGACGGAAGAAACGGGGAAATCCGGGTCAAACTCCAGAGGGCCGAAAATGACCATGACCATCAGTTTATGCTTATCGTTTCTGACGACGGTGTGGGCCTGCCGGAGGAGTTCGATTTTAGGGATGCCACATCCCTCGGGCTCCAGCTCGTAAACACCCTGGTAGAGCAAATCGAAGGCGATATCGAGCTTGAAAGAGAAGCGGGAACGGAGTTCAAGATCGGATTCGGGGAAACCAGCTTATAAGGTATAAGGAAATGACCCGGACGTCAGGCAAAAAGGAATTGTTTTACTTTAGTTAAGCATAATTTCATTCCTGAACCCCTTTTCTGTAAGTCCGGATCAAATTTTATAGATCTGGATCAAATCCGGCATCTTATCGTATTTTAGGCCCGAAACGACACAGTTCTTCGTAAAAGATACACTTCTTCGTTTTTGATTTCAAACCATTCCTTTTCTACTTCCATTGATCTACCTCAAATTTTTCCGGATAAAACATTGATTAGGGTTATAATATATATTAACGTGATAATATATATTCAATTACATAAAATATCCTGACAACGAATAGAGGAGGAGACAAATGGATACCGGGAAAGTTATCGTCGGGGCGATACTGCTGATCATAGCGATATGGGTTTTTCTGACAATGTCGGATTTTACAGCCAGATTTGTTGGGGGAGGAGTCCTTGGTATCCTGGGACTGGTCCTTTTAATCCAGGGGTCAAAAAAGCAGTAAAATGAAATATTTTCAAAAACGAAATTGCATGAAGAATAAAGGGTTAAGAATCATAATTAGTTAGAGAAACATTAAGGGTCCGGGGAACATAATGATTTGAATTTGAAGGTCATAGAGAATTCAAGGAACATGATGAATTGTGGAACATAATGGGTTACGGAACATAATGGGTTACGGAACATAATGGGTTACGGAAGAGGATAAGGAATGAGGAAACGAGATTCAGGGAAGGCATCCCGGGTTATTTTAATATTTAGCTTGACGGCACTCATGGCGGTACTGCTGCTGGGTTGCGGCTGCATGGAGGCAGGAGAACTGCAGGTTGAGTCCCGGACGGTTGGACTTGACGGCGCTGAAGCTGCAGATGTGGAACTCGAGATGATAAACGGAGATATGAATATCAGCGGGGGTTCGGACGAGCTGCTGGATACCGAATTCAGGTACAATGTAGCGGAATGGAAGCCCGAAATCGAGTACGGTGTCCGGGATAGGCAGGGAGAACTCAGTGTACGGCAGCCAGAGGCACGCGGAGGTGGGAGCGGAGCCCGGAACGAGTGGGACCTGCTCCTTAACGAGGAGCTGCCAATGGTTCTGAAGGCGGAGCTTGAGAACGGAAATTCTGTCCTTTCCCTAAACAGTTCTTCGCTGGAAACACTTGAGCTCAGCGTCAGAAACGGGAATATGGAAGCAGAAATCGCAGGAAACCAGCCGCTGCTGGAAGAGCTGGAGCTTACAAACTCCAATGGGAATGTCGTGCTCGGTCTGCCTGGAAACTATCCTTCTTTGTCTTCATTAACGATAGAGTCCGTAAACGGGAACATCGATGCAAAACTTGCCGGCAGTTATGCTTCCCTGAACAACATGGAGATGAAGCTTAACAGCGGAATCATCCTCGCAGACCTTTCCGGGAACTGGAGCAGCGATACTGATATAGAAGTATCAGTAAACACCGGGGATATCACCCTAAAACTGCCCCGGGAAACAGGAGTTTACGTTGACTTACTAACTCCGGGCCATGTCGAAGCCGACGGTTTTGGCAGGGAAGGAAGCGATTATATCAACGATGCCTATGGGGAATCGGATGTTACTTTGAAGATCAAAGCTTCTTCGAATGCCGGGGCAATTAAATTGCTACTGGCTGATTGAGTAGAAGAAGCTTTTTATTATTGAGGGTCTGCGCAGCTGAGCTACAAAATCAAGCTCATTAAACGTTTCAGTCAAAGTTATGCCTTAGAAGGTTGAAGGTTTAATGCTATTGATTTCCCAGTTCAACCACGTAAGCCCCATATATTCCTCCGCACCTGGCATCTACCGTAACCTTAAGGGCAGATCTGCCTGAAAAGGGCTAGCTAATCAGGGCTAGCTAATCAGGGCTAGCTAATCAGGGCTAGCTAATCAGGGCTAGCTAATCAGGGCTAGCTAATCAGGGCTAGCTAATCAGGGCTAGCTAATCAGGCTATTTACGAGCATGCTATTAAAGGTGTTAACACATTCCGAGAGCCTTGAGGAGCTTCTCTATATCGGCCTTTGAGCTTTCGACAAAGACTCCCCGTGTGCCCGAGATCATAACGGTCCAGTCGCCGCCGCTGTACATCCAGTTATGCTGAGGTACCCAGTTCATCTTAAAGAGCTCCGTGTAGGCACTGGCAAGAGCATCGAAAGTCATGTTCACGGTTCCGCAGAACTTGGCGGTCATCCGGGCCATCGCTTCAGGCATATCGGTTTTGGATTTGTAATCCACAAGCTTTCCTTCGGGACTGAAAATCCCGGCTGCCATTACGCCATCAAATTTGAGAAGTTCATCTAACGATAGGTTGCACTCTTTTCTGTTCATACATTTCCCCCCAACTAAATTCAGTATATGCTGATAAACTACCCGCAAACTAAAGTTCACGCTTACTATTCATGCTTTAACTACTGTTCACAGGTCCACAGGCTCATCTCCATATTCCACATGTGCATAAAATGGTTCCGTGAAATAATGGTTTCTATGAGCCTGATTTTCATATAAAGTAATAAAAATGATTCGCTTAATATTATATAAATATATCAAATTAAAAGAAGGAAATTGAAAACTTAAAAATCAAACATCTTCCATGCACTGAAAATCTACAAAATCTTTCCTGAAAGTCAAAAATAGATGCATTCATACAGAAATCCTTCAATGGAGAAACTGTCGTTTTTTTGGCAAGACCCGCAGATGCAGTCTGTAAGTATGAAGTTTTGAAAACTAAAAATAAGCCGGAAGCTCCGTCGAGTTGAAACAAACAGGAAAAACTGGTAATCTGAAGGAATTATAGTGAAGGAATTGCATTCTAAAACTAAAAGGATTTAACCAAGAATCAATGTACTGAAAAAACCCTTAAAGGGCGATCCATAAGGCTTGGTCCCAATTTAACGTAGTTTTAATGCATTTTAGTTCTGTACTCATTAGTCCTTACTCAATTATTTACTTAATTTACTTACTCAATTATTTACTTAATTTACTTACTTAATTATTTACTTAATTTACTTACTTAATTATTTACTTAATTTACTTACTTAATTTACTTACTTAATTTACTTACTTAATTATTTACTCAATTTACTTACTTAATTTACTTACTCAATTATTTACTTAATTTACTTACTTAATTTACTTACTTAATTATTTACTCAATTTACTTACTTAATTTACTTACTCAATTATTTACTTAATTTACTTACTTAATTTACTTACTTAATTATTTACTCAATTTACTTACTTAATTTACTTACTCAATTATTTACTTAATTTACTTACTTAATTTACTTACTTAATTATTTACTCAATTTACTTACTTAATTTACTTACTCAATTATTTACTTAATTTACTTACTTAATTTACTTACTTAATTATTTACTTAATTTACTTACTCACTTAAAGTCCAATTTAATGTAGTTTCGTTCTGTACTCAGTTAGTTAATGCTTATTTAAGTCCTTACTCAGTTAAGTTACTACTTACTCAAGTTACTACTTATTTAAGTCAAATACCTACTTCGTACGTCTTCTTCATACATTTGGGACTAGCCCTATGGACCAATTGTATATATGTAAGTAATGGTATAAAAAAACAGCGATAGAAAACTTGTTTTTTAGCAGTACTGCGATTAAAAAATAATCAAAAACATAAGATAAACACACCCTTGTAAAATGGACCCTGAAAAGACCCTTTCAGGAAAAATACCAAAAAAAGGTTACCCGGGTTCTTTCTGGGGAGATCGCCACCACTGCGGTGTTGACCTTTATGCGCCTGAAAATACGAAGGTCGTTTCTATCGAAGACGGGATAGTCGCAGAAACCGGCATGATGACTTCTCCTGAAATCCTGCCTTACTGGAACCCGACCTATTATGTGCTTGTCGAAGGCATTTCAGGACTTTTCTGCAAAACTCAAAGATAAAAACCCCAGTATGCTCCACTTTGAGTTATGGAAAGAGTACCTGGCTACCTCGAATGAAAAATACCTGGGAGGCAACTGGTTTGCCGAAGAAAAACCGGAAAACCTGCTGGACCCAACAGACTACATGGAATCTATCACGGAGTCTATTGCATCGCAGGCGGGAAAAATATTACGAAGAGAAGGGATGCTGGCGGGCCAGAGAGCAAATCTTAAAGGAATGAGAGTACATTAACCGATTTTTTCATTTTGCAGGAGCCTCGGGAGAAATTCAGGATTTTCTGACGTAAACTCGCAGAACATTCAGAACTTATTTAGTACTTGGGATGGATGTCTGGAAAAACGCAGAACACAAAAATTTCCTGGGAAACCGTGAGATGGAAATAATACTCACCATCATCATGCCTTACAACCTTCGAGGCTCCGAATTTCCAGGGTTTTTCGAAAAAATGTTTGGCATAAACGTAGTTCTGAATTTTGTACGGTTTTCTCCCTGAACTGAACGTTGTTATGTTTACCGAATTTTCTGTTATGGTATAGTCCCGCTTATAGGAAAGGGTCATGGAGGACGGCGAATAAGTCACCTGTTGCCACTTACTCTTTCCGATTTTGATGAATTCTTTTATGGTTTTGTAAGTTCCGGCAACCTGTCTTGGGATGTTGCAACTTACCTGGGATTTCAGCCCCATATTTTCCCTGAGATGGGAATAGACCACAGGTTGCAGTTTTCTTGCGGCAATGGTTTTACCATTCCTGAAAACAACCCCGGAAACGTAGTTCATGCCTTTTGCGTATTTTTGCATGGTTTCCACCAAGTCATGATCCTGATTCAGGATTTTTAGCTGAATGGTTTTTGTGGATTCCATACATATCTAAATTTCACCATAAATATTTCAGATTACTGTGTGAATAATATTATTCTGTTACAGATGACGCATTCCTCCCCTACCTGTCGGCCTGCGGCCTCCGAGGAAGGGGACTTATGCTGTTGGAAGTTGAAACGTATAAAATACAGAAGAAATGCCCCACTTTTAAAAATTACTTTTCAAAGTGGGTTTTTGATCAACTACCTGAAAGAACGCACGTCTGCATGCAACAGGTTTTAACTCATTTCTTTTGCTCTTTTCTTTTCCCTGTTTTCCTTTCTGATCCCTCTCTCTTTTTATCAGTCTTTTTCCCCATATATTTCTTAGTTTCCTCTCCTTCTTGCGCCTTCCTTGTCCATGTATTCCTCTTTATTTCCGGACCCTGCTCTTCTTTTTTGCCGAACTTATTATATCTTCCTTCCTTAGCGGCGTTCTTAATTTCCACCCCGATATCCGATTTCCGTGTCCATGTACTCCTCTTTATTTCCGGTTTTTCCTCTTTCCATTCCTCTTTCCATTCCTCTTCCATATCCTCTTCATCCATTTCAATTCCGAGTTTGGAGCTTACGGAAATTTTGGCTTTCCAGGCTTCAGCATAGTCCGGCTTGATCTTGAGAGCTCTTTCATAAGCCCTCAGAGCCTCTTCATTTTTATCTACCAGGGCCAGGGCCTCACCTTTATAGAGCCAGGCCTCTGCAAAATCAGGCTTTATTGAGATGGCTTTATTGAAGGTGTCCAGGGCCCTTTTTTGCCTGCTGAGCCTGAGATGGACAAGCCCTTTGCCGACCCAGGTCTTTGCATTGTTCGGGTTTAGTTTGAGGGCGGTATCGTATGCATTTAAGGCTTCCATAAACCGGTCCAGCTTGTAGAGGACAAAAGCCTTACCTTCCCAGGCTCTTGCAAGGTTCTGGTTGAGTTTGAGAGCTTCATCATAGGCTTTGAGGGCTTCTTCGTAGCTGCCAAGGTCAGAAAGCACAGTGCCTTTTGCGTGCCAGGCGCCCGCGATCTTAGGATTGGAAGCAAGAGCTTTTTCACAGGCTGCAAGAGCTTTTTCTTGCTGTCCGAGCCTGCAGAGGACCGAGGTCTTTAGGTTCCAGGTTTTATCACTCTCTGGTTTTATTTCGAGCACCCACTCAAAAGCCTGCAAGGCCTCTTCCTCCCTTTCGAGCTTTAAGAGCGCGAAACCTTTTTCAAAGAGGTATCCGGGGTTTAAAGGTTCGATTTCAAGGGCTTTATCAAAGGCCTTCAGAGAATCTTTGTACACGTGGAACCTGAGCAGCACCGCTGCCTTGCCTGCCCAGGCGGCTGCATCCTCAGGGTTTTTTGCAAGGGCTTTTTCATAGGGCTTGAGGGCATTTTTCAGGCGCTCGGATGAAGTGCTACCTGTCTTACTGACGGTCTTACCGCCGGTCTTATTGCCTGTCTTTCTTATGGGATTATCTTTCATAATATCGGTCCGGGATTATTGTGTTAGGAGCAAATTTGTATTTCAGGATTTAAGGAGAAACTTCTGGTAGAAAATCTTCCATTTTAGGGCGGCACTTTTTAAACTAAAGTTCAGTGTCCCATCTCCCCTGATGAGCGGCAAATTCTTAGATGAATCGTCTTCCAAAGTCATTGATCGTATTTAAAATAATCCTGCAAACCTATTTTAAGTAGCGGCTTTGAAATTTAGATATACACCTGCTGGATATCAATATATGTATGGAAATTTCCATAAGAAGAACTTTGGGGCCAGATGGTAAAATACCGGACATTGAATCTGCCTGTACAAAAAAGCCATGTAAAAAAATAATTAAATGGCATGTTCTCGTGGTGAAGTCCGGGGAAACTCAGGAAAATAGCCCCCAGAAACTTTTGAAATACAAGCCAAATTCAGGTAGCCTGATCAAACTTCCCGTTGATTAAACTCCCCGTACTTCAATTGCCTGGCAAAACTTTCGGACTCAAAATCACGGGCATGGATGTACAGTCTCTGGGATGCCCGGGTCATCCCTACGTAAAGGAGTTTCTTATCCTGAGCCTTATTAACATTTAATTTATTGACATTCAACAGGACACACACCTTACATTCCAGGCCCTTGGAAGAATGGTATGTTGTTATGATTATTTTCCCGGGTACGATGTCTTTTGTTATTATGCTCTTTGACTTGAGGAAAGGATCAAGTTTAAAGTAAAGCCGCTCTGCGTCTGCATGGGTGGGAGCAAGGACAAGCACATCTTCCGGATCATATCTCATATCCAGCAAGACTTTATTCAGGATATCATTGATTACTTCAAAGCCACCTTCAAGAAAGTCGATGAAATTCTCACCGGTCTGCTCGTTTTCGATTCCTTCCCGACCGTCGTAAAATCTCTCGACTTCCTTTTTCATGCTGCCGTCAGACATCAGGAAATCAAGGGCAAGGTCAATGTGGGATTTTCCGGACCTATACGAATGTTTCAGGAGTTTGGACCTCCCTGTTACGTTTACCCCCAGACTTTTCCAAGTGTGTTCGTGAGGATTGTAAATGCTCTGTAAACGGTCCCCGGCCATGAATAGGTTTTCACTCACCGTCCCGTTGTATTCCTGCTTTTTGCAAAGAACGAGGCAGAGCTTCAACCACTCGTCTCGAAAGTCCTGGTATTCGTCTATGAGAATGGCATCGTATTTCGGTCTGGCTTTTTCGAGGGCTTTTAGGGGGAGTTCCCGGTTCCAGAAATTCGAATTCGCACCCTGGGGAGGAACGATGCCTGCCGTATCCATCGCTAATTTATGGAAAGTGGAAATTGAAATATTTTCATAATGGAGCCCCATCAGGTGAAGGTCGGTATAAAGGGCCTTGAACCTGTTTTGCATCTTCTTTGCGAGGGAACGGTTGAAAGTTATGATTTTAATTTTCCAGTCCGGGTGCTCCTTGAGGAAAAAAATAGCCCTGGCCAGCAATATTACGGTCTTTCCACTCCCGGGGACCCCGCTTACCATATAATGGCCGTAAGGGATCTTCTTGGCAAACTTTTCCTGCTCGCAATCAAGCGCCTTAATAGTATTCTTTATCTCGTCCAGCTCATTATCAAATTCTAGCAACTCGTGTTGTTTGTGCTGAATTTTAATTTCAGGGAAAAGAAGAGCCCGGATAACCGAAATAATTACTTGACCCGGATAACTGGTTTCCGCGCTGAATAAATCATCTATGGTCAGCTTTTTAAGCTGGTCGGAACCAAGGCACCTTGTAGGAGGCTGAAAAAGAACATCTTTAAGGCCGGAATCATCGATATCCTTTGAGTCCATCCCGGTAAAAACAACTTTAGAGTAAACCTTAAATCTTAATTTCCCCTTCTCATCAAGCAGAAATCTATCTTTTTCAAAAATATCCTTAGCACAATTAAAATACTTATTTGTCTTTGCGACAGGATTCTCCCCATTGTTTCCATTCTTAAAAGTAACTTCTACCCTGTTCATTGACTCTATACGGCTCAAAACCCAGTCTTTCACTTCAATAATGCAGACACCTTTGTAGCTGTCAATAAGGATAAAATCAGGATTATACTCCCTCAGCCTGGGCTGGACATATAAGAAACATTCCCGGTCATCCTTATGGTACAGAGCCCTGACCTTATTGACGACTTTTGTTTCCCCGTTTGTTAGCTTAAAATAATTGTTTGGAATGACATTCAGAACCATGAAACTTTACCTTTATCTTTCAATTAATATGACGGAACAGATTCGGATATGTATAAGAGTATGCACTAAATGTATAAAAGAAACTTGTTTTATATTTTATTACTTTTGTTTAAAAAAGAAATGAATACAAAAAATATGTAGAATGGGTTAAAAAAATTAAATACTGAGGTCAAATGAGACTCTCCCTCCTTACAGTAAGCCCTTCCAACGCAACGAATAAATATCCGGGCATCTTTGGGCTTATCAAATTTCGATGGTTGAAAACTCACAACCCATTAAACAGTAAAAAATATTCAGGGTCACTGCTCTTCCTTAAGGGTGTGCTGGCCTTCCTGGGAATCATTACGGCTGAGACTCTGTATCCCGGGTACAGTACGGCGCAGAATATGATAAGTGACCTGAGGGCAACGGAACCGCCTAACAGCATTATCATGCAGCCTTCTTCGACAATTTTTGGGGCCACAATGGCCATTTCCGGTCTCCTGATCATCGCTTCTGCCTACTGCATCCAGCACGCATTCGGGGACCGGGCTGTCACCGCTTCTCTCGGCTTATTAGGGACCTATGTACTTGGAGTGGGTATTTTTAATGGGAGCTACGGGGACATCCACGGGATCTTTGCGCTGATAGCCTTTGTTGCAGGAGGAGTAGCGGCAATTGCAAGCTCCAGGATAGAAAGGGCCCAGATGAACTATTTCTCGGTAGTACTAGTGTCGCGTCAATCCTCAAGGATTGAACAATTCTGGATAGTTGTGACTGATTTCATACGACATTTTACTGTTGACGCAACACTAGGAGGCATTGCGTTGCTGGACCTGCTTCTCTATTTTTTTATGGGGGAGGCAAGCCCTTTTGCTACGCTTGGCCCGGGAGGACTGGAGCGATGGATTGCGTATCCGATCCTGCTCTGGGTCACAGGGTTTGGCGGCTACCTGATGGGACATTCGAGGACATAAAAACCGGGAACTTCGCTCAAGAGGACTCGTAACAGCGAGTTCCTTTCCATCAACGATTAAACGGTCTCCTTCCCCACGAAAGATGTGAGATGCCGTGACCATGTGAGGCAGTCCTTTGATTGAAATGACAGCGCCGATGGTGCAGCGCTGTCTTTTGTAGAAAAAAGAGCCGCCTGATTTTATCATAAACTTGAATCAACCCGCTGGGTTCAGTTAGGTTTGGTTACGGTTTTACGGTGCTTACGTTATATTGCATTTTAATTATATTTAGCGTTATATATTGTAGTTTGTGGCCAGTTCGTTGCTTGATATGGGATGCAAAAAAGTGATTTTGTTAGTTCTGAATTTGGGGGGTTAGAGGGTTGATTCTCAAATTAGAGTTTGCAGAAATTTCGTCACACTATCTTGAATTGTAACGCATGTATACATTTATATATATTTACATCTATATATATGAATGTTTCTTTTTTTGCACATCACACCATAATGGGGGTTAAGAGTTGTTATGAATAAAAGTTTGGTTAGACAGGCAATAATAGAACCGAAAGAGGAAGAAGTTTTTGAGTCGCACCCGGACTTTAGCAATTTGGAAAGGTGCATTAATGATGCTATGAGGGCTGCTCTAGATTCCGAAATGGGGCCAAAAGATCCTACAAAGTATAATGAGCTGCGGGGAAGGCTTGTGGCTTGCAGGGAGAAGCTTCCACCCCTTTACCGCGAGACTGTCTTCGATCCATTTGTTAGCGAGCTTGATCGACTGGGAGAGCCAGGATTCATCCAGATTCTCCTGGACGACCCGGATAAGGAGCGAGCGGCAGGCCTGATGTTGGACATCGCTCATGTTATCCTCCAGAATGGAGAAGGATTTTACGAGATGGCAACCGATGCCTTCCAGGAAGTTGTGAGCGATCTCTATGATGGCTTCCTCTCCGCGGAGGACAGAAGAGGCGTCAAACCTCCAGATCTGGGCGTCATCCCTCCTTTAGTGAAGTGGGGTCGGCCGGATTTTGGTCCTTATACTTGGCCTGTGGATGCAACCTCCATCTTTGGACTGGGAGCAGCCATCGTCAGCCTTCCACCTGCTAACGCCAGGCTCGGCATCCTCGCATGGTCTGCACTTGGCCATGAAACTGCCGGGCATGACATTCTTCATGCAGACATTGGTCTCCGTGCAGAATTGGCCAATACTGTCAGGGACGAGCTTATGAAGGGGAATATTAATCCAATTCTGCCAGATTACTGGGCAGATAAGATCGATGAGACCGGTTCCGATGTCATGGGTATACTGAACATGGGGCCAGCTGCCGGAATAGGTCTCATTGGCTATTTCAGGGGTCTGAATAAAGCCTTTGGCGGCGATGGGAGGCTAAGTAATCTTGGCAAACTACACGTTTATCATCCCGCAGATATTCTCCGCGGATATCTGGCTGCCTCTGTAATTCGGCGCCTTTTCTTCACCGGAGCCGAAGAGTGGGCAAAGGCCATCGAGGCTGAGACGGATAAAGACCTTCGCACAATAAGGTTGGGCATGACCATTATCAGCGCCGAGGACGCCAAGAAATCCGCAGACATTGTAGCTGAGGTTCTGGTAAATACAAAGATGAAGAGCCTGGAAAACCACGCTTTGGGCGAGATCCAGAACTGGCGCGATCATGACGAGGGGATTGTGGAAGAGCTGCGAACTCTCTTGATGAAGCTTAGTTCTTTGCCGGCACATTTCGCTGAGGGAATCTATGCTGCCCACGTTGTGGCTGCGGCGGTAACAGCAGCCCTCGCAAAGGATGCTGATGTATCTATAATCTTCGACCGTATGTTGGGCATGTTGAAGACTATGCATGATGCGAACCCATCTTGGGGGCCGCTCTACGTAGAGCACCCAGGCAACTTAAGTTCTATAAGGACTTATGTTCCTTCGGAGGAAGAGGAGCCTGAGTAAGGCATCCATCTCCTTTGTTTTTTAAATGGGTATCCCCAAGACATAGAATTTTTCAGCTTGTTTTGAGTTCACATTCCAGATCGTTGATAACCCAATGCCTGATCCTCATGCGTTTTTCCGTATCCTCAATTCTTTCGTATGAGTGCCTGAAATCCTCCAACTCAGCCTTCTCTTCATGGTACCACTTTCCACAGAGGTCCCAGAGTTTTTCGTCTGCATATCTCACTTTCTGAGGCGTACCTTCTATTCGGTTCCCGGAAATTAGTATAAATTGAATAGGTTTAAACTGCAACTTATATCTGTTCTGCCGCCGTTTCAGGTATCTTAGCACCTTTAAATAAAAGCCATAGGGTAAGTGACAGTTCCCCTATAACCCCGGGTACGACAACAATCAGCATAAATATTGTTTCGTAGTCGGCATAGCTGGGTAAAAGAAAATTTGCAAAACTATCAATCAGATAGCCTAAAGATGCGATTATCAACAAGAAGCCAAGAATTCCCGGGATGTAATCCGACCTGAAAATCAAATAACCAAGAAGAAATAAATGAATGCCAAAAAAGATCAATCCAATCAGCCAGGTATCGTTAAACGAATTGAGAAATAACATCACCTGGGCCTGCAGCTGACCGGTTTCAAATACGTTCAGGTAGCCAGCCCCACCTGAAAGTTGCAAAACGCTAAAAAGATTGTACAGGGCGATTCCAAAAATAGTTCCATTCACCAGCCTGAACCACGCTGCAAGCAACGAAAGGCTCCTGTTTACCGGTTTGAGTAAAACATAAAGTGCCCAGGCAACCACCACATCAAAAATAACCATGATAATAAAGCTCAGAATACCCAGGCGAAAGATAAAGGTTGGAGAATTAAGTCAATGTAGCAATGGTATGCTTGATTTATTGTTCAGACAATTGTATGTCAACACGTTCAAAATGAAAAACTTGATGGAAAAGCTTGTTTAAGAACTCCGCGTCTTTCCGAACCAGATTTACGGTATATGGCGTTATATTTTTGTAATCATAAGTTATTCTGGCTTCGGTAATTTCCTGTTTTTCAATTAATTTCTGCTCGATTTCAACGTATTGTTTTTTATTCTGCAAATCCAGACGAACGCGTATAAAATGCAATCCCTCTTCCTCCAGTATATCATATTCAATTTTTCCAAAGCATTTTGCTCTGAATACTCTTACATTTAACATGGGTTTGAAGTAAGATCCCCATATGGGGTCATAACCACTTGCATTAAATAGGCGTCTGCTAACGAATTCGAGCCATTTGTAAGTTTCATATAAACTTTCTGTTGAAGTTAAAGATACTATCAAACGAACATTTTTTCTCTTCCCCAAAACTGCAAATTGTGACTTAAAATATTCACTGATCTGAATAAGTTTTCTCCTTCCAAAAATTTCGTCTGACAGGGATTTGATGAGTATTAATTCAGGGGAAGACAACTTTCCCCATGACCCCTGGTAATCCATGTTTTCTATTATTTTTTTGTAATGACTCATATCATCAGGGTATTGCCATGTATCAATAATTGTGTAAGATATTTCCTTTCCTTCAGCCATTAGAATATTTACTGTTACAGACACTTCCTGAAGTTTATGATTGTTTTCCGATCCTACATTTTCAATGTCCCTTATTGCTATATGAAGAGTGAGTGAATGAAAATCGTCTGGTGAAAAGCCCAATTTCTCTATGCGACTAAAAAACCATCTTTTGTATTTTTCGATGCATATCTTAGTGTCTTCCGACCTGTAGCATCCCGGACTGACAGTTTCATTGAAAAGATCAAATTTTATATCTTTAACCTGATCACGCAGGGATACGGCCATGATATATTCCATATAGTTACCGGATATATAGTTCGTCGCACTTGTAAAGCTGTCAGCCAGGTCGTGTGCAACACCTTTGAGTAATCTGGTTTTGGCCATATTTTTGTATCATCTACATGTGATCTGGTTTTATACGACATATATTAATTTTTAGAAAGTATAAACTTTGTGCAAAAAATATATTATGTGAGCAAATTAAGGTTCCAGAGTAAGAAACCCGGAAAAATCTTTATTAAGCAAAGTCCTGTCGGGCTTTTCGAACGGCAGCCAGGCCCTTCCAATCTTCCATGTCGAGTTCCGGCTTTTCAGCCCGGTATTTCGCATACAGTGCTATTCCCACAGGATCTTCAAGGATATCGACTTTGACGCCCTTCTCGTGCAGCATCCGTTCATTGCCCGAGGCGTTCGTAACATCCCCGACGACCACGCGGTCGAACTGGCGCATATATATCAAGGTGGCGCAAACGTCGCAGGGGCTGAGCGTTGTGAAAATCGTGGTTTCGCTGAAGTCCTGCCGTCCTGCATCGCGTATGGCGGAAGTTTCCCCGTGGTTGTAAGGGTCGTTGTCCTGCACAAGCGTATTATGTCCTTTTCCGACAATCCGGTGCGTATTGTTATCGATTATGACGCCCCCGATTGGGCAGCCCCCCTCATCATAGCTTTTTTGCGCAAGTAAAACGGCTATACGCATAATATCGCGGTCGCTCAGTTTAGCGAAGAATTCATCTTCAACTATTGCAGGAAGACTTTTCGTGGGCAAATGGGCGATGACGTTAAGCGCCTCTTCCGTAACAGACGTGTTTTTTGTGATGAAGTGTTTCATAGGATCCCCCTTTTCAAATCATGATAGAATTATTTTCGGCATCATTAAGATATTTAAATTGGTTGATTGATGCTGTTTACCATATTAAATTACATTGACAATTTTAAAGTAAATTCCTGTTGATCGCTATTTCAATTCCCTCTCCCAGATTAAGTTTGGTTATACGTCTTATTTGTATTTGCTTCTACAGCAACGTTATCTTCTTCTAGAATGGTTTTCCGGCGAATGCTCAAAATAGTGCTTCAATTATCTTTTGAATTATATATTAAATCTGGCTAGATGCGATAATTCACTTGTAATCTGCTGGCAAAAACCAGCTTGGAAGAAAAGCAAAAAATACGAGGAAGAAAATGTTACAAAATTAAAGAGATGAAAGTGAATACTTAAATCATTCATTTGGAATATACTCAATTCCATTCGAACTTAATAAAGCAATTGACCCTACCTGAAGAATAGTAAGTATTGTATCAATAGCAGAATTGGCAACATCTCCTACACCTGGAACTAAACCAACACTTAAGTCTGTACCTATATTTAAGACTCCACAAATTAAAACTAGCACAAGTGTAGATTTTACTTTTGAACTTTTGATAATTAATTGTGTAACATCATTTCCATTCATTTTATCTACTCCCAATATTTAGATTTCAGAAATAAAAATAATTCATCATTTCTCCATTAGAATTTATATTCAGAATTATTTCAACAATTTTTTCAATATTACTTCAGAAACTCATAATTTCTAAAGAATGTCGCTTGTATAAAAATATTCTGAAATTTTGTTTTAAAAAGTTGTATTATTTAAAGTAACACTTTCTTTTAGAGCGCCCGGGCTTTGAAGAATATGAAATGGGCGTTATGTCTCTGGCTTCTTTTCCAAAGATTGTATGAAGATAGTCCGAGTCGTTTATTGATTATGAATCAGAGAAAGCTAAGGAAGGATCTCAATATTCCAAACCTTTGAGCAGGACAATTTTACAATATGTTGAACATCTTGAAAATAAGTTTGATGGGGATATAAGGTTTTTAGAGAAAAAACAGATTCAGGCTGATGGGTTGGTCTACATTGGAAAAGTAGCTAATAATATTGAGGATCAGCCTTTGGATGTTACCACGTCTCAAGTTTTCATTAATGAGGAAGAGATTAACAAAGGATATTGGCTTTGACCCCTAAGAGGCAAGGGAGACTGGAATTAAGCATAGGAGTACTTGAAGAGGATGAAAGATAGAATTGTAAATTATGGGGGGATAAACTTAAAAACTAAATCCATGAAAAAGTTTATGAGCACATTTAGAAATTAATACATGAACGGCTTTTAAAATAAATTTGTAGACATAAGCACTAAATTACAAACTTATATAAATTCTGAAAAACAAATCTGCTTTGATAAAGAACTTCAGTATATTATATCTCAGGTGCTATTATATACTTAAACAGCCATTAGATTTTTTGAAACATTCTGTAGCATTTAGTAGAAGTACAGGATTTCAGAGATGGTTTATTTGGTTAGTAAGATCAGAAATAAGCCTATTGTTATAGGAGTTCTTCTAATAATTGCTTTATTTATCTCTGTATCTCTTTCTTTCATTTTTAAGGAACCAGCATCACCGTATTTTTTAGCACCATTTTTTGTAATACACAATCATGACGTTAATAGTCATGAAGTAACAGTGGAAGTACTTGATCAACATAACAAATCAATAATAAACGAAACATACAGTTTGGAACCTGGAAGTGATGTGTCACGATCTCGTCCTTTGAGTCTATGGTTACAACAGGAAAAAAGAGAGTATACCTTTAAGGTGACTATGGATGACCAAATTACAAATGAAGCTAACCTGGAAATCTTAGACAGTCATACTTCAGCAAGCATACGTTTATACACTGTATTTGGTGAAACTATTCCCTATGATAGACTCCGTGAACCTATTCCTATTCTTATAGAGGCTGTAGAATATTGAGAAATCTAATGTTTCCACATATTTTCCCACTTACAACAGTTTTTTCTCACAGACTTTTCACTTTTTAATCGGCAAAAACATAAATTAAATGATAAAGTTATTTTTTTGTCATGGCAACTTTGTAAATTAACGGTTGCGCATAACTCTTACAGAAATGCATACAAAAAAATCTTATTTTTCAGTCAATGAGAATTATTAAAATGGATTTTCTAGTTAAGAATATTTTAGAAAAAATCGGCTTTGCGGAATCTTTGCAAAAATGCGTTGTGTTTTTTAGAGATATCTGCCTCACTTTAAAGAATTAAAAAAAGTGCGAGGGGTGGGATTCGAACCCACGAAATCCTTCGATACCGGATCTTAAGTCCGGCGCCTTTGGCCGGGCTGGGCAACCCTCGCTCTTCGAAAAAAGCTGAACTGTTTTTAGCCGCAAAAACTCCTTAATGCGAGCATTCTTTAAATAAAGTTAAATTATTTAAAGCTTATTCTTTAATTCATGGAAATTACATTCCTTGGCACAGGAGTTGCGATCCCCCAGAAGGGTCGGGTGCAGTCAGGTGTACTTGTGGAGTTTGAGGAAAAACCTCTGCTTATCGACTGCGGAAGCGGCGTTCTGAACCGGATTTTAGAAACCGGGGTCCGGCATACGGAGATTGATACCGTACTGCTCTCTCACCTTCACCTGGACCATGTTGCGGACCTGCTCTGCCTCGTGAAGGCGAACTGGCTCATGGGAAAAACCGATATGCGGGTCTACGGGCCTGAGGGAACTGAGGACTGGTTATTTGACTTGCTAGGGCTTTATGAGTACATTCTCGAGGAGGTGGACGTGAAAGTCATTGAGTGCTCTCCGGGAAAGGAGTTCGTACCCGAGGGGTTTGACTGTGAAATCAGTTGCGCGGCTGCCGTACACAGTGTCCCGACCCTGGCTTACCGGCTAATGTCGGGGGAAGGGGAAATCGTCTACTCCGGAGACACGGAGCCCTGCAGGGACGTCCTGGACCTGGCAGTCGAGGCTGACCTCCTTATCCATGAATGCTCCTTTCCCGCAGGCATGAAGGTCACGAACCATACGACCCCGTCGACCCTCTCAGATATGCTGGACGAGTACAGGGACGAGATAGGAAGTCTTTGCCTGACGCACTTCTATCCCGAAATGCGGGGACACGAAAGAGAAGCCATATACCGGCTGAAAGGGAACTTTGACGGGGAAATAATCCTGGCAGAAGACCTCATGAACCTTGAACTGTAAAATTAAACCGAAAATGTCAACTCTATACTTTAATTCACCAGTTGTCTCAACATATTCGCTCAAATGTTAACTCAAATAACTGGCCGGTTCTTATGCGGAGTGTGGCAGACTGTGCAGGTAATTCTACACTCCGTCACGCCTATACCTCAGGCAGGACATTTTCGTTCAGGTTATAGATCTCCGGCAGCAGGGCTCGGGACCGCTCCATAGGTGCTCCTGCAGTACCCCACTAGATGCGCCTCATGATGGTTCTCTCAGTGGCTTGCTGGAGAGATCGACTTCCGGCCGCACATACCTCTGGGGCCAGGAGACATTATTGGCCGCATACCCCCCTTCCGGCTGTCCGTGGCAGACCTCACAGGCCGAATGCTTGACGTCAACATTTGCATACTATCTTTCCCACTTCTCCTGAAGCTCGAATGTACGGTGGTACTTTTCATAGGACTCTATGTCAGGCACCTTTTTTCCCAGCTTATTTATCGAATTGGTATCTGGACATTCCGGGATTAAAAATATGATTTCCTGACGAAATTAAGGCAAAAGAGGCAGAAAGAAGGTAGAAAGAAAGCAGAGAATATAAGGCAAAAGAGACAGAAAGGAGGTAGAAAACCATTTCTTAAATAGAAGAAAATAGAATCTTCTTTTGTCCTGGTAAAATTCCTGAATAAAATATTACTGGAAAAGATTAGATTTCAGTTAAGATTTTCTTTCACACATTTCCTTTAACACGTTTCCTTTATAATTTCGTAAAAATACTTCTATATCCGGATATTATTTTCGGATTTCACAGGGAGTGATCTTTCATGGCAAGAATCCTTTCCGAAAAAGACATTGGCCTCTTGAAAAAACTTGCACCTGAATGTGAAGACCTGCTCTGTTCAGGCTCCGGAGTTCCCTACCGTTCGATTCTTCCTCCCCTGGCAAACCACTACTCTAAGGACGCCATTGATTTCCATCGAAGAGTAAGTGGAATTTCCCCCGGGGACCTGGAATACCTCATCTCCCTTATCCTGAGTGGGGAAGAGAGCCTTGGCTGCGTTCCCCCTGACTACATAATCATTTTCCTGAATGTTGTAGAGGAAAAACTTGGGGAAGAAGCCGCAGCCACGGTCATGCAGAAGTACGAAGAAAATCTGGAGTGTCACAGCTGAAAGGCCTTGTAAGTATTTCATAATGTTTAATGATATTTCTTAATATTTTTTTCATTTAGCCCCCTCTTGAGGACAAGTGTTATCCATATATGGCGTGTTGCCCTCAAAAGTCCCGGGACATATTTTTGTATTTTGGACAAAAAGGACGGGGGATTTCCAAAAGCTTCTGATCTTGCCTTTCAGGGTGCAGTTTCGGATAAAAAGTAATACTTTTGTTAGGTGATGCCCATACCAAAAACAGGAAGTTTCCTAGAACTGGCCAATGTTGTCCGCATTAGAGAGCTGGCTCCAAAAGTCCCGGGGAAATTTTCAATGAATTCTACAAAAAGGAAATGATGTTTCCTAAAAAGCATGAATTCCCATTTAGTATTTTTCAAGATCTCTTAAGTTCTCCTGGCTTTTCTTCTAACTCCCCTCTAACTTTCTTTTCAGGTACGCAACTCTTTAAAATGTATGGCCAGCCAGAAAAATAGTTTTTAAAACGGAAAGCGGATTGAAACTTGCCGATGAATGGTTTGATCTCAGGAACGGTTTCTATAAGAAGGTTGTTCTGATGCGAGTATTTACACTTCTGGATCTCCGAAGCTACCCGAAAAATACGAGATGTAGATAGTCCTTCTATATGTTTCACTCTGTGGATCTTCGATGCTATCAACCTGCAGGCCAAGGCCCTTAACTCCGAAGGCTTGCAGGTCCTGGTAAGGTTACCAAATCTTGAGTATACAGGGCTTTAAACGAGCTTGCAGGGACGGCAGGGATTAATAATCAATATTGGCTCTTCGCTGTTTTGAGTGGGTAATTTACATCCATTTCCAAATATGGAGCAGATTTGTGAATTTCAATCATCTATATTTATGAGAATCGCATTCAAGCTCAATTCTCGTATTTTTAATTTGGCAACTTTTTAACTAATCAATTATTTTCAACCCATACAAAATAGCGAAGAGCCCCAATCCCAATTAAATAGATATCTTTGGCTATAGTAGTTGATTACTGAGCTGGAATAAGTTCTTCAAGGTTAGTAAACTAATAGTAATGATTAAGGGGGAAATATAGCCAGAATCAGAGTCATAGGACCTAAAGTAACGAAATTCCAGGATTGGAAAGGCAAATTCGACAAGAAGCTGACGGTTTGAAAGAATAGCGTATGGACTTTATACGAGCTGTATTATGATGAAGCCTATTAAAGCTTATGTCGTTCATACCTTAAACGATGACAAATTGGACATGGCAAAACAGCATGTAAGAATTTCAAGCTTTTGGAAAGCAGACCGAAATTAAGCCCTCTGGCAATCGGCACTCAACTCTTCCGGGAGGAAATAAGGTTGAAGAGATGGCTACTGGAGATTTGGTCTTGAATTTTTAATCAATGGGGGGTAACGTTATGACTGACGACAGAAAGAACCCTGATACGGGAAGAGCAGACAAACAAGAAACCGGTAGAGGCATGCCGAACCGCGACTGGTGGCCAAACCAGTTGAAGCTCGAGATCCTGCACCAGCATTCTTCCAGGTCCAACCCTATGGGCGAGGACTTCAACTACGCAAAAGAGTTCAAGAGCCTCGACCTGGCGGCTGTGAAGAAAGATCTCGCGGCGCTGATGACTGATTCGCAGGACTGGTGGCCGGCGGACTTCGGCCACTATGGCCCTTTGTTCATTCGCATGGCGTGGCACAGCGCCGGCACCTACCGCGCCGGTGACGGCCGCGGCGGTGGCGGTAGAGGCCAGCAGCGCTTCGCGCCGCTCAACAGTTGGCCGGACAACGTCAACCTGGACAAGGCACGTCGCCTGCTCTGGCCGATCAAGCAGAAGTATGGCCGTAAAATTTCATGGGCCGACCTCATGATTCTTGCTGGCAACGTCGCCCTGGAAACGATGGGATTCAAAACGTTCGGTTTCGGAGGCGGCCGCGAGGACGTCTGGGAGCCGGACCAGGACGTCTACTGGGGTTCCGAGGAAACGTGGCTGGGTGGTGATAAACGCTACTCCGGTGATCGGGACCTCGAAAATCCGCTCGCTGCCGTGCAGATGGGGCTGATCTATGTCAATCCTGAAGGCCCGGATGGCAACCCGGATCCGGTCGCGGCAGCCAGGGATATCCGCGATATTTTCGCTCGCATGTCCATGAACGACGAAGAGACCGTTGCGCTCATCGCTGGCGGGCACGCCTTTGGCAAAACCCACGGCGCCGGCCCTGCGTCCCATGTCGGGCCTGAACCGGAAGCGGCCAGTATCGAGGAGCAAGGTTTTGGTTGGAAGAGCAGCTTCGGCACCGGCAAAGGCGGTGACACGATAAGCAGCGGCCTGGAGGTCACCTGGACCAACACGCCAACGAGGTGGAGCAGCAACTTCTTCAGGATCCTGTTCAGCTACGAATGGGAATTGACGAAAAGCCCGGCCGGTGCATATCAGTGGCAACCGAAAGGTGGCGCAGGCGCCGGCACGATTCCTGATGCCCACGACCCGTCCAGGCGTCACGCGCCAAGCATGCTGACAACTGACCTTTCCTTGAGGTTCGACCCTGCCTACGAAAAGATTTCAAGGCGCTTCTACGAGAACCCGGATCAATTAGCGGAAGCATTCTCACGCGTGTGGTTCAAGCTAACGCACCGCGACATGGGTCCACGCGCACGCTATCTCGGCCCGGAGGTTCCTGCCGAAGAGCTCATCTGGCAAGACCCCATCCCCGCGGTCAACCACGAGTTGATCGATGAGAAGGACATGGCCTCCCTCAAGGGGAAGGTCCTTGCCTCCGGACTGTCTATCTCGCAACTGGTTTCGACCGCCTGGGCGTCGGCGTCCACCTTCCGTGGCTCCGACAAGCGCGGTGGTGCGAACGGCGCACGAATTCGCCTCACGCCGCAGAAGGATTGGGAAGTCAACCAGCCAGCCGAACTGGCGAAAGTGCTGAACACTCTCGAAGGGATCCAGAACGAGTTCAACAGTGCGGCTTCTGGCGGCAAGAAGGTCTCGCTTGCTGACCTGATCGTTCTGGCTGGTTGTGCAGGCATCGAGCAGGCTGCGAAGAACGCTGGTCACGATGTGCCGGTCCCCTTCTCGCCAGGGCGCATGGATGCCTTGCAGGAGCAGACCGATGTGGACTCCTTCGCCTTACTCGAACCGCTCGCAGATGGTTTCCGCAACTACCTCAAGAGCCAGTACACCGTATCAGCCGAGGCGTTGCTGGTTGACAGGGCGCAATTGCTGACGCTGACCGCACCAGAGATGACGGTGCTCGTTGGCGGTATGCGCATGCTAAACACCAACTTCGAACAGGCCCAGCACGGCGTTTTTACCCGGAAGCCGGAGGTGCTAACAAACGACTTCTTCGTGAACCTGCTCGACATGGGCACTGAGTGGAAGCCGGTATCGGACGCAGGGGACATGTTTGAAGGGCGCGATCGCAAGACCGGGAAAGTCAGGTGGACCGGCACGCGTGTCGATCTTATCTTCGGTTCGAACTCCCAGCTCCGAGCTCTGGCCGAGGTCTACGGAAGCGCGGACGCGCAGGAGAGGTTTGTCCAGGACTTCGTGGCGGCCTGGGCAAAGGTAATGAACCTTGATCGCTTCGACCTCGCCTGATCGTAGCATACATGTCTTCAACAAAAAGAGTTCGAGGATATTTTGAAATAAAGAAGGCTACCCTCGAATTCTCTATTTTTTATTCCGCAAGTTAAGAATCTCTATTAATCAACGAACTCACTCATTCCAGGCCCCATTTCTTCCTGAACTCGAGCTTCTGCTGGCTGCTCATCCAGTGGCTGCCGTCACAGTAGGGCTTGTTCTCTGACTTTCCGCAGCGGCAGAGGGTTACTCTGTTCCGGGATTCGTACATGTTGCCATCTGCTGATTCAATGGGGATACCACCTCGAACCCAAAGGGGGCCTTCACAACTTTTTTCTTTGTCGTGAACCAGTACAATAGATGGTTCAAATTCTTTTTCAAAGGGTTTGCCAGTCTTCTTGTCCCACATGACCAGCCGTCCTGATGGGCAGATCATGGATTCCTCTATGGCAGTTTGTCTGGCTTCCGGGTCGTCCGATTTTTGTATGAGATCCCTTATTCCACCAGACCGCTGGCAGAAACGGGAATGATCGCAGAGCTCGTGGACATCGGTGAGTTTTAGATCAGGACCTTCAAACGTTTCCGCTTTTTCCAGGTAAGGCTTTCGACTGGCTGTTTCGCTACCGTTAAAACCGATTTTGCGATGGGTCCCATCACAGAAGGGCTTGTTTTTGGATGAGCCGCAGCGGCATAAGATGTAGGCATCCTTTCGAGGGTATTCCTTTATATCAATTAATTCTCTGGTATGACCAGTGTCATCGGTGACAATTATCTGTTCGAAAAGCGGCACTCCACCTGTAACCCGATACGGTCCATCTTTGATTATCTTAATCCTCATTTCTTTCTCATTGACTGCCATAACCATAGTCTCCCATTACCTCTTATAATGCAGTACTGGATGTTTAGTTTGACTATTCGCCTCTTTGATGATTCCTCCATTTCCATCGCAGCGCATTCAACGCCCGTGAAAAGGAGATTAAAGCGAAGCTTCAGGAATGGGGTATCCTGAGGTAAAAAAAGAAGGGCTTAAGTAAGGAAGTCTCGTACAGAGATACTCTGGCTGTGGAAATCTTGAGGCATCTGTCAGGATATCTGTCTTGAATGATGTGGCAGAATACTGAACATCTTAGCTAAACAGCTGTTATTCAGGGAAAAAAGGTAGGGAGTTCCTACGAAACATTCGTAGGATTCTTTACGAGTTTAAGATAGCCCGGCACGGATTCGAACCGAGGTTGCGGGATCCAGAGTCCTGCATGATTGACCACTACACTACCGGGCTTCGTTGATTTAACTCTCGGGCACGCCTTCGAGCGCCCCTGAGCGTATCTTCTAAAGGACAAATCTGTATATATACCTTTCGGCCCACATTATGAAATTTTAAGGTTTACTTTAAAGGTTTTCTTCTTTCTGGTCCAGGACAGCGGTCCACCACCAGCGGGCCATGTCCATCAGGTCGCTGGAAAACTGGCCTGAGAGCCTGTACTCTCCTTTGCTTATGGAGATGAGCCCTGCACCCAGGAGCTTGTTGCGCATAGCATAAAAAGAGGCACGTCCAACCTGAAGTTCTTCAAGCATCGTTTCCCATTCTTCGGTCCTGACCGGGTTGCCTGCAGCCTGCCTTTCTTCTATTATGGTTAAGAACTTCCGGCCTCTCAGGGCAGTGGCATCTTCCTGGAAAATGCGCCGCATGAGGGCATCGTAAGGGTTCCTTGTTTTAGTTATGCGGGAATTTGCGTCCGAGCGGACAATAATGGTCGTCGCTGTTCTTGGGGCGTTTTTAACAAGTGACATAGTCCATCAGCAAAATTAGAATGAGATCAAAATTAATGTGGCAATCTGAAATTTATGCAGCAGTCTTTATGCAATTGCATCACTTGACGGCTCATGTGGCGTATTTACGACTTTCATAAGCAGATCCAGATATTCTTCCCGCAGAGTGTATACCATCGGGGTCTTATAGGACTCCTTGTGAGACCTGAGTATCCCCAGCTTTGAATGAATATATCCCACCATGGATGCAACCGTATTCCTTGAAACATTGTATTTTTTTCCAAGCATTTCATGCAACTCGTCAATGGTTGCTTTCTTGACTTTAATAAAGATGCATAAAATTGCTCTTCGATAGCCGGTGGAATCTACTTCAATAAATTTCTCTACTCTAGATTTGATTTTGGAACGGATGGATCCCATGTGTTACCACCTCTACTGATACAGTAAACTATGTCAGTTTTAACTCTATATATAGGTTTGTAAATTAATTCGTTATGATGGGAATGATTATAATTTTTTTTACTTGCTCGAGAATTATATTTTTATCACTGATACCATTAATTCTAATGTATATATATGCCCTCCCTCGATATATTGTTTTTTACGCCCCAATAATATATTTGCTGGATTTTAGGGGACTTGCCCACAAAGTAATCATACTTCTATATTTTTATTATTCCTCCGTTTTTTCAAAAAAACATCCTATGGCGTAAAACTCTGAAATAGGCCTTAAAGTACCCTCCAATCTTTGAAAACTTATAATATATATTTACCCCGGTACTCAATAAGTTTCGAGTAACTTCTATATAAAGATTTCTCCTCCGGCGGTTACTGGTATCGATTTTATGGGGGGCTCCTCTTGAGGACTCTCGCGAACCCCTCAGTCCCCTGTATGAACCGATCTCCGGCATAATTTGGGGTTATTCTGATTATCATCAAGGTCTCATCTGAAATTTAATATAAGTTCTCTCTTTTCCCGCTTTTCACCTTCTGTGGCTTTCAAAGTTAAACTGTTTGCATTTTCACATATTTTCAGTCCTGAGAGGGATGAATTTTAATAGTTTTATTACCTTAGACAGAAATGTATGGGGAGACTTGCTTGCATAGAGGCCTCCCTAACTTCCCGCCCACGTTAAGGTGTGATAATAATGGATTACAGGTATGACCTTCAGGGTAATGTTCTCTACATGGGGGAAACCCCGATGCCCGCATACAGTCTTGAAGAAAATGAAATCGGTACCTGCACGCACTGTGACTCCCCAATGGTTAGCATTAGCTATCATGTTTCGGGGGAGGAAATCGTAGTTACAACAAAGTGCACGGCATGCGGGGTATTTTATGCGATCATATATGGCCCGGAGTGGAACTGGCTGGACGAAGCTCCCATTTCTCTGCTGCCTGTCCCGATCCCTATAAGTAATCCGGTAGTCAGGGATCTGGAAGGGCTTGAAGCCATAAACTTCAAAAAACTTGAGGCTGTATTTTCGAAAGGGGAAATAGCAGCGCTCTTTGCAAGGGCCGGGGAAAAGGCCCCTATTCGGCAGTACCTGTACCGCGCCCGTAAAAAATATAGGCAGTTTGAAGAAATTTTCGAGCTCAGGCTCGAATTATAAATTGTTACTCCGTTTTCTTATCAAATACTGTTTTTTTGCAAGGACCTGGTGAAATATTTCTCATAAATCGGGCAAATAGAGGATTAAATTAAGAGTAACAATATATTATTACTCATTAATCATATTGATTTTTGCCCATATTAATTTAATCTAGCCCATTAATAAAAATATCTTATTTATATTTTATGCGCGTTATTTTAACATACAATATTATATTTAACCATGCATATTGGGGGATGGCCTGAGTATATGTGGCAATATATGACTATCTAAAATCATATGTCACAAAAATTTAGATTGACATTCCATAAATAGTTATTAAAATTCCCAAAGATCATATGTGTTTTTTTAGTACTTTATGATCCACGTAGTCTAGCATATATGGGTCAAAAAACAATATATAAATATATGCTTATTTAATCCTGTTTCAATGGGTAAACTTTGGAAAAAAACAGCATAACTGTCAGGAAATATATACTTATTTCGTCCTGGGTTCATTTCCTTCAAGACTAATTTTTCTACTTTGGACTGCTTGTGAACATAAACTCATTTTTGTAATAATCCATCCGGGATATAATAACTATGAGTAATTGAGATGTTTCCCCTGTTAAATTGAGTCTCCATTTCCTGCATCAGGAGGCCGTTCTTATAGTTTATATGAATTGATTTCCAGGCGGGTCAAAATCTATGATTTTGCAAACCCGGCTATTCTATATCATATAGGAATATGCCCTTTCCTACCGATAGACCCTTTATTTAGTAAGAAAAATAGTTTAGAAACATATATCACCCTGCAAAAACCAGATAATTACTATATGTTATGTGAATATGCTTAATTGAGATCCCTGGGTCCATAGTTATTATTGGGATAAATCGCCATCAAGGACTTAATTACTGTAAAATTTTACTATTTATTACTATGTGTACTTGACTCATTTTTTACAAAATAGTCTAGCGTTATAAGCTCAAAAAACGTTATATAAATATAGGCAAATTTAAATTGTTTTTTAAAATAACTCTATTTGTATAATTGAATTTTCATTCTATATTGTTTAAGGTATGTAATAATTTTAAGCAGAGTTATATAAATGAATATTGTGTACTACATATTTCTTTGAATTGTATCTAATCCTAAGTCTTAATAGTAACTTGGATATTTAATATTCATCCTCATACACATATCCATTCATATATTATTATTTAAGGTCAAATTGCCTTGAAAAATCAATTAATTTTCAATATGTGTTTTATATCATATGTTTTAAATAATACATTATTATCTTTGATGCCAGTATGCAAATTAGTAGACATCCTCTATAATATATATGACTAGTTACCTGCTATATTATATATGTTAGTGAGGTATTTTTTTACATTATATCATTCAGATCCCTAATACACATATAATATGTGTATATCATAGTATATATTTTCTATTTAATACTTCTTTCTTATGACTTTTGTATTGGGAACTGCTATATATAATACACATAATTATATATTAATTATAACACATCTAAGTTCAGCATCTATTAAATACATCCTCATATGAATAGGCAGTCATATACTCGCATATATTGGAATTTTTAACTATTAATAATCAAAACTCCATATTTATTTTTATTTTGGTTTGTAGGCAAGCATAGATTTCTATATATCCATAATTTTTATTGAGCTATATTTATATATTGCTTTCCACATTGAATGAGCTAGACTATCAGATGCTAGATATCCCAAAAACACATACTTGCTAAATTTTGCCACTTTTTCAATTTAGAAGTGACATTTTGAATTAAAATGTCAGACTATTGTATATAATGGGCAACTGTAACAATATTCAACATATATAGTATATTTATTATATAATAAAATCCTTATTAATATAAATCCCCATATATAATTTAAGAACAATATATCATCTTGCCCTACTGCACTTAACCTGGTGACCCGCCGGCAGGATTTATAAAATAACAGGATATAAAACAACAGGACTATTTATTTCACACATTCTTTGTTTCTTATGGCAATCAGCATTTATTTAAGGGCAGATACCCTATTCCAATTAATTTACTAATTATTTCCTGTGAGACCCGGTTATGCTAGAGAATATCGACCTGTCAATGAGCGTGAAAAACGGAGATTATAAGGAGAGCCTGGACTCCCTGGAAGAGGAACTTGGAGAGCTCCAGCGCCAGGCCTGGGAGCTAAAAATCCCGATTATTCTTGTGTTTGAGGGTTGGCATGCCTCGGGGATTGCAGAGGACATTAACAGGTTCATCCTGCCCCTGGACCCCAGAGGATATGACTTTCACACAATGGTAAAGCCTGGCTATGAGGAAGCCCTGAAACCTTTTCTCAGGCGTTTCTGGACCAATATCCCGGTCAGGGGCAAAATTGCAATCTATGACAGGAGCTGGTACAGCCGGGCAATTATCGAAAAGTACGGAAGAGAAAGTTCTGATAAGGCCCTGGAAAATTGTCTGAAGGAAATCAATTATTTCGAACGCCAGCTTTCCGAAGACGGCTACCTTATCCTCAAATTTTTCCTCCATATAAGCGAGAAGGAACAGAAAGAGCGCTTCAAGAAAATCCGCAAGAACAATATCCCCCTGATCGTGGACGAATACGAAGATGCCGGCGGAGAGGAACTTGACTTCATTCATGAATACTCCAGGTATTTGCCTGTGGTAGAAAAGGTCCTGGAAATGACCGACTTTCCCCATTCCCCCTGGACAATTGTGGAGGCAAATGACAGGAAATTTGCAACCCTTAAAATCTTCAGCACTGTCATCCGGGTTGTCAGGGAGCATATAGAAAAGGTTACCAGGACACCAGGGCAGCAGACCATCAAATACCTGAACATCGCGACCTCCAAAACACTAGACCTTAACGGTTCCTTGCTGGAAAAGACAGACCTTTCAAAAGCGCTTTTATCGGATGAGTATAAGGAATCCAAAAAACAGTGCCAGAACACACTCCGCGAACTCCAGTACGAACTTTTCAGGCAGAAGCGTTCTCTGGTAATCGTCTTTGAAGGCATGGATGCGGCAGGCAAGGGGGGAGACATCCACCGCCTGGTCCAGGAGCTGAACCCAAGGCTTTATAGGGTGGTCCCAGTAGGGGCCCCAAACGACATCGAAAAAGCCCACCACTACCTCTGGCGCTTTTTTGAGGGAATTCCAAAAGCCGGGCACATGACCATCTACGACCGGAGCTGGTACGGGAGAGTCCTGGTGGAACGGATAGAAGGGCTCTGCAGTGAAGATGAATGGAAGCGAGCCTACCGGGAAATCAATGAGTTCGAAGAAGTCCTGGCAAATTCGGGAGCAATTGTCCTCAAGTTTTGGCTCCAGATCGACCGGGAAACTCAGCTCGAACGCTTCGAAGGCCGAATGGCGGACCCCCGGAAACAGTGGAAAATCACCCCTGAAGACTGGCGAAACCGGGAAAGATGGGCAGCTTACGTAGACGCTGCAGAAGAGGTGCTCCAGAAGACCAGCACAAGCTATGCCCCCTGGATTGTCGTGGAAGCCAATGACAAGTACTATTCAAGGATAAAGGTCCTGAAAACCGTGGCTGAAACGCTGGAAAAAGAACTTAAGTCCTGATTTGCAGTAGAAATTAGCTGCCAGACAGGGCATCAAATCGAATTATTTGATAATTAATAGAAAACTATTTCAAGTCCCCAACAAATAATTCTATATGTTCGATGAAGACCTGATCCGAAAATGGGTGGACAACGGCACGATAAACCCGGAACAGGCACGGAAAATGTCCGAAGATCTAGCCGAATACAGGGAAGAGCACAAATCAAAAGGACAGATTATTGCTTTTTCGGTAATCGGCACAATCTTAATCGGTGTCGGTGCCATTCTCTTTATAGCCTCTCACTGGAATGGGATCCCGGATTACGCAAAAACGCTGCTCCTTGTGGGAAGTACCCTTGGGATACATCTCTCAGGCTACCACCTCCGATACCAAAAGCAGGAGTACCCGAAGTTGGGATCTGCCCTTCTCTTTTTATCGGCAATCTTCTTCGGGGCCAGTGTCTTTCTTATCGCCCAGATCTATAATGTTAATGCAAATTCCCATTTTCTGGTGCTTATCTGGCTGCTGGGCTCGCTTCCCCTGGTGTACGGGTACCGCTCCACCGCAAGTGCGGGGTTATGTTCTCTACTATTTTTTATATGGGGCGGACTGCTGTACAGCGAAAACCGGAGGCTCGAAGGGGCAATTGATATCCTGGACCTCTTTCTCCTGCAGGGGCTTGCCCTCTATCTGGCCGGAACCCTCCACGAACTCTTCGAAAGGGTAAAGTCTGCTGCCAGGCCCTACAAATTCATAGGGCTGCAGGCAACCCTCCTCTTTTTGTTCCTGCACACATTCCGTCTAAATTATGAATTTGGAAAAATAACTCCCATAATTTATGCAGCCATCGCAACCGGGCTGTTGCTCCTGCTGCTCCCCTCAAGCCTGCGCGCCCGGCTGAGCAGCTATCAGACCGATGCGGGAATCTTCATACTGGTGCTGCTCCTGCTCGGCATGAGCCTTGTCACGGGCTACTACCCCGAACATGAAAAAACCTACATGATAGTATTCAATGTTATCTTTCTCGGGGTGCTTATTATGCTGCTCTATACCGGCTACAGCAGCGAAAACATGGGGACCATCAATACCGCAATGTTCTGGTTCATTCCCTTTATCATTGCCCGGTACTTTGATTTCTTCTGGGAAATGCTGCCAAGGTCCCTCTTTTTCATTGCAGGAGGCCTTGTAATGCTTGCAATCAGTATACTCCTTGAGCGAAAAAGAAGAGAACTCAAGGCCCGGTTCGGGAGAGAAAAGGCATGAACCCGAAGAAAATCCTCTATATAACTTTCGCCATCTGGCTCCTTATTTTCGCAGGCCTCATCGCCTCAAAGGAGTATACCCTGCGGACAGGGGAGGAGTTGCTTCTTAAAACAGTACCTGTAGACCCCAGGGATATGTTCAGGGGGGACTACGTGGTCCTTAACTACGAGATCAGCCGCCTTGATCTTGACGAGGTCCCGGCCGAATCCGCCGATTTCGAATACGATGACCGGATATACCTGGCGATGGAACTTGAAGACGGCTACGGAGTGCCCAAAAAAATATACAGGACCCCGCCGGAAGGTGAGCTTTACATCAAAGGGACCGTGAAAAGTATAACATACGACTATGAACCCACCGCGGAAGAAGTGCCTCACGAAGAACCTCCTGTGCCCCGGAGAACATCTGTTTCCGAAATCCGGGTCGAGTACGGCATTGAGAGCTATTTTGTGCCTGAAGGTCGGGGCCGGGAGATCGAAACGCAGCAGTGGAAAGGAAAACGGGTGGATGTAAGGGTCGTGCTTGACAGGCAGGGAAATGCCATAATCAAGGAGCTGCTGATTGATGGAGAAAAGGTGACGTTTTAAAACACTGGTTTGAAAGCCGGTTTGTAAGGGCCCGTTATTCTGCGGTCCCTTTCTTTTTACAATGCGATCATCCTGTATTTTTTACTTTAAACCCTTCGCCCTGCACGTTTTTACCTCCTCCCTCTCAGCATCCGGAGTATTTCAATTATCAGGACCCAGAACGCAAGAATAAGTGCAAGTAGAATCAAAAGGAAAATAATCAGCATTGGCCGGAGAAGAATAATCCAGATGGCGGCCAGGATGCCAAGAATGCGTATGATTATATCCAGGATTCCAGGGTTCGAATTGCGCCTTCCAGCCTGCCAGCCAGGTGTTTTTCCACGGCCAGCTGCCGAAGTTCTGCTGCCGGGACCTCCGGGATAACTGCCCCATTCTTTTCTGCCTGAAGTCCTGCCTGTTCCACTTTGCCTTTCCCACGTCCAGGTATACTCTTTTCTCCAGGTGTACTCCCGGGGTTCCGAGTAACTGCTCCGGCCCGAAAAACCTGGTCCGAATCTCCTTTCCCGGTCATATTCAGCCCGGTTTTTCGGGTCAGAAAGAATATCATGCGCCTGGTTTATATTCTTCATCTGCTCTTCGGCATACGCACTGTTGTTCCTGTCGGGGTGGTATTTAAAGGCAAGCCTGTGGTAGGCGGCTTTTATTTCCTCTGCAGAGGCATTTTCCGAAATCTCCAGAACCCTGTAGTAATCGTTTACGACCATGATTGTACCGGGATAATCAAATTCAGGACCTAACATTCAAAAGCCTGACACCCAATTTATGGAGTGATCCAGGACTAATCATTATTGAATTTAAAAGTAAATCAATAAAATTTAAAGCGCTAATTTTCACCTGAATATTATAAACTTATCGAATGGTATTAAAGATGTTTTGCTGAATAAGGTATTAAAGACATTTTGCTGAAAATAATCTTAAAGACGTTTTGCTGAATCAAAAAAAATGAGATAAAATACTGAATAACTGAAAATGAGACACAATACTGAATAACTGAAAATGAGATAAAATACTGAATAACTGAAAAAACCAGTACAAAAAGCAAAAAATAGGCTCGGAAGAAGAGAAAAGGATAGCAGAAAAAGAGCCATGAAATTACAGCTTCAGAAACACGTTTTATTTTTTCTTAAGGTTAGCAGGTGTGCCGACAGGGGACAACTATTGCCCCTCAGGAACTAAGTCTGAGGGCAGGGAAATTATTAATTCAGGAAATGTCTTCATGTTACTGCTTTTCTTTTCAGCTTCATGGTTCTTTAAAGCTGTTTCTATACTGTCGGCCAGCTCATTTTCATCAAAAGGTTTGGTGATATAGCCAAAAGCTCCCGTCTTTTCGGCCTGTGCCCGGATATTTTTATCGGAGCAAGCGGTAATGTATATTACAGGGGTATTGAACCTGGTTTGGATCTCTTCTGCAGCTTTCAGTCCACCAAGCTTACCTTTGAGCATGATGTCCATAAGTACCAGGTCAGGAAAGGTGCTTTCAGCCTTGCAGACTGCGTCTTCCCCTGTGGAAGCTATGCCCGTAACCTGACACCCCAGGCTCTTTAACATTCTCTTTATTCCCATTGCAACTATGTGTTCGTCTTCAACGACAAGAATCTTTTTCCCTTTCATTAATTTACACCTTTATCTGTTCTCCCTCTCGTTGAAATGTTAAACCCGGTTTCCCTGCCCGAATCATACACCATCTTCCCTTCATTTCCCAGAAATTCTTAGTATGAAGGCATGGAGCCTTACTTTCGGAAACCATCGTAGGGATATTTTCCTCCTCCTGTTAATTGGGAAATCCGGAGATCTTTGCTTATATCCCCTCTTTTGCCTGCCAGAACCTTTATCCTGCCATTTTCGGTCCCGATAAAGCTTTATCCACCAGGGTTTTATCCACATAATTCAGCACTGAAAACGGCCCATATATTCCGCGTCCTTTCCGTTTCCCGGAATTATTGCATGTCGGCCTACATCCAGCTTAATTCCAACCTACCTACAACTTAACGTCCGGCCTGACATCCATCCTGACACCTGATTGCGTTATTTACCTCCATTTTCGGGAGGCTATTTTTATTCCCCGGAGCCTGGAGAGGCCCATAACATCATGAAAGGTGGAAAAACAAAATCCCAGGAAGGGGTGAATCATTCTGAATTTCAAGAGCTAATAGATTGGGTTATTTCTTAATGGATTGGATTATCTCCTACAGGTTGTTTTTATAGAAATAAATCTATATAACCTGCTTTGTGGTGCTCTTTCGGTGGGGAAGGGATTTGAAAAGGGCCATGTTCCTGGCGCATGAGGGCTGACATTTCCAGTGCCATGGGATATTTTCATTACGTTATAATTTTTAAAGGCATTAAAATTCATCTTCAGGCATTCACTCTTCAGATCGGGTCTGACGTGGTACAGCCTTAAGGAAACACATGAAAAAAAGAGGATTTAAAAGAAAGAACACTTAGCCAACTATTGAAGATGTTCTGCCAGTTCCCTTCTACACTCACTTGAATAATAAATGCATTAGGAATTACTGGACCCGGTTAACTGAATATAATAACTCGGTTATAGCAACTCGGTTATAGCAACTATAGTCAAGGCCCCAAATTCCTTCACCAAGCTCAAGTGAAAGTTTACCACAGAAAGTACGGAAAACACGGAATAAAGGAAATAGGGGCACAATCCTTCCGTGCTTTCCGTATCGTCCGTGGTTAATAAAATAAGTGTAAATACTTACGTTCGGGACTATAGACTATAGTAACCCGACCCGGAGCACTGGAACTTAATCCTGTACTCCGGGTTGCTGTCGAAAGCCTGATATTAAGGGTTACGTACTGTCAGGATTTTCTTCCTGCTTCTTTTTTTCCACTTCATGCCTGTGCAGCGCCACTTCGATACTGCTGTGCAGGTCTTTTTCTTCAAAGGGCTTGACGATATAGCCGAAAGGCCCTGTCTGCTTTGCCCGTTCCAGGATCTGGCTGTCGGAATATGCAGAGAGATAGACCACGGGGAGTTCGAAGCGTTTTATGATTTCCCGGGCGGCTTCGATCCCGTCAATGTTTCCTTTCAACATGATGTCCATAAGCACAAGGTCCGGGAAAGTGCTTTCGGCTTTACTGATAGCGTCTTCCCCTGAGGAAGCTATCCCCGTGACCTGATATCCCAGGCTCTTAAGCATTTTTTTTATGCCCATTGCAACTATGTGCTCGTCTTCAACAACAAGAATCCTTCCTTCGGCCATTTTAAACTCCTTTCATACTTTGATCCTGTATTTTAACTCCCCGAACCTTATCTTGAATTCGGTGCCTTCCCTGCTCGTTTCAAGCTCTACAACGCCTTCTATCTGATCGACAAGGTTAACTACCAGCTGAAGGCCCAGGGATTCCGTATCCCTGAAATCAATGGCTTCCGGGAAGCCCACGCCGCTGTCTCTGACAGTAAGCAAGAAACACTCTTCGGCTTCCCCTGCCTGCTGCTCGCCCCGGGCGCCAGATGCTTTATCTAAAGATTCACATTCATCCCTTTTCAGGCTGATGCTGATCTCTCCGCAGTCCCTTCCCGCAAAAGCGTGTTTCAGGGAGTTCGAAACCAGTTCGTTGATGATAATCCCCAGGGGGATAGCAGTGTCCATCCCAAGGAAAATGTTATCCACATCAAGCTTCAAGCTTATTTCCCTCACTCCTACGGAATAAGACTGGAAGAGATAATCGGTAAGGTTCCGGATATAGTCCGCAAAGTCCACGCTTACCATGTCCTCGGACTGGTAGAGCTTTTCGTGAACCAGGGCCATGGACTTGACCCGGTGCTGGCTGTCCTTGAAAGCCCCGATTGTCTTTTCGTCCAGGAAATTCCCGGATTCCAGGTAAAGCAGGGTTGAAATTACCTGCAGGTTGTTCTTAATCCGGTGGTGGATTTCCTTCTTCCGGATTTCCTCCATCTTGAGAAGGGTCTCTTCGGCTTTCTTGTGCTCCGTGATATCCAGAATGATACCCTGCAGCCGGATTTCTCCAAGATGGTTTTTCTGGATGAAAGTCCTCTCATCAACCCAGCGCGGTTCCCCGGATTTCGTAAGGATCCGGTATTCCGAATTATAAACATCACAGCTGGACTCCACGTTTTTGGAGAGTTCTTCCTTCATCCTGACCAGGTCATCCGGGTGGACTATTTCCCCGTAGAGGAGCCTTTTGGAGGTGAAATCTTCGGGACTGTAGCCCAGCCTGGAGACATTTTCGGAAACGAATTCCGCCGGCCACATGTCTTCGTATTTCCAGAGGAAAACAATCACCGGGCTGTTGTTGATAATATTCTCCATCTCTTCTTTAAGCTTGTTGGACTGCTCAAGCTCCAGTGCATAGGCAAGCAGGGCTTCTTCTGTCTTCATGCGCTGGGTTGTTACCCTATCAAGCACTTCCCGGGTTTCTTCTATCCCGTCGGTCAGGAGTTTGAAGTCCCCCTGCCCGTGGACCTCGATGCCGCGCTTAAAATCGTTATTCTGGAAGGCAGTAAGGACTGTATTTGAGTCATCGATTATCGCATTAAGGGTTTCCGAGAACTTGTCAAGGGTATCCCCGAGTTCTCTGAACTCCCCCTGCAGGTCCGCATTGACCCTTTCTTTCAGTTCCCCTTCCGCAAGGGCATTGGTCACCCTCATGGTCTCCCGGATGGGGACGATTACCGCGTCAAGGATCTTATTCAGGCCCCTCGGGATTTCCCGGAAGTCAACTTCCACATCGGTATCCGCCCTTACATCGAGTTTTCCTTTAACGGCATCCTCGGCGATGCTCTTGAAGTCTTCAACTATTTCGTCTATGGGCTTTGTAATGGACCTGGCAATCATGTAGCCAAGGGCAGCCATGAAAAGAATTGAGATTGCAGAGATTATAAGCAGCCTGTTCCGGAGAGCCGTCACTCCGGCCAGCATTTCTTCTTTGGGGACTGCCAGGACGAATGCGAACTCCCCTGTCTTAACAGGTTCGTAGAACATTATAACGTTCTTTCCTGTGGTGGGGTCGGTGGTTTCAATATGCCCTCCCACACCATTTTGAATATCTTCTGCTGCGGCAAGGACCTCTTCCGCTTCAAAATCACGGAGGCTCCTTTTTCCGATCCATTCCTTATTGGTAGGGTGGGAGAGAAAAATTCCCGTATTGCTTACCATGAAAGCATAGCCCGTATCAAAAGCCTGGATATCACTTATGACATCATCCAGATATTCCAGAGGGACGTCAACACCTGCTATCCCCACAAACTCCCCGTCCCGGATGATGGGGGAGTCATAGCTTACCATGAATATCCCTTCATAAAAGTAAGGCTCGGTCAGGATATCTTTATTCGTGCTTTTTGGCAGCTGGTAATAGTCAGAGCTCTCGTAGTCAACAAGCGGCTCGATAATCGTGGGGCCGTTGATATTGTTGCAGTAAGGGACAAACCTTCCCGTGGAGTCGTAGCCCGGGGTATCCGCGTAGTCCGCATCCCTGCCATCAAAAGCGTTAGGTTCAAACCCAACATAAGCCCCGATCAGGTTAGGTTTTTCTTCAAGGACCCTTCTCAGGATATTCTCCACTTCTTCCCTGTCGGCGCCTTCATACTCGGCCATCGTGAGGGCAAGAGTGTTCGCAATTGCCCGGTTGGCTTGCATATTACTGTCAAACTGGTTCGCATAGTTGCTCGCCATTTCGACGGATTTCCGGTAAGCAAGGTCTTCTTCCTGGGAGGTCACCGTGCCGATAATGACTGCCGTAGACACGGCCAGGACAAGAAAAACCCCTACGACAATAAAAAGAACCAGCTTTGATTTTAAGGGGACGTTTTTGAACCTCATTGTACCAAATTCCCGCCAGTTGATGGCCAACTGGACTGAATGACGAAAGAACGACGAAAAACAGGTTACCATTTCACGGCTTTGACGAACGATAGCGTTTATACACCGGTTACTTCCCGGCATAACCCCCTGTAATGCATGAAAAGTTCTCTGCCCCAGCGAACTGCACTTGCATCGAAGCTCATTGCCTTTCTGTGATCGTATTTTCCCTGCTTGTCGAAAAGACAGATGTACATGAAACGATCGGTGACAGCAATTGTGGGAAGCCTGAGGCTTTTTTCACTAAAGACTTTCACTACCGTATTTCCGGAATTCAGCAGTACTCCAAGTTCGGTCGGAGATTCGGTTTTCAGTCTCTCGAATACTGCTTCCGTCACCACGATTTCCACTTCCGCGTCACTCTGTGAAAGTTTCGAATAAAGTGAAGGGTAAAGGGGATGATAATAGGAAAGAGAACTCATGATGCACCTGGATTTCGCAAGGTTTTCAGTAAATTCTCGGGGGAGGTCAAACATATGGTTCAGGTCGGGCTCTATTACCATGCATTCCCCGAGTTCCCCCAGGCGCATAAATAGGTCTTCGGGTATGGCACTCATGTCCCGGCTTGCCCAGTACCCTTTGTTGTCCTCAAGGACTTCAAACGTGTTCAGAAGAGGGAGCATGTTTCCAACTACCAGTTTCCCAATCTCCGACAGCTCGTACACTTCCTCGACCTGAAGAATCAGCTCCTGCTTTTTCAGGATCTTTATCTGGGGCATCATCGCTTTTGAAGTCACATTAAGAGAGGCTTTTATTTGCTCGATGTCCCGAGGCCCTTCCATCAGTAAAAGGAGCAAGTTTTTCCTTTTTTCAGAAAGCCAGATTGTATCACTCAGGGAAGAACTCATTATGAAAGATATTTTATAAGAATCATTTTATTTAAAAATTGTGTTCTTAATCGGAAAATAAATGAAATATAGAAAAAGTTAACGGTGTAAAAGGTAATCTAAAAGGGATAAAAGGCAAGCAAAAATAACTGCTTGATTTTGGGATAAGGTAGCTTCATGAATGGCATTGAAAATTTTAAAGGCGTTGAAATATCCGTTCACCCTGGCATTTTCCACTCATCCGTCCATTTCCACCTCATTTGTCCAATTTCCTATCCCCCTCACTTTGACCCTAAAGTTCGGAAAGAGCATCATGGTTTGGGCTATATAATATACAGGCCCTATAATTGATCAGGAACTGGAAGGGAATACCTATCCGGCACAAACAAATTGCCAGGAGAAATCCCGGCATATTGACTTAGATTATTTCAAAAAATTGGCACTAAAAACGGTTTAAACGGTTTAAACAACAATATGGCACAAAAAACGGTCTAAACGGTTTAAACGACTAACTGGTACTAAAAACAGTTCAAAAGACGAAAGTCAAAAAAATTGCATCCTAAAAAAAAGGGAAAAAACATCTCAGGAAGAACGGAAAAAGTCGGCTCGCACGTGGGAGTGCAGTTCGGCTCTTTACGGGCCCGCCTGAGAAAATGAGAGCTAGGAAGAAACTGGCCAAACCAGAAATGGAGGCAGTTCTTCATGCTTCTCTTTTGAACCCCAGCAAATGCATTGAAAAATAACCTGAAGGTTGTGGCGGTGGGATTTTATGTCACAACCCTCAGGCCCCTCCATCAATTCTTTTCTGTTTTTGAATTTGTTTCTGTCTTTGAATTTTTTGGCAGGCATTTTTCCAGGAATCCTTATTTTTATTCTCCGATATGTTTTTTCGGACTTCCCGCTACCCTGGATAGTTATTCAAATATATTTTTTAGTCATCCCAATACCTTTCATGGTTATTGAAATATATTTTCTGGTCATCCCAGCGCCCATCAAAGTATCAAATTTTTATGCGTATAATATAAGTGTAAGTATTTGCGTCCGGGACTATATTACCTGAACAATGCTTCAAACATCGTTTCAAATTATCTTCAGAGCATCTTTTCGAACTTTTCCCTCGGAGCCCCGCAGCGCGGGCATTTCCAGGACTTGGGAAGTTCCTTGAAAAGTGTTTCTGGGGATATGGATTGTGCGGAATCCCCACAAGTCGGGTTGTAGATGTACCCGCAGTTTAGGCATCTGTACATTTGAATCACCTTTTAAGTTTAAGCGAACCTGATTTCATAAGCCTGATATGATAAACCGGATATGATAAACCGGATAGGTTTCAATGGGTCTGAAGCCCCATACCCCGGATCGGCTGTCAGTTCCCTATTCTCAGATCCAGCCCCGGAGCTGCATGGCTTCAACGACCCTGCCCACGGCAAGGGTGTAGGCCGCCTGGCGCATACCTATGTTGTTTCTTCTCGAGAAATCAAGAACCGAATGATAGGCTTTTTTCATTCTTCTGGAAAGCTTTTCCTGAACTTCTTCCTCGTCCCACTGCATACTGTACTGGTTCTGGACCATTTCGAAATAGGACACGGTTACCCCGCCCCCGTTGCAGAGGATGTCCGGGATTACATGCACCTCATTCGTCAAAAGGATTGGTTCGGCATCTTTGCTGGTGGGGCCGTTGGCAAGTTCAGCCAGGATTTTTGCTTTTACCTGGCCTGCGTTCTCTTCGGTTATAACGTTCTCAAGGGCTGCCGGGATCAGGATGTCCACGTCCAGTTCCAGGACTTCTTCGTTCGTAATGTTCGTGGATCCCGGGTAGCCGAGCACAGAGCCGGTGGAGACCTTGTGTCCTGACACGTCTTCCGGGTCAAGCCCTTTTTCGGAGTAGATCCCGCCTTTGCTGTCACTGACCGCAACGACCCTGCAGCCGAAGAGTTTCTTGGCAAGATAAGCTGCGTGATACCCGGCATTCCCGAAACCCTGCACGGCAACAGTTGCGTCTTTTAGCTCCAGTCCAAGCTCTTTGGCGGCTTCTTTTATTGCATACCAGCCCCCCCGGGCTGTTGCATCGTACCTGCCTGCGGAACCTCCAAGGCTCGTTGGCTTTCCGGTAATGATTCCGAATACGTTTTTCCCTGCAAGCTTCGAATACTCGTCCATCATCCAGGCCATGACCTGGGGGTTCGTGTAAACATCAGGGGCAGGCACGTCCCTATCCGGCCCTATGATCTGATAGACCCCCCGGATATACGCCCGGCTCAGGCGTTCAAGTTCCAGGTGGGACAGTTCTTTGGGGTTGCAGATGATCCCTCCCTTTGCTCCTCCCAGGGGCAGTTCATGCAGTGCGCACTTCCAGGTCATGAGGGCTGCAAGGGCCCTGATCGTCTCGATGGTCTCTTCCGGGTGAAAGCGGATCCCCCCTTTGGTAGGCCCCAGAGCTTCGTTGTACTGGACCCGGAAACCCTTGAAAACCTTTATCGAACCGTCATCCATGTTGATCGGCAGGGAAACATAGAGTTCCCTCATGGGTATTTTCAGGAATTCTTCGATATCAGGAGTGAACTTGAGACCTTCGGCACAGGTGCATACATGGTCCTTCACATCATTAAGAAGATTGGGATCCGAATTCATAATTACCCCCACAGAAGAATGGGATTCCGGGCGTTAAATAGGTATTGGAACCACGGTCAAACCCCCGGTTCAATATCCTTTCCTGATTTTTTAGAATATGCAAAAATTTAGAATCAGCATTTTCTTTTTATAAGTTTATAGCAAATAGTAGACCGGGGATTAAGTATCTGTCTTGAAGGGGATTAATTATCGGTCCGAAAGGGATTAATTATCAGTTCCTGGGAACCAGCTGAAAAGGGATTTCCGGCGGCTGAACTGGAATTTACGGTGAATGAACTGAAATTTACGGGGGAGTAGCCATTATAGAATTCGATTTACTGTCCGAGGCCTGCGTCCTTAAACATGACTGGCGCCTCTTTGACATTGAAAAGCAGCTGAATATCCTGCGTTACATAAACCCGGTGAATGGGGGCAGGGAAAGGGCAAAGTTCCTGAAGGCATACACCGCTGGCAAATCCTACGACCCTGTCTTTGAATACGAGGAGCCGGGTCCGGAAGTCGGGGAGTTTTGCAGGAAAATGGGGCGGATAAGGGGTAAACTTGAAAACTGCAGGGCTTCTTTCTTTGCTCCCTTTTACATCGAAAAAATTGACAGGCTCCGGAAACTGGCTGAACTCCTGAAGCACAGGGATTCTCCCGCTTTCGGGCCTGAGCTTGTATCTTATTTCGGACCCCCCTCAGAAAAGGTCCTCCGGGAGGCTGGAAGAAATCTCAGGATGTTTCAGGTTGCGGACGAGCCTGAAAACCTGGACCCGGCTGCGGTCCGCGGGATTTTTGAAAACGAACTCCGGGCTTACGGTCTGGAATGGGAAGTCAGGCCCTTCCTTGAAGGTGGGGCGAAGCTGGCTGTCAACTCCACCCGGGGGGAAGTATACGTTGACCTTTCCGCCCGGTTTTCCGAAAATAGTATCAAACGCTACCTCTACCACGAAATCCGCACCCATGTTTTCAGGGCTGAAAACGGGAAAAGGCAGCCCCTTACTATTTTCCTCTCCGGTTTTCCGGGCTACAGTGAAACCGAAGAAGGGCTCGCCGTTTACAATGAATACGCAAATGGCCTTCTGGACCCTGAAACCCTCAAGAAATACAGCGCAAGGGTAATAGCAGCTTCAATGGTCCCTCATGCCTCCTTTTCCGAAATTTTCGAAGAAATGCTCCGGCACTTCCCCCCGGAAAAAGCCTACACGATTACCCAGCGGGTCAAAAGAGGAATGATAGACACATCCCTTCCCGGAGGCTACACAAAAGACTACATCTACCTGAGTGGCTTCCTGAAAGTCAGCGACTTCCTGCAAACCCGGCCCTCAAAATCCACTGCCCTGAAAACCCTGTATTGCGGAAAAATCGGCCTCGAAAACTTTGAAATGGCCCGGGACCTGCTCGAACGGGGTTTCCTGAAAATGCCGCGCTACCCTCCCGAAATGGAGCTTCCGGCTCAGGATGCAGTGATGAAAATGCAGTGATGAAAATGCAGTGATGAAAATGCAGTGATGTCATAAGTGCGAAAAATATATTCTTAGACCGACTCTCCTTTTCTCCTTACTTTTCAGAACCCCGGCCCCTCACCGGGCACCGAAGGCGGCCGGCTTTTCCCACCCGAATTGCGCTTCGGGATCGCAGTAAATCGAAGATTTACTGGGAGTTGCACTGCAAGTGCAACAGCACGCGGTCCTTTTCGGTCGCTTCGCTCCCTCAAGAGGACTTAATAATCGGTTGAGGACGGCATTCAGGCCGCTTTGGTTTTAAGAGATCAATCAAAAAAAAGGACACGTTTTGCCTTTTTATATTGGAATCCTTTTTTCAGTCATTCAGGCACACTTTTTGGTTATCATAATACCTTTCTTCAGTCATCGGGATGCACTTTTCAGTTATCAGAATATACTTCTCAGTCATCTGGATACACTTTTTGATTATCGAAATGTAGTTTTCAGTCATCGGGATGCACTTTTTGGTTATCACAATACACTTCAAAATTTACTTTATAGAATATTTAGCAAATTAATCGTAAGATTGCTTCTCCTGGTGAAAAATCTGTTTCTTTTCAATTATTTTCAAGGAAAGGCCGCTCGCCTGCGTCGAGCGTGGGGTGGGCACGGGTTTGCCATCTAAACGGTTACTCGGATTTTTAAGACAGATCTTTAAAATGGCTGGAGGTCGCAGGTTCTTTTTTCAAAAACAAGTCCTTAAAAAGGTCCCGAAGGCTTTCATCAGGCGCAGGGAATTTCCGGAGAGCACGAGCTTTTTCAGTACGACCGAGGGGTGGTCCATGTCCCCGTATTCCGTGATTGTCTCAAGGATTGAGGGGGTGTTCAGGGAAGCTATCAGTTCGTTCAGCTGCCTGTCTTCCAGTTTTCCTATGTGGTCATGGACTTTCATGCCGATTTCAAGTTCCTTTCCAAGGGCTTTTCGCCAGAGCCGGTCGTATTCGGAAAGCCTTCCTGAGCCGGTGTTTCCTTCAAGGGCAGCTTCGGCGGCGACTCTTCCTGCAATTTTGGCGGCAAGGGCTCCGGGATAGACTCCTCCCCCGGAGGTGGGTTTTGCCTGTCCGGCAGCGTCTCCTACCACAAGTACCCCGTCAGTTGATGTTTTCTCCGGGGGGCCGATGGGAATACCTCCCACCACGAAATCCAGCATGCCCCCACCGTACCTGGCTTTTACGTGGGGGTTTGAATCGAGGAACTTCTGCAGGCAGGAAACGGGCGTTTCCCCCTGCCCCAGCATTCCGGGTTCCACGGCAAGCCCGATTCTGGAAATCTTTTCGTTCACGGGCACGGACCAGGCAAAAAAACCGGGGGCCTGAAAACCCGGGAAAAGTTCGACAAAGGCGCTGTCCTCGGAGGCGTAGGGGGCTTCGACCTGGATCCCCGGTAGCACACGTTTTGGCATCCCCAGTCCCGCATACCGGGCTATCCGGCTTTTCACCCCGTCTGCTCCTATCACCACCCCCGCGTTTATGACTTCGGGTTTGCCATTCCTTAGGACCTTTAGTTTTACAAAAGGATCTTTTTTCCTGCCTTCTTTTCTGGCAGTTTCTTTTTCGTATTCATTTTCGGCTCTCAGGTCTGCTTTTTCGAGCCCTGAATGTTCAAGCTCTGCGTGTTCAAGCCCTACAGCCTTTGTCCTGAGGGAAAGTTCAACTCCTGCTTCGACTGCCAGGGTTGCCAGAATGCGGTCGAAGTTTTTCCTGGAGACCACATAGGCTTTGGTTTGTTTCCCGTCGATTGGGAGGCACTGCCCGTCGGGAGCATGGACAAAAGCCCCCCGAATGGAATTGAACACGAACTCGTCCGAAGGCCTGAGCTCGCATTCCGCAACCGCTCTTGTGCTAAGGAGCCCGGTACAGCCTACAGGCGAGCCTATGGAGGAATGCTCTTCTACAAGGAGGACCTTTGCCCCATGCTTTGCGGCATACCGGGCAGCGGTGGAACCCACCGGGCCGGCGCCCACGACAACTACATCGTAATTCATTTTGTGGCCTTCGAGTAATAAATTTATTATTTCTCTGCAAATATATATACAGGTAGCAGGTAATAATTGAATCTGAAGTTTAGCGAATTGCTTTCCGTCAGGATATTGATCTTTGTAATATCATGATTTTAAGAATACAGGATCTTCGTAATTTCATAATTTCGCAACAAATGATTTTCGTAATTTTATTAACTTCATAATGACTGATCTTCACAATATTGATATACCGATAAACATATCCTTCCTGAAAAATTGAAGATAACGTACTTAACCGTTTTCTTTGAATCAGACCAGTGCTTCCCATGCCGCAGAAAAAAGACAAGTTCCGATCTCCTCGCCCGAAAAGGCCGGGAAACGCTCCGGGAAATAAAAGTCCCCGGCCTCATGACAAGAAGACTAACAAAAATACTGACAAAAATACTGACAAAAATACTGACAAGAAGGTTCAGGCTTCAAGGAAAAAAACCTCTAATAAATCCGGCAGTTCTTCTTTTACAAAGGAGCGCAGCCAGGAAAACAGGAATAGGCGAAAGGAGTCCTTGACTCATAAGGGTGCATCCGGAAATCCAGCCGGCAGGCGTTTCGAGTACGAAAACGACAGCATTTTCTGGTGCAGGGAGTGCAACCTGCCTTTGATAGGGGAAGAGTGCGGGATTTGCGGCACGAAAGGTTTTCCAATAACCCTTTCCCAGCCGGCAGATGTCCGTTTCTGTTCCCCCTACGAACGGGAAGTCCTGGCAGAGCAGCTTATTTCGGCTTTCGGCTGCGACCCCCTGGGGAACCGGATAATCCTCCTGAACAAAATCCCTGGTGAGGACAAGACCGATGAAATCATCGTGGACGGGCTGCACTTTGGGGTGCTCCGCTTCGAGCTTTCGAAAATGGACTACGTGTTTGAGCCCTCCGTGGAAGGAGCAAAGTTACTCCTGCAGCACGGAGCAGGACAAAAAGTCGAGCTGAAAAAGACGAAAAACAGGCATCTGAACGGAAAAAACGTGGACGCCGGGCAGGTGGAGTCTTTTTCCAGGGACATAAGGGCAGGGGACTTCGTGCTCGTGACTGCGGGCAGCCTGAGCGGATACGGGATTTCTTACATAGACGGTTCGGAATTTGACTCTAAAAAAGATTCAGGCGAAAAAGTCCTCCGTGTAAGAAAAATCGACAGTTCGGAGGAGTTTCTTCATGAGAAAGTCCCTTCCATGGCCTCCTGCATCGAGGCGAACCGGAAACATCTCCAGGCCCTCGGGAAAAATGCCATCAATGCCATCCGGGGAATTGCAAATAGGAATGAGTACAGGAAGTTGCCGGTTTACGTCTCCTTCAGCGGGGGAAAAGACAGCCTTGTGGTGCTTGACCTTACCCGGGCCGCTCTCAAGAAAAGAGAATTCAAGGCATTTTTCGTGAACACCGGGATCGAGTTTCCGGAAACGGTCGAGTTTGCCAGGGAGTATTGCCGGGAGCAGGGTATCCCATACGAGGAAATGAACTCGGGAGATGCTTTCTGGGAGAATGTGGAGAGGTTCGGGCCCCCTGCAAAAGATTTCCGCTGGTGCTGCAAGGTCTGCAAGCTGGCATCCGCAGGGGATATTGAGGCAGGGAAAAATGGCCGCGGGAAAGGAACTGAAAGGGCCCTGTCCGGAACCGGAACCGGAGCATCCCGTTCCGGGGCCGGAATTGAAGCAGCTGCCCGCAAAGCCGGGCACGGCGCAGACGCCGTGGCATACCTGACCGTTGACGGGAAAAGGAAGCACGAGTCTTTTTCACGGGCAAAGATCGCAGCCAGTGAAACGAACCCCTTTGTCCCGAACCAGCTCAACATCTTCCCGATCCGGGACTGGAGGGCGCTTGAGGTCTGGCTTTATATCCACTGGCGGAAGCTGGCTTACAACCCCCTGTATGACCAGGGCTTTGAAAGGGTCGGCTGCTGGCTCTGCCCGTCGGCCCTTGCGGCTGAATACGCCAGGGTAAAGGAACTGCACCCTGAGATGCATGAGAAGTGGAATGTTTTTCTCCTTGCCTGGGCAAAAAACCTGGGGCTTTCGGAAAAATTCGTTGAGCACGGGTTCTGGCGCTGGAAAGAGCTGCCTCCCAAGATGCTGAAACTGGCCGAAGAGCTGGGAATTTCTGTCCTTCCGGAAGAAAATGCCGAAGCTTTTGAAATCGAGGTTGTTTCCGGGATTTCTCCCTGCAAAGCAGGGGGCTTTTCCGTGGAAGCCGGGGTAAAAGGGGTCAGGCTGAAGGAAGCTGCCGAATTTCTGAACGTGCTTGGCCCGGTGGTCCGGGCGGAAGAACTGGGCATGCTACTCGTAAGGAGCGGTTCAGGGACTGTGAAGTTCTTTTCGAATGGGAACCTGCTGGTAAGCTCGGACACAAAACCCAGGGCAGTTTCCCTTTTTAAGGAGACTGCAAAACAGTTCGCAAGGCTTTCCCGCTGTACCGGCTGCGGGATCTGTGAGAAAGCCTGCCCCGTGGGTGCGGTTTCAGTCAATGGGAATGAGGTACGCGTAAGTGATGCCTGCATCAGGTGCGGCAAATGTACGGAAGCCTGTGTGGTGACCAGGTATTTCGACAGGCTTGTCCCGGACTTCGATGAAAAATTAAAAATCTAAGAACGCTGTATTAATACTGATCAAATACTGGTTATGAATCAATGGGAATGCGGCAGAGGACTGGGCAGGTAGGAATACTGTTATATTTTTAAATAGGTTATAATTATATTTCTATAATGTCTGAGGCTTTGGCAGAGGTAGGTGTTTTAAAAATTAATTATCGCAGGCTGAATCCTCACATAAATTCTCGTAAACTGAATTATCGAATGGATTATGGTGAACGATACAATCGTATAAATTCTCATAAACCGAATTATCGTGTGAATCCTCGTAACCGAATTATCTTATAATCTTCGTAAACGAAATTATCTTTCCGGAAATAAGTAAACCCCTCCGGAAGAAAGTAATTATCCCGGTAAAGAAAATGAAGTTCAATCAACCCTATGACGGAGTTAGCCAGCTGATTGAAAGCCGCTGGAAGATCGCAGCGGCCCTGGTAATAGCTGTGCTTTTGTATTTCGCCTTTTTAATCATGATCCCTCTGGCAGACGGGGTCGTGCTGGGGCTTGTGTTTGCTTATATTGCCAGACCTATCCGCATGAAGTTCAAAAGGTATAAGAAATTAGGGTCGTTGGTCGCCAGTACCTGCATCTTCGTCCCCATCATATTCATTGTCGGAGCAGGTGTTGTTGAGATCCTGCACCAGATTTCCTGGGTCATTGACAACCAGACCGTGGTCATCGGCAGTATCTTTGATTTTGTGAGTGCTCTGGAAATCCCGGGGAGGTACCTCGAACAGATTAATTCGGCTGTCTGGTCCCTTTTTTCCTCGCTTCTCCCTGCAATCGGGGGGATAGGAATTATTTCCTATGCCCAGAGCATAAGTTTGTTCGTCATAAATTTCATCGTTTCCATAATCCTCTGCTACTTTCTGCTTTCCGATGGGGACAGGCTTTACTGCGCCTTCCTTGCAGTCGTGCCTGAGGAATACCAGGGTACCGTAAATAGATATGCATCCCACCTGGACCTGATCCTGACCGGCATCTTCATAGGAAACGCCTATGCAGCCCTGATTGTAAGTGTGACTTCCGTTGTGGTTTTCTACGCTTTCGGGCTTACCCATGTGCTTGCGCTTGCAACCCTTATCTTCATAGCATCGATAATTCCTCTCTTTGCCGGGTATATGGTACTCGTCCCCCTGACGGTGCTGCGCTACTTTGACCAGGGTTTCGAGAGTGCGCTCATCTTCTTCGTGGTTTCCTCTCTTGTCATCTACGGCCCCCCCGAACTGATCCTCCGCCCCTACCTGACCAGTCTAAAGTCCAACATCCATCCCATGTTCCTGATGCTTGCTTTCCTGGGAGGGGCTTTTGTTGGCGGGGTTGCGGGCTTTTTTGCAGCTCCGATCCTGCTCGGAGCCCTGGTGGCGGCGTACAGGGTTTACCAGGAGACCATGCATCCCGAGCTTGTGGAAAAAGCCGACCCAAACCTCAAGAACCTGGGGTACACCTGTAAGAAAGAGACGTGTGAAAAGGTGCAGTAAAGAGTCCTGATGCAGTAAAGAGTCCTGATGCAGTAAAGAGTCTTTATTTTCTTTACTGTCTTTACTTTATTTTCCCTCTATTGTGCTGAACTACCCCGTTTTTCCTTTTCCTGTAAAAGGGAAAAAGCCCGGTAAAGGGGGCTTAAAGGCAGGCATGACCTGCGCTTACCTGGAAGATTGGGACTTAGGGGAATCCTGGGAGTTACCTGAGATCCCGAAAGCTATCAGTATTCTCCCTGGCCGAGCCGGGATTCAATGATGCCACATGACATGGTTTTTGCTGCTGGGCAATCCATCTTCATGAAGTTTAATTCAAAAAATTTAACGGCATTGAATATTTTCATACCTTTATAATATTCAGTAAAATTAAATCGTTTAAAGGGCGCATTGAATTTGAAGCGGTTATGATATATATTTCTACGTACTTATAAAAAACGTAGATTGAGAGTTAAAGGGTTTCCTCTCAATCTCATGGGTTGGATCATTGGTAGGAGCCGGAAAGTGGGAACATCGGGCTCCTATCCACTACTATTCTAACAATTTTGCCGTTGTCGTCCGGTTTTTTCTAACGTTTCCATTAAAAATAAAGCTTATGAGCGATCCTAAAAAAAATTTGAATTTTGTGAAGTTAGATCCCGCACTCTTTTTCGGTCTCACAGCAATTAGATTTGATAAAATACCGCAATCTATTTTCAATCCGTTCTGTTGAGTTCCCGGACCCGGGGTGTACTACGTAGCAGCTCTTCTTCTGAAACATCAGCGGTTTTGAATTTTATCGGAATTTTGCCGGGACCTCTTGTCTCTGTGAACGGAAATATACCGGTAAAAGGGATTGCTTTATATCACTGTACGCTGTTAGGACTGTCATATATTCTTACTTAATTTCCGGAAACCTGAACAGGCCCGCTGTGCAGGCCGCATGCCCCCAAAAGGCATGCAATCAAAAAATTAATCAACAAACCTAACTTTATCTGGAACTTGACTCCAGTGGTTCCGAGAGCACAGGTGATTCAATGCAATTATTGCTTATTCATTCTGATTATATAGAATACGAAACCAAAAAACAGACTCCGGTAGCTGAAAAAATCGAAGACTCCTTAAAGTCCGGAAGGCTTGAAGAGGCCCTCACCGCATTCATGGCTGTGGAGAGTGCAGACGAGACAAACCCTGAAGAAACAATCGGAAAGGCGGTCTCGGAAATCGAAAAGGTTGCATCCCAGGTCAAGACCGACCGGATCATGCTCTATCCTTACGCTCACTTAAGCTCGGACCTTTCTTCCCCGAAAGTGGCGGTTAAAGTCCTGAAAGGCGTCGAAGCTGCCCTTTCCGGTAAATATGAGGTCAAGCGTGCTCCCTTCGGCTGGTACAAGGCTTTCAAGATAAGCTGTAAGGGCCACCCCCTTTCGGAACTGTCCCGGACCATCCTTCCTGAAGGAGCAGCTCCGGCCGTTTGCGGGGAAAAGGTTGTTGTAGCTGAAGAAAAGGAAGAAGTAGTTTCCGAAGCCCTGAAAGCCGAAGACACCGCCAGGTCCTACTGGCGCATCCTGACCCCTGACGGGGAACTCCATGAGGTCGAAGGCTTTGACCTTTCTCCTTACCCGAAACTTCAGGATTTCGTGAATTATGAGATTTCCAAGAGCAGGGCAGTAAAGGAAGCCCCGCCCCATGTGGAACTCATGCGCAGGCTCGAACTTGCCGACTACGAACCGGGGTCCGATTCCGGGAACATGCGCTATTACCCCAAGGGCAGGCTCATCAAGTCCCTGATGGAAAACTACGTGCTTGATGTCGCATCCGAATTCGGGGCAATGGAAGTGGAAACCCCCCTGATGTACGACATGAACCACCCGACCCTGAAAAAGTACCTGGACCGCTTCCCGGCAAGACAGTACTCCATCGAGTCGGACAAGCGCCACATGTTCCTGCGTTTTGCAGCCTGCTTCGGGCAGTTCCTTATGAACCACGACATGACGATCTCTTACAAGAACCTCCCCCTGAAGATGATCGAAATGACCCGCTACAGTTTCAGGAAGGAACAGCGGGGAGAACTCGTGGGCCTGCGAAGACTTCGGGCATTTACCATGCCGGATATGCACTCCCTCTGCCCGGACATGGGCCAGGCCGTGGACCAGTTCATGCAGCAGTACAAGCTCTGCATAAGCGTACTCGAGAACATGGGAATCGAAGTCGATGACTACGAGGTTGCAATCCGCTTCACGAAAGACTTTTACGAGTCTAACAGGGACCTGGTTAACTCCATGGTAAAAACCGTGGACAAACCCGTGCTCGTGGAGATGTGGGACACCCGTTTCTTCTACTTCGTGCTCAAGTTCGAGTTCAATTTCGTAGACGCCCTTGCCAAGGCAAGTGCCCTTTCCACTGTCCAGATCGATGTGGAAAACGCCGAACGCTACGATATATCTTACATTTCTCCCGAAGGCAAGGCCGAAAGGCCCACCGTACTCCACTGCTCCCCCAGCGGGGCAATCGAGCGCTGCATCTACGCCCTCCTTGAAAAGGCCGCCATGGAAACCGAGAAAGGGAAAGTGCCCATGTTCCCGGTCTGGCTCTCCCCGACCCAGGTCAGGATCATCACTATCTCCGAAAAACACATGGACTTTGCAGAAGAAGTTTCAAAGAAGCTGGGCTGCAGGGTGGACATTGATGACAGGGAACTTTCCATCGGGAAAAAGATCAGGGAAGCTGGCAGGGAATGGGTCCCCTATGTAGTGGTTATCGGGGATACGGAAGTCGAGGAAGGCACGATCAACGTGACCGTCCGGGAAGAGTCCGAACAAAAGAAGCCCATGAAAGTCCAGATGACCCCGGAAGAGCTTTCCGGAAGGATCAGGGCAGAAACCGCAGGCAAGCCGTACAAAGGGTTGCCGCTTGCAAAATACCTCTCGGAAAGGCCGAAGTTCCTTTAAACTTCCGGTTTTTTCCGTTTTTCCTTTATAGAGCCAGGGTTAAAAAATCAGAATCCTTGCTCTTTCTTTAAGTTTTTCTTTGTAATCTGGAATAATTTATATATCTCTCCGATCAATTAGTTGAATATCATTTGTAACCGAATATCATTTGTAATTGAATCTTAGTTTAACTGAATCTTAGTTTAATTGAATCTTAGTTTAATTGAATCTTAGTTTAATTGAATCTTAGTTTAATTGAATCTTAGTTTAACTGGATCTTAGTTTAACTGAATCTTAGTTTAACTGAATCTTAGTTTAATTGAATCTTAGCTTACTTTTGGCGATAAACCCTTGATTGTACTTTCTGACTGGTATTGATAAGGGGCCGGACAGATTGTGGGATTATTTTTCAATATTTTTCGTTTGTGTGCGGTATTAATACCGTTTACCGGAAGGCTGCTTGATAGCCTTTGCACTGATTCCAAGAAAATCCCAAAAGCATGATTCATTTAGAGAAGCGCAGGGACCCGGTGTACCGCAGTTACGAGGGGGACACACGGAAGCCCAAAAAGCATGCTTCATTAAGAGAAGCGCAGGAACAGCGTAGAAATGACAATTTCAGGTAAGGCCGTGGTCGGCATGGAAACCGTTGAACTGGAAACTTTAAGGAAAGATAAGCAGAGGATCTTTGAAGATATACTGCAGTATTTCGAGACTCAGCAGAGGGGCTACATCAAGGTCCCCACGGGCTGGGGTAAGACCTTCCTCTCAAAGCACATCATGAAAAAATACTATGAGGAGGGAAAGCTCGTGCTTTTCCTGGTCTCGAAAAATAATCAGCTCCTGACCCAGACCTATTATGACAGGAAAAAGGACCGTCCCCTTTTCCCGAACAGTGCTGTCCTTTCCTCGGCACACAAGACCGATCGAAAAGAGCTTCTGAATAAACTTAAAGAACTCAAGGTAAGGGGAGAGAAAGGGAATGATAAAGGGGAGGGAAAGGGAGAACAGGTGAAAAGGAGTGAAGGAAGTGCTGAAGGTTTTGTGCTCTTCGCGTCCCTCCAGACCGTGCTCGGCAAACAAAGCGCGGAGCTCAAGGAGCTGCTTCTGGAATATGCCGATATTGCGATAGTGGACGAAATCCACAATTTCATCAACAACCGGGGCAACGATTTCCTGAACGCTTTTGGGGACCGGACCCGGATCCTGGGCATGACTGCGACCCCGTTCCAGGGGGTTGTGGGAAACGTCAAGTTCGTGGACGAGATTTCCGGGGATATGCGGGAGGTCTACGGAAAAAGTTTGCCCGAATGTATCCTGGACGAAGAACTGGCTAACCTGAAGTATACGATTGCCGAGAGCAGTGAAGACATCCTGGAGGTCTTTGACTTTGAAAAAGGCCTGGCAGAACTTGATCGTCAGGACCTTTTCCTGGACTGCAGCACCGCGGATAGAATCAAGAAAGTTATCCGGCGGACCGGGCTTGCCAAAGAGGTGTATGAGTCTAAAATCCGGAGGGGAAATGCAAAGACCCTGGTCTTTTGCGCCCCGGTCCGGAAACAGGTCTACGGGGTCGGCAGCGAGGATGAAAAGATTAACGCCTTCCATGCCAAGCTCGCCTCCGCAATCTTCAACGAGGAAATCGCCGCCGAAGAGTTCGAAAGTGATCCGGACCCCGTACTTCCCATGAGTTTCGACAACTACGCAGCACCCGGGATTTTCAAGCCTGCGGCTTTTATCTCTTCGGAACTCTCGAAAGATGAACAAAAAGCCCTCATCGAAGCTTTCAGGGACCCGGAAAAGGCTCCTTTTATCCTCTGCACCGTTGGCATGTTGATTGAGGGCTTCGACTTCCCTGCCCTTGAAGCCCTTGTCCTCCTCAGGCCCACCCTCAGTATGCGCCTTTTCGAGCAGCAGCTCGGAAGGGTAACTCGGCTCTCCCCGGAAACGGGCAAAAAGAGGGGAAACATCTTCGAAATTGCCGATAACATCGATTCCCTCTACCAGCACTTCGGAGAAGGGGTTTTCGGAGGGGAGAAAGTTGAGCAGATCCAGATGCTCCAGCCTGAAATCCGCCTTGAGGAACTCTTCTCCGAAGGGGACTCCTCCCGGGCGATCAGGGAAGGAAGAATCGAGCTGAAAAAGATCGATTTCAGTGCCGGTAAAAAAGGTCCTGGCGGGGAAAAAGGCAGAGGAAAAGGAAGGGGGAAAGGGAGAGGCAGAGGAAAAACCGAAGGACCGGAACCCGTGGAGGTTCCTGTGCGCCTCCCGCCAACAGCTCTTCGGGTCAGGTATTATTCCCGCCTGCTGGCCCTAACCGAGGAAAGGGACATCGGGGCTTTTGAACGGGAAAAGCGGGAACTCATGCGTGGAGCTCTCAGGTTCAGGCTCCGGGATGCCGGGGATGCCGAGGAACTTGTCGAACTGGTCGCTTCCGTCAACAAACTCAAGCGTGAAGCCTACGAAGACCGCCGCCTTAAAGACACTTCAAGAAAGCACAAGCCAAAAGTCTTTGGGGAAGTGGAATGGCTCCTGAAACTCCAGGCCCTGAACTCCCTGAAATATTCCTGTAAGCACCTTTCCTATCAGGAAAAAGCCAGGATCCTGAAGACCCTTGGCTTCGAACCCGATTTCAAGCGGATAGACAGCTTCCGGCTCAAATGCCTGAAAATCGGTTCCGCCCAAAAGACCCTCCCCGAACTCCTGAAAGTGCTCGGCTTCGTGCACCGCCTCTCCTCGGAAGAGACCTACCAGTTCCTGGATAAAAAGAAAAAAGATCAGTGGAAGCGCGAATTCATGCCCGCGGTCTACTGGGGCTTCTGTTTCATTGAAGACTCCCCCGAGCTCAAGGAGCTTTTCGAGTCCACCGAATGGGACCGCCAGGTCAAGAATATCATCAGGCAGAAGTAAAGGCTCAAGCAAACTGATTTTTTCAAGCAAAACCCATTTTTCGAGAAAGCTTTTTTTCGGAGAAAAGTTCGCTTTTCTCCACTATTACTCTTCTGCTTATTATTTCATGGGTTCATTAATGAATTCAGAGTTCCACATAAGAATTTCTTTTGCCTTTCCCTTTATCTGAACTTCAGGCTATCAAATTATAAAAAATTTAAAAATAGATGTCGCCGAAACAACCCGAATGCATTTTTACTCGTTTCGACTCTATGTTTTAAGATATTCTCATTGAAAACTAGTAGCAGGCCTTGTCATATAAGTTTACCGGCCACAGTATCAAACAATCAAACTTCAATAAATAACTGCAAATCTGAAATTAGTATGAAAAGCGGATAGTTTGATGGTATGGCCGGAAAACTTATAAGGAGGCAACTTTAAGGAATTCATAGAGTTCAAATGCCTTTCCTACCTTTCCCCACACATTGCAAACTTTCTCAATTTTTAAAGTACATGAATTATACCCACGTAAGTTAATCGGCATCAGTGCCAATCAAACGCCGGGATTTTTATCCAACTACTTTCAATATAATTCTAAACCCTTTATAAGTTCTCAAGGTTTGATTGGAGAACCAGATTCTATTCGAATGAAAATATAAAAAGATCTGTGGTTAAGGGTTTGACCTCCTTGAGAATATGAGAATGAGAACCTGAAGGACAGGATGTATAATTAATGGAAATAAATAGACAAATAACTCACCCGCTTATATTTGTTGTTTTTTTGGTAATGATCACAGGACCGATTGCCGGGGCAGCGTCTGCTCTTGATGTTAGCATGGAATTGGTAGGGCATTTTGGCGGGACGACAGAGGCTGTTGATATCGCTGGCAATTATGCCTACGTCGGACAGGGGCAGGATCTTTTGATATTGGATATCACTAATCCTTCTTCGCCTGTTTTGGTGGGTAAGATTATGACAAAAGGTTTTGTAGTAGACATAAAAGTTGCCGGTAATTATGCCTATGTAGCCGATAACGATAATGGTCTTTTAATTGTTGATATCAGCAATCCCTCTTCTCCGATTCTCAAGGGACGTTATGCAGGATCTGCTTACGATGTCGCAGTTTCCGGCAATTACGCTTATGTACTCGATCTTTATAATGGTCTTATAATTGTTGATATTAGTAATCCTTCTTCCCCGATTCTCAAAGGAAACTGCGATACTTCCGGATATGCTGAAGATGTTTCGGTTTCCGGCATTTATGCCTATATAGCCGATTATGATAATGGTCTTTTAATTGTTGATATCAGCAATCCTTCTTCTCCGATTCCCAAAGGAAGCTACAATACTACAGGAGATGTTTACAGCGTTTCAGTTTCCGGTAATTACGCCTACGTAGCCGATGGCAATAACGGTCTTGTGATTGTTGACATTCGCAATCCTTCTTCTCCTGCTCTCGAAGGAAGCTACGACACTCCCGGAATTGCTCTGGGTGTCGCAGTTTCCGGTAATTACGCCTATGTAGCTGATAATGATAATGGTCTCGTTATTGTTGATATCAGCAGTCCTTCTTCACCTACTCTCAAAGGAAGCTGCGATACTTCCGGATATGCTAAAAGTGTTGTGGTTTCCGGCAATTATGCCTGCGTACCCAATAAAGATAATGGCTTTGTGATTGTCGACATTAGCAGTCCTTCTTCTCCTACTCTTAAAGGAAATTACGACACTATAGGAAGGGCTAAACGTGTTGCAGTTTCAGGTAATCACGTCTATGTACCCGATCATTATAACGGTCTTATGATTGTTGACATTCGCAATCCTTCTTCTCCTGCTCTTAAAGGAAGTTACGACACTCCCGGAAATGCTCAAGGTGTTGCAATTTCCGGCAACTACGCCTATATAGCTGATGGCAAAGATCTTGTGATTGTTGATATCAGTAATCCCTCTTCTCCGATTCCAATCAGAAATTACAATACTGGCGGATGGGCTCAGGATATTGTAGTTTCCGGCAATTACGCCTATGTAATCGATTATGCTAACGGTATTTTCATCGTAGATATCAGCAATCCTTCTTCTCCGCTTCTGAAAGGAATTCATGCCACTTCTCCAATTATCTGGAATGGAGATTATGGCTATGGCGGATGCATTAAGAGTGTTGCAGTTTCCGGAAATTACGCCTACGTAGCCGATGAAGGAAACGGCCTTTTGATTGTTGATATCAGCAATGCTTCTTCTCCTGTTCTGAAAGGAAGTTACCCTGATGCTGAGTATGCTTTCGATGTGGCAGTTTCCGGTAATTACGCCTACGTAGTCAATAGCAATAATTGCCTTGCGATTATTGACATAAGCGATCCTTCTTCTCCAGTACTTAAAGGAAGCTACAATCCTGAAGGATATGTTAAGGAGGTTGCAGTTTCCGGAAATTACGCCTATTTAGTCGTTGATAACAGTCTTGTGATCGTCGATATCAGCAATCCTTCCTCCCCAATTCTTAAAGGGCGCTATGTCGGTTCTGCTTTTGATATTGCAGTTTCCGGAAATTATGTCTATGTAGGAGAGGGGGTTAACGGTCTTGTTATTCTGAAAGTAAATCCAGAGCAATCAGCATTTATTGTTGCAGACTTCAGTAGCAATATTACATCCGGTTACGCTCCTCTCTCGGTCCGGTTCAATGACAGTTCGCAGAACGCAACTGTATGGAACTGGGACTTTGGAGATGGGTTTAATTCAACGAACCAAAACCCGGTCCATGCTTACTCTTCAGCAGGAACCTATACCGTTAACCTGATAGTAAGCAATGCAAACAGAACAGCCTCAAAAGAGGCTACGATATTTGTGCTGAAAACAAATAGTTCCGGTGAAAAAAGCAGCATCAGAAGTGAAGGAATAGATGGCGACGGTGCGATATCAACAAAAGAGAAAAGCAATCCTGCAAAAGGAAGCAAAAAAACTCCTGGATTTGAAATCGTTTCCGGAGTTGTAAGCCTAGCTGCATTCTGGATAAAGGAAAGCAATAAAAAAGCATCAGTTAAATGAAAAAATGTTGATTGTAAGCTCTGACCATATTTGAGTAATGAATGGGCACTGTGTTTTAGAGGTGATAGAGTGGTTAAGAATACTGAGTATAAAATGAGCCTGCTATTTCTTGTTCTGGTTCTTTTAATACAACCATTGAATGTAGCGGCTGCAGCAGCACCTGCAGAACAATGGAACAGGTCTTTCGGCGGAGGTAGTGAAGATAATTTCAGATGCGTTGAACAGACTTCAGATGGCGGGTACATAGCTGCTGGTTCAACATATTCATACGGTAAAGGGACAAAAGGCTATCCGGATGCCTGGCTTATCAAGGTTGACAATAAGGGGAATATGCAGTGGAATAAGACTTTCGGGGGAACGTATTTTGATGAGGGGTACGTTACCCGGCAAACCTCAGATGGAGGCTATGTGTTATCGGGTTATACATTTCCTTCCGGTTATGCCGAGCCCTGGCTGGTCAGGACTGACAGGAACGGAAATGAGATGTGGAACAAGGTATCTGATGAAATCACTCACGAGGACTATCTCCAATATATGGCTGAACGTACCTCTGATGGGGGATACATAATTGGAGATACGGTTATACATGAAATTGGAAGTTATTTCGCTTCTCTTCTGGTTGATTATGATATCAGGATAACTAAATATGATGTAAGCGGCAATCAGCAATGGAATAATACCTTTGGCAAAAACCAGAGTCTTGAAACATTAAATCCTCTATTATATCCTGTTAAGCAGACTTCTGATGGTGGATATGTAATTGCCAGCACAACCAGGTCAAATGAATCAAACAGTTATGATATCTGGCTCATCAAGATCGATGAATCTGGGCAGGAGCTGTGGAATAAGACCTTTGGCGGCCCGAAGGATGATGTTGGAATCTCTATTTCGATGACTTCAGACAATGGTTATGTGGTGACGGGAAAGTATAACGATTCTTTGTCTTTCGTTACAGGCGGTTCTGCTTTCATACTCAAAACGGACAGCGACGGTAATCAAGAATGGCTAAAAGAGCTTCCGAATTGTACGCTCTATTCAGTTCAGGAAACTTCAGATGGCGGGTACGTAGCCGCGGGCGTCAAAAATAGGAATGCATGGTTGGTTAAGCTGGCAGGTGATGGAAGGAATATTGAGAATGAAGAAACGTCAATTGAATATAATGGCACCGATGACAGCGTTTTCAGCCAGATACTAAATTCCATCTACGGTATTTCCAGTGGGATTGATACATGCGGGATTTAATAAAAGGGGCTATTTCCCCTCCCACCTTTACTTGCAGATCTTAATTGATTACTACCTCCTGACACCTCCTGCAGAATTACTGAACTAAAGCCGGAACAACCGTATTAGCCTTCCTGCGTCGTTCTTGTCCCGGACGCAGTCCGGCTTTTTCCAAAATGAAAATTAAAAGATGAGTAGAAAGTAAAAGCAATATCTTGAGGGCTGAAGGCTGTTTTGCTCAATATTAAAAACAGAATTAATATTAAATTTAGTTGCAGTTCCAATCTTTTTTATCTTAATTTCTATTTCGGAGAGGGCCGCCAGGCAAGCTGGCGGAGGTTTTCACCTCTTTTTCAGGACAGAACGGTTTATGGGGAGTCGAACAAAGCGTTATACTGAAGAGGGTAGCAAAAATACGCTTAAGAAAAAAGAAGAAGGAAAGAAGAGAAAAAATGAAAAAAAATAATAGAGGGGAAAAGATGACCCTCAATGACTATTTTGTTTCATTCCTTTCTTGCGAAGTAGAGAGCTCCCAGAAGACCTGAAAGTGCAAATGCAATCTCAAACCCTGGTGTCTTCTGCTCCTCGCCGTTTCTTTCTTCCCCGGAATCTTTTGGCGTTTCAGAAGCAGGAGGCTCTTCGGAGGCATCCGTTTCCCCTGCAGGAGTTAGCGTTCCCTGGTCAGGGGAAAGCTCAGATTCTTCTTCAGCTTCCTGTGTCCCGGCCGTTTCTTCTGTCACGGCGGGGATTATTCTGGCTTCTCCTGTCCCGCTGCCCCCTCTGTGCCGTGTCGTATCCTCAGGAACAGAGGATGGGATTACAAGCGGGAGGAAATCGACATTATCTCCTGTTTCCATGAAGCTATATGGGAAATCAGAGATCCCGTCGTAATTTCCATCGGTTGCACTTTCGGAAAAGCCCATGCCTTCCGGGCTTGCCCAGAAGTTTCCGCCAAGATATGGGCCGCCAATGGTGTTTAGGCCCGAGGCTTTTGTGGTGTTCCAGCGGTTTCCGGTGTTTAGGCCTTCAATGTAGGTGTTGTTTGTGTTGTTGAAGTAATTGTTGTAAATGAGGTTGTTGCTGGAAAATGCCAGATAGATACCGCAGTCGTTATTATTTACAGTGCTGCTGGAAAGCGTGTTTTCGTCACTGGATGAAGCCAGCGAGATTCCACACTCAGAGTTATTGCAGGTTGTTATGCTGGAAAATGTGTTGTTACCCGACTGCACCAGCAGGATTCCATAGCTATTGTTACAGGCTGTGATGTTGGAAAGTGTATTGTTACCGGATTCGACCAGGTTGACTCCAATGGCATTGTAGCGGGCTGTGTTGTTGGAAAGTGTGATGTTGCCGGATTCGACCAGATTGACTCCAAAGGTGTTGTTGAAGGCTGTGTTGTTGGAGAGTGTGATGTTGCCGGAAAAGTCCAGGTATATACCGTATTCAGAGTTATTACAGGCTGTGTTGTCGGAAACTGTGTTGTCGTTACTGGATGAAGCCAGATAGATTCCATGCTCAGAGTTATTACAGGCCTCGTTCTTTTCCAGCATGTTTTTGCTGGACGAAGCCAGATATATGCCGTATCTGGAGTTATTAAGGGCTGTATTCTCGAAAAGCGTGTTCCTGTCGGAAGATTCCAGCCAGATGCCATTCTCAGAGTTATTATAGGCTGCGTTGCCGGAAATTGTGTTGTTACCGGACTGTTCCAGCCCGATTCCGTAGCTATTGTTGCAGGCTGTGTTGTTGGAAATTGTGTTGTTACAGGAATAAAATAGGGTTATGCCGCCGAAGTTTTCAGAAAGTACGTTTTTCTCGAAAGTACAGTTCTTTGCACTTCTTAGATAGATTCCGGCATAAGGATATTCAGCCCCTGTTATGTTAAAACCGCTGATCGTAACGGAATTGGCAGTTATGTTAAATACGGGCTTCCCGGAATCCGGAGCCTGAACCCCTGTAAGTCCGGACCCGCTTTCAGAGCAGATGGTCAGGCTCTTTGTAACTTCCACATTTTCCCGGTATGTCCCTTCCTCCACGAGAATGGTATGCCCTTCAAGAGTCCCGGTGTCATCAATGGCTTCCTGGATCGAAACAAATCTCTTCCCAGTGTTAATGTTCCGGACAGGATTATTCACGGTGACTGTTATCAGGTCGCTTCCTGTTAGCCCGCCTTTGTCAGTCGCACTGGCACGGATGTAATAATCACGGCTGTCAACTTTTGTGCTGTCCCACTCCACGCTCCAGAGGTCGGAATCTCCCAAAAAGGTGCCTGTTTCAGCCTTTCCGATCTCATTCCAGCTCATTCCGTCCGGGGAATATTCAAAGCTGCAGAAGTCCACGTCCCCGTCAACTGTTGTCGAGTTTACGTTTATTGTCCCCGATATAACGGATCCGTTTAAGGCTTCGTTGAGCTCGACGTCAGGAGCCGAATTTTCCCCTACTACGTAATTTGAAGCCTGCAGACAGAGAGGGTAGAGGTCCCTTTCTTCATAAGGGATTTCACTAACGCCGTCTCTGTTGGAGTCAGTGCCGGTGTAACCGTTATAGTAGTTTCCAAGGTGGCCGTAGTATTCCCTGCCGCCGTATGTATAAGTCACGGGTTCCGGAGTATTCCAGGTGATGTCCAGATTGCTGCCAAAAGAAAAGTCCTGACTGTTCCCTATGAAATCATTCAGGTAAATATTTGCGCTGGAAGAATCCATCGATATGCCCGTGATACAGGCAGAAACCCGGTTATTGGAAAGCGTGGCGCCTTCGGAAGAAATCAGGGAAATACCACTTGTTAAATAGCCATTTCCATTATAACCCTCAATTTCATTATTTTCAATCGTACAGTTTGCTCCCTCTATTTTGATACCTATGGAAGCACTGTTGCGCTTTATGGTAAATCCGCTAATACTTACCGAATTAGCCGGGCTTTTGATTGTAAATACGGGAAGACCTATCATGGGATTGTCACGGACTGTAACACCAGCTTCCGCCCTGATTGCTAAATTCTTACTGATTTCAACACAATCGGTATAATCCCCGCTGTGTACAATAATTGTGTCCCCATCCTGCGCTCCGTCCACGGCATTCTGGATATCACGTACTGCACGCCCGTTGGGGTCGCTGCTGGGATAAACATGAATTTCTTCTGCCGCGGTGATCCCTGTGCATATTATAAGAACCGCTACAATTGCTTTCAGGTAAATTATTTTCCTGTTTCTTTTTCGGATTCTTCCCTTATTTTTCATAGGTATTCCTGCTGAAGTGTTTGCTTGTATTGTAAAAAGTGAACGAAATATCGATTTTCAATTTATTTTGAATGAAATATCGATTTTTATCTTTATTAATGTATTAAATAATAATGAATGTTCTTATATTTTAATCCACGTATAATTTGTAGGTTGTTTATTGGCAAAAAATCAATCGCGAGAGCCATAAACTACATTCATCGAAAATTCTTCAGTTTAATTTTTAGGAAATTTGTACTACCTTTAAATCCTCAATATTTTTGGCCGAATCTATTTCCTTCTATTCTGTCCTGAACTATTCTGTTCTGGACTATTCTGTTCTGGACTATTCTTCCCGGGTGCAGTCCGGCTTTCCTAAATAAAGGTAAAGGGATAGGTAGAAAGTAAAAGCGACATGAGATATATAGAAAAAATTACTCAAAATTAAAAAAAGACTTAATATTTTTAGGTGTCATGTAATTATAGATTTTCTTAATTTTTAATTTTCATTTTCAGAAAGGATTGCCAGGCAAGCTGGCGGAGGCTCTCATCTCTATTCAGCACGAAGCGATTTTTTGGGGGTCAAGGGAAGCAGTTCCGTAGCCAAAATTTATTCTTTTTGTTATTTTTATTTTCTGAGTCCGTTTTTCCGGATCCGTTTGGTGAAGGTTTGTTTGCGTTTTCTCATCGTAGGATTTATATTACTGTTTTTTACCAAAACTCTCTATGTATTTTTTATGAAATTATATTAATAAATAAGAAAGTAAATATATGATCAAACTAAATTTATAACAAAAGATTATAAAAATCTTCAATATCTTTCTCAAATATCAACAGAACTTAGGTTACTGATTCTCCATGCCTGACAAGAAGCACCACCATATTCCCGATCCCATAGAAATAACTCATGAAATAGCCGAGGAAACGAAAGAAATAACTCATGAAATAGCCGAGGGGATTTCCCACCTCTATTGCCCCCTGGATTTTAAGCGCCCTCATTCTCTCAAGTATATGAGCCATCACCTCCATGAGCTTATGGAAAAGAGGCTCTGGCTTAAAATCCTGCTGGGTATGTTCCTGGGTGTGGCTGTGGGAATGCTACTCGGGCCCTTCGGGGGGTTTGTCGAGCCCGAAATGGCTGAGGTTATCGGGGAATGGATCGCCCTTCCGGGGTACATTTTCCTGGGCCTGCTGAAGATGATCGTGATCCCTCTTGTACTTGCTTCCATCATCCTGGGGGTCGCTTCGAGTGAGAGTATGTCAGATCTTAAGAAAACAGGCCTGTCAACTGCGCTTTACTTTATCGTGACCACGGCTATAGCGACCTGCATCGGGCTCGGGATGGCGCTTTTCATCAGGCCCGGACAGTACATAGGCGGGGAACTGCTCCAGGCTGCGATGGAAGGAGAAGCTCCCTCAGTCGCCCAAGATATGGATTTTTCTTTATCGGTCGGGGACCTGCCTTCAAAGATCGGAGGGCTTCTCCCTGCCAATCCCCTGGACGCCATGGTGCAAGGGGAAATGCTGCAGGTCGTGATCATTGCTATCATAGTGGGTGTGGCCCTTGTCTCCCTGAGCAGGAGGCAGGCCGTTCCCCTGATACACCTTCTTAACTCCGTGCAGGCGATCTGCATGACCGTGGTGAAGTGGAGCATGGCCCTTGCTCCGGTTGCGGTTTTCGGGCTGCTTACCAAGTTCACCATCATGCTAGGGATAGATGCCCTGGTGGGCATGGCCGTCTACGTGGCAACAGTGCTGGCAAGCCTGGGGCTCCTGATGGGCATGAACCTGGTAATAATCTCTGTCCTGGCCAGGAAAAACCCCTTTGATTTCCTGAAAGCCGTCTGGGACGTCCTTCTCCTTGCCTTTTCCACCTCAAGTTCCGCTGCAGTGATGCCCGTTTCCATCAAGACCGCCGAAGAAAAGCTGGGGGTCAGGCCTTCAATTTCCCAGTTCGTAATTCCCCTGGGAGCCACCGTGAACATGAACGGGACCGCCCTTTACCAGGGCGTTGCAACGGTCTTTCTGGCAGAAGTCTTCGGAATCCACCTGGGGCTCGGGCAGCTCGTGCTCGTTATGGTCATGGCCGTGGCAGCCGCAATCGGCACCCCCTCGATTCCCGGAGTAGGAATAGTTATCCTGGCGATGATCCTGAGCAGTGTGGGAATCCCGACCACCGGAATAGCCCTCATCATGGGGGTAGACCGCATCCTGGACATGACCCGTACGTCCGTAAACGTTGCCGGGGACCTGGTAACCTGCACGGTAATGGACCGCTTTATCGGAGGTAAGGGCGGGAAAGGAGAAGGGCTCGAAGGAGCGGAAGGAACCGCATGCATACTTGCAGATGACGAAGACCCCAAATTCAAGAAAGGAAAACCGGAACCTGTAGGTGCGGGAGCTTCCGAAGAGGAGTGATAGAGAAGTAACTTGAAGAGAAGTAACTTGAAGAGAAGTAACTTGAAGAGAAGTAACTTGAAGAGAAGTAACTTGAAGAGAAGTGAAAGCGACCTGAGCCTTCATAAGCACTAAAAGGCCTATCATGTGCCTTTATTTCCCTTATTCCTATTTTTTGAACTCAGATATAGAAGGGCTACTGACCGTGGAAGCACTACTAACCATGGAAGTAATGCTAATAACCATGGAAGTAATGCTAACTGCGGAAGCCCCGGAGAAAGTCTTCCGATCATTTTTTGGATAATTGTCCGGCACTCTCCTGAAGTTTCAAAAAAAGCAGGGTGGAATGTGTTCAACTTCTAGAAAAAGTATTTTAATTTTTTTCTAAAAGATATTTTTACCTTTTAATAAAAATCTTTATATTCATTGAGTTTGTATATTTCAATGTCCAATATATAATTATTTTAAAAATCCCCTGAATCCCAGGGATGCCCTAAGGCTCAAAATCCGCACCATTGCGTTTCGGGCTAAAAAATGGTGCAATTGCGATGAACAATCCCGACACCGGGAAAATGCTTGGCGAAGCATACAGGGCCTGTCCGTAAAAGCTGAAAATTTCAGAAAGCACACCATTCTGAGGCTTTTTCGGACTTAAAGCCCCCTTTTTCTGATATAAAGCTCCAGGGCTTTTCTCACCCTTTCCTCATCAAGCTTTCCGGTTGTGGAAACTGTTTCAAAGAATCTTTTCGGGAGGGTCAGGTTTTCGAATTTGAACCCGAACTTCCTTTTTAATTCGTATTTTTTCCTGAAAATCTCCTTTCCGAGTTCTGTCAGCGCTTCCGGGCTTCTGTCGATACCCAGGGTTGCAAGGGCTTCGGATACCACTTCCGGGGTGTAGACGCCCCGTGCAAAGAGGCAGATGGTGAGGGCATTGAGCATGCAGCGCAGGTCATCTTCTTTGATCACAATGTCGACTATTTCTTCGTCCGAGAGGTCTTTGTTAAAGGCTTTCTGGTCTGCGGAGTAACCGGCGTTATCTACATGGGAATGGCGGGTGCCCATGGACAGCCCGACAATGTTTCCAATTCCTGTGTGGTATCCGGGGATCTCCAGGCCTCCTAGCTGTATGGCAAAATCCTCTCCCCCGTATTTTTTCGAGGCAAAGACCACCCCTTTTGCCAGGCTCGAATAAAATTCGTTCGGGGCCTGGACGGTTAACTCTATTGCCCGCATATAGGTCCTGTGGTCGCCCCATTTCATTTCAAGTCCCAGGGTTTCTTTGATCGAGATCGTCCCAAGAGCCTGCATTTCGGTCGCCCAGGCAAGTATGACTCCCATGCTTATGACGTCCACACCCACCTTCTCGCAGGTGTCGATCAGGTCAAGCACAGCTTCGGGATTTGAGATGCCTAGGTTTGAACCTACTGAATAGATCAGCTCGTAATCGTAAGAAATATTCAGGGTCTCATACTCGTGGGACTTGGAGAAGGGCCGCTTGAGCATTGCTATGTGGATACAGCCGATGGGGCAGCCCGCACAGGAGACGCGGCGGATCAGGTAGTTGTCCGCAAAATGCTCCCCTGAAATCGTTTCCGCACCTTCGAAAGAACTCTCCTGCAGGTTCTTTGTGGGAAGCCCCTTCAATTCGTTCAGGACAAGGATGTTTTCGCTTGTGCCGAGGTTGTGGTACTTTTCCATCAGGCCTGTTTTTACAATCGTTTCATAGAGCACCTTATACATCTTCCGGTAGTCTTTGTGCTGGGGACTCCGGATTTCCTGGTCGCCTGAGATGACAATCGCTTTCAACTTCTTTGCCCCGAGCACGGCCCCGAGCCCCAGGCGCCCGAAGTGTCGGTAGGTGTCCACGTTCACGCTTGCAAAGCTTACCCCTTTCTCACCTGCAACCCCGATCCTTATGATGCTCCGCCGGCCTGCCCCTTTCTCTACCCGGCGGAGAATTTTCCCTATATCGGTAGTTGAGGAAAGCCCCCAGATTGAGGAGGCGTCCTTAAAAGTTATCTCGCCGTTGTGGATTGCAACATAAACGGGATACTCCGACGCTCCCTTGATGACAATGGTTTCATACCCGGCAAAACGCAAGGACATTGCCAGGTGTCCGCCTGCATAGGATTCCCCCAGTTCTCCGTTAAGGGGGGAGCGAAACATCGCGACTGTTTTCGTGCAGGTGGGATAGACCCCTGAAAGGGGGCCCGTGCTCAGGATTACGGGCATTTCCGGGTCAAGAGGGCCTGTGCCTTCCTTATATTCTTCAAGCATGAGTTCGGTGGCCACCCCGACACCACCCAGGTACTTTTCATAGAGGTCTTTCCGTTCCACGATGTCATAGGTCTTGTTGCTCAGGTCCAGGTAGAGTACGCTGGTCAGGCCGGGAATTACGCTTGAACAGGGCATTATTTCTCAACTCCGGGTTTTACACTTGAACCATGCATCATTTCTCAACTCCGGGTTCGGTCTTTTCCGGGGAAGCCGTTTCCTGCTGTGGTTCCGGCAAAACTTCCTGGCTTTCTTTAGCCTCAGTATCCGTAATTTTCGGTTCTCCGCTTTCTTCCACTTCTACCATTTCCAGCACGTCATGGGGGCAAAACTTCGTGCAGACCCCGCAATGCCTGCATATGACCGCTTTCTTTCCCGAGTCAAGGTGGATTGCCCCTACCAGGCAGGCATCCATACAGTTCCCGCAGCCGTTACAAAGCTCCTTATGGACTACTACACCCCCACCTTTGCGTTTGGTCAGTGCTCCCTGAGGACAGACTTTTGCGCAGGGGGGGTCAATGCAGGCGTGGCAGACTATGGAAACATAGGCGCTTTCTATCCCCCCACTTGTCTGGATGTCAATGCAGCTGTTTTTCAGAGAAATCGTATCGTACCAGGTCCGTGCGCACGCCAGCATGCAGGAATAACACCCGATGCAGCGGGCCTGGTTTGCAACCTTGAGCCTTTTTGCCATTAGTTCCCGCTCCAGTTCCCCTATAAAAGAAAGTTCCCCTATGAAGGAAAATATGTGCCCTCGGTTTATATATTATGGCATTGGACTGGTCCGGGATTTTCTGGAGCCACATCTAAAAAAAGTGAGGGAGTAATAATCCCTATGTAAAAATATTTTGCTAAAAGGAACCCTCTCTTGAATGTAAATCGAAATGTTTTTATTTGCAGATCGCGTAACTAGGATAGTGGATTCCGGTTTGTTAAATGAGTTATAAGTAGTTATCGGAGATATTCTGATAAGGGAGGTTCCCTATGCAGCAGAACAAAATGATGCAGCACGACAAAATGATGCAGCAAAACAAGGTGATAATCGGTACTTTCGGTGTACTGTTCACTCTGGTAGCGCTAATCGGATTGTACTGGGTCTGACCTGAACCCTGCGGGTTCGGGTAAGGAGGCACCGGAGAAAGCAAAACTCAATTTTTTGAAAAATTGGAATACTGCTCCCCGATGCATGCCTTTCCAGGTTTCCATGAAGCGCAGATGCTGATAGAAAATCCGATTTGACACGGAACCGGGTATTTTCTTTGCGGTTCCAGTCAGTTACTTAATATTTACCCTGTACACGGTATCAGGTAAGCCCAGGGTTCCCGGGCTTTCTCGAAATCTCGTACTAAAAAAGCTTGTACAGGAGTTCCGACTTGAAGTCGGGCCCGTCAGAGGACGTTGTTGAAAAATGGCCCAGGCTCCAGGTGGCGGAACAGGAATTGGCGTACACGTCATACCAGGTTCGGAAAAAAGCCCCGGGAAGAAGATGTTGTGGAAAATGGGGCTTAAAAACCTGGGGAAAGTCATACGGACGGGACGCGCAGGAAGTGTGAACCTGCAAGAGTAATCGTTGAAAAGGTCCTGGCTGTGGGGATCGCTAAAAAGGAATTCCGAATCCCTCCGGTTCAGGATCACTTATTCAAACTTAAACATTTTGACCTCTTTTCTATTGCTATTTGGCTCCTTTTTTTGCGTGTAACCCTCACAAAAACAGAAGCAGTCTTGAATTGAAACTTGTCTTATCCACGAGAAATGGTGACGAACCATATTCATCTTTTATTGCTATCTTCACTTTTCATTTCTTTCTGTTACCTTCTGTCTTCATTTCTTTCTGTTACCTTCTGTCTTCATTTTTTCATTCTATCTCTTATCTTCATTTTTAATTTCCGTTATTTCCGATTACCTTCCCGTATTTATAGCAAAACGTCCATAGTATCAACCGGGTGGAGGAAAATGTATAAATGTGAACGTTGTGGAAAGGAGAAGGATAACTTTGTTAAGATAAAAGGGAGGAAGCTCTGCATGGAATGCGCCGTGGAAGAGCAAAAAGATATGAGCCTGGACAGTCCTGGCTACAGTGCCTGCATCTGAACCTGTAATAAAAAGGCATTTTTGGGGAAGTATAATACCCTTTCTAAAAAAATTATATATAATGTAACTTTTAACATATGCTGTGATTAAGGCGCTTTACTACAGTTGCATAACATAATTTTTATCTTTTATGCGTTCCACTGTAGGTGGAATTGTGTTGTGAGTTGAGATTGCCAAATGTATAAGGTGCGGTGAAGAAGAGCTTGATTCACAGAAAAAATAGAGGTAGTTCAGGGAATGAAAAAATACGATGTAATTGTTGTCGGGGCGGGTGTCAGCGGGCTCCTGGCTGCGCTTACGCTTTCCAAGCACGGGAAAAAGGTACTGGTTCTCGAGAAAAACAGGAACATTGGGGGAAACTGTAACAGCTATATGGTAGATGGCTTCCAGGTGGATACCGGAGCCCATGCCATAACCCATCTCCATGAGGGGCCCCTCAGGAGACTCATGGACAACTACTTTGACTACCTGCCGGTTTTCGAAGACTACGGGCACTACTATGTTCGGACAGAAAACTCCTTGACCAAAGTCCCTTCAAACCTGAAGGATTTCGTTACTTTCGACGTACTCCCGAGAAAAGACAGGCTCATGCTTTCCCAGGCGATTACGAAAGCCCTGACCCTTTCTACTTTCGGGGTGGACCTTTCGGGTCAGTCTGTGTATGATTACCTGCCAAAGACCCTTTCCAAAGATACCTGTGATTTCGTGGACACTATTTCCGGCTTCCTTTCTGGCAGGTCCATGAAAGAGACATCAGCTTACCGGATCCTTACAGGCAGCAGTTTTGTGAGGGACAGCATAACCCAGGAACAATTCGATGAAATGATCGGGAGAATGGAGCCCAGAAAAAGGCAGTCCACAGAGTCCATTCTAGCTTCCCTGCTTCCCCTGAACCTGCACTCTTCCCTCCAGGCCCGGATGAACAGGGTTTCCCAGCCCTTTACGTCCCTGGAAAGGCTTGCCACTAACAGGGTTAACTATTCCCAGGGCTATCCCAGGAAGGGCCTTAAATCCCTCCTTAACGCCATAATCTATTCCCTCCCGGACCTGGTAGAAATCAAGACCGAGTGTGAGGTAACAGGCATCCAGGTGCAGGACGGTAAGGTTGCAGGAGTTGAAGCCGATGAAGCATACTCCGCAGAAATTGTCATCTATACCGGATTTTCAACCGACCTCCCGAATCTGATAAAGGATCTGCCTTCGGATTACCTGGAAATCCTGAAAGGGATCGTCCACACCAAAAGCCTCACAATCTGGCTGGGTCTGCAAAAAAACCTTCCAGAGTTTAACTATATCGGTTCCGAGATCTGGTTCAAGGACTTTGCTTACTGGGCAATGCCTACCAGCAACTATGACCCTTCCCTTGCCCCGAAGGACAGGCAGCTCGTGGGCTTTTCCTTTGTAATCGACGAACACAGAAGTGAGAAACACGAGGTCAGGAAGGCCTATGATACGATTTATCGGGCTCTCCCGAACATCGAGCAGCAAATAGTGATGAAGCACGAGCAGATAATGATCCCCGAAAAAGCCGCAGTTACCATTGACGGAAAATTCGCGGACATTCGTACCCCTGTAAAAAACCTCTACATTGCCGGCACGGATACCGATAAGCGCAGTATGGGGATCACCAGGGCCTCCTATTCTATAATTGAACTCCTGAAAATCCTGAATGATGATGGGATACTTCACTGATACGGAGTTTTTCTACATCATCTTTTTCAGTTTTCTTTTTCAGTCTCTTTATTCAGTCTCTTTATTCAGTCTCTTTATTCAGTCTCTTTATTCAGTCTCTTTATTCAGTCTCCTTTTCCATTTTTCTTTTTCAATCTCCTTTTCCATTTTTCTTTTTCAATCTCCTTTTCCATTTTTCTTTTTCAATCTCCTTTTTCATCATCTCTCATCTTCAATCTCCTTTTTCATCATCTCTCATCTTCAATCTCCTTTTTCATCATCTCTCATCTTCAATCTCCTTTTTCATCATCTCTCATCTTCAATCTCCTTTTTCATCATCTCTCATCTTCAATCTCCTTTTTCATCATCTCTCATCTTCAATCTCCTTTTTCATCATCTCTATTTTCCGCAACCTTCATTTCAACTTGAGCTTTTCCCTTCTCCGGCAAAAGCTTATATCGGGCTCCCCGGCTAATAATAAGCAGGGAATAAAATCCTGGAAAGGGTTGAAGGTGTGTGGTAAATGATATCTGATAAGACATCAGGAAAAATCTCCGGAACCAGTGGTACATCCGGTTTTGAGCCTCCCTGGCATTATGCGGCTGAGGAAAGCGGATTGAAAGAAGGAATTCTTCATCTTGTGGAACTTGAAGGAAAAGGTATACTCTTCATTAAAATGGAGGGCAAAATTTACGCATTTTTAAATACCTGTCCCCATGCGCGCTGTCCGCTGGACAGGGGCGTGCTCGAAGATCATGAACTTAAGTGCATCTGCCATGGAAGGAGGTTTGACATCAGGACCGGGGAATGCCTGAACGACAGTCTTGAATTAAAGAAGGTTGAGTGGAAACTTGAAGGCGGAAAAATAGGGGTAAAGGTCGAAGAATAATTTATTAATGAACTTTATGTCAACCAGAAGTCCTTTCGAGCAGTAAGTTTAAGCTCTTTATATTGCAGCTCATAATTTTAAATTTTTCAGGGAGGAAAGAAAATTAGCAATCTGTCCGAAAATTCAGGGACTTTAAGCCTGGTATGCGGGCTTGTAAGCATATTCTTTTCCCTGTCTTTCTTGCTGGGAATCGGGAGCGTATTTCTAACATCTTTTGCGATACCTTTTGCTTTCATAGGCATTGTTCTTGCCAGGGCACGCCTGAAAAAAGGACATGATAGTGTAGCAAGGGCAGGACTTATTGCCAGTGTTTTCGGCTTTTTGCTGAACCTCGCTTCGTTTGCACTCTTCCTGCTGTTTTTCCGATAAATCCCTTTATCCGGGCTTCAGGAATCTATCCATAATATATTTATATTGAGTTCTTTTTTTCTGCGCCCATTGGCGTAATTTATATATACTAATGAAGTGGAAATAAGATTCCGCAATCCGTTCGCGTAGCTCAGGGCAAAATGCAAAAATAAATATGGAGGATTCAAAAATGGCAAACGAAGAAATTTTTGACAAACTTTGCGACTCTGTCGTTAATCAGGATATCGCAGGATGCGTACAGTTAACCCGGGAATCCCTTGATGCAGGAATTCCGGCACTTGATATTATCACAAAGGGTCTTTCCCCGGGAATGAAAATCGTAGGGGAAAAGTTCGAGGCTGCTGAAATCTTCCTTCCCCAGATCATGATGTCTGCAAAAGCAATGAGCGGGGCAATGGAAATCCTTACTCCCGAACTTGAGAAAACCAGGAAGGAAGGAGAAGAAACCGGGCTTGCAATCACTTTTGTTGCAGAAGGAGACATCCACGACATCGGGCACCGCCTTGTTTCAACCATGCTCGGAGCAAACGGTTTCAAGATCCTTGACCTCGGGGTAGATGTCCTCAACGAGTCTGTTGTGGAAGAGGTTGAAAAGCACAAGGGAGAAAAAGTAATTCTTGTAGGTTCCGCCCTTATGACCACTTCCATGCTCGGCCAGAAGGACCTCATGGACAAACTCAGGGAAGAAAACCTGAGAGACAGCGTAAAGTGCATGTTCGGAGGAGCCCCTGTTTCTGACGACTGGATCGAAGAAATCGGAGCAGACGCAACCGCAGAGAACGCTGCAGAAGCCGCAAAAGTAGCTCTTGAAGTTATGAAATAATCGGGGGAACCAGACATGACATTCAAAAAATCATTTGATTGCTACGATTTCTACGACAGAGCAAAAGTCGGTGAGAAATGCACCCAGGACGACTGGGACCTCATGACAATTCCCATGAAGTCCATGGAGCTCAAGCAGAAGTACGGGCTTGACTTCAAGGGAGAGATCATCCCTACCGACAAGGACATGATGGAAAAGCTCTTCCAGGCCGGCTTCGACATGCTCCTTGAGTGCGGTATCTACTGTACCGACACCCACAGGATCGTCAAGTACACCGAAGAAGAGATCTGGGACGCACTTAACAACATCCAGACGGAATTCCAGTTAGGAACCGGCAGGGATTCAGTGAAGTTCCAGAAGAGAAGCATCGGAGACAAGAGGAAGCCAATCGTCCAGGGAGGTCCTACCGGGTCCCCGATTTCCGAAGACGTCTTCATGCCGGTCCACATGAGCTACGCCCTTGAAAAGGAAGTCGACACCATTGTGGACGGGGTTATGACCTCCGTTCGCGGAAAGCCGCCAATTCCGGGCAGCCCCTACGAGGTCCTTGCAGCCAAGACCGAAACCAGGCTCATCAAGCAGGCAGCAGCACTTGCAGGCCGCCCCGGTATGGCCATATAGGGCCCTGAGACTTCCCTCTCCGCCCAGGGAAACATTGCCTCTGACTGCTACGGAGGACAGATCTCCTCCGACAGCCACGAAGTCTCCCAGCTCAACGAGCTGAAGATCGACCTTGACGCAATCGCGGTTATTGCCCACTACAAGGGGAACAGCGACATCATCATGGACGAACAGATGCCGATCTTCGGCGGATACGCCGGCGGCATTGAAGAGACCACCATCGTGGACGTTGCAACCCACATCAACGCATTCGTCATGAGCAGCGCAAGCTGGCACCTTGACGGCCCTGTCCATATCCGCTGGGGATCCACCAACACCAGGGAAACCCTGACAATCGCAGGGTGGGCATGCGCAACCATCTCCGAGTTTACAGACATCCTCTCAGGAAACCAGTACTACCCATGTGCAGGCCCCTGTACCGAGATGTGCCTGCTTGAAGCCTCAGCCCAGTCCATGACCGACACCGCATCAGGCCGTGAAATCCTCTCCGGTGTGGCAGCAGCAAAGGGTGTCGTCACCGATAAGACCACAGGTATGGAAGCCAGGATGATGGGAGAAGTCGCAAGGGCAACCGCAGGCATGGACATCGCAGAAGTCAACGGAATCCTCGACAAGCTCGTCGGCCTCTACGAGAAGAACTATGCAAACGCACCCGCAGGCAAGACCTTCCAGGAATGCTACGACGTTAAGACCGTAACACCAACGGACGAATACATGCAGGTCTACGACGGAGCAAGGAAGCAGCTCGAAGACCTCGGACTCGTATTCTAAACTGATAATTTCCGAAACCTTCAGAGCCGGATCCGGGCATCCGGATCCGAGCACCCTTTTTCGGATCAAACTTCCATCCTGTCGGTGTGAGTGAAAATAGATAATTGGATGATTTACTATCCGGACTTTTTAGCTTTCCTGTTCTTTTGCCGAACCTCTGATGCAGTTGATACATATAGTCAAGCCTTAATTTGTTAGCTACCGGGAAGCCGAGGCAAATACAGCCATTTTCTTCACTTATGCCCCCGCTCTTGCCTATCGTCTCGAAGCAACAGCCACCTTTTTCCCCGCATTCGGCCCAGGAAGGGCAGGACGGGCAAATGCACATTGATATGACCATTTCTTCCCGTTTTTTCAACTCTTCAGGACTTATTTCTCCTCCCATATTATCCCCCTTTCTCACAACTGTTGTTGCAAGGTGTCGACCTACCGAATTTAACGTACCGAATTTTTTGTAAAGACGGTATTTGGGGTGCGGAAAAAACGTTATTTGGGGATTTCTGAAAAGATGGTGTACAGGGTTTTTGTAAAGACGGAAATTCAGGAAAGGTTATTGAGAGGGTGGTACTCACAAGCGAACGGAACGGACAGGAAGAAGGGATGAACCTATCCTTCTAGAGTAATCGTTGTGATTCTCGTGTGTGTGTGAAATGAGGCTTCGAGGTTCGCTTGCAAGCAACCGGTATCTTATTACCGTAAAATATTATTTAAAACTTTCTATAATGGCTTGAAATTGTATAGAAAGTTCTTTTCATGTAAGATTTTTCATTGAACTGAGGGAGACCAAAGGGAAAACCCTGCCCTGTTTCTTACATGGCAAAGCTAATATCCTCACACGGCAATACTCTTATGCAAAAGTAGAACTTGGGGGATGCAGGATTCTTCCGCTGGATGAAACCGAAGCTTTTGAAATGGGAATGGCTGCAGTCAATGAAAGAAGCGAAGCTGAGGTCATACAACTTCTGAATTACCTGAATGAAATTGCGGTTAAGTATGCCGGGGAAGGCAAGGAAGCCGATACCAGGAGAATAGTTGAGTACATAAAGGATATCGGAAGAGCAGCAGCTTTAAAGCGGCTGGAAATGGCAGCTATTACCTCACTCCTGCTCCTGGCCCCGGTTGCAAAGGAAGCCTGCAGGCAGCAGATGGAAAGTATCCTTGTAAGTATTGCCCTGGCGATCGGGGAGGTAGGAAAAGCTGCGGGAGAGCAGAAGCTTGAAGTTCCCGCAAAGGTGGCTGCTTCCTGCCTGGGAGAAATGGGGAACACGGCGGCTTGCAGGAAACTGAAAAAAGAAACAATAGCGGTTATTTTTTCCCTGGGGGAGATCGGAAAAAGCGTAACCCAGCAGAAACTCGGGGACGCTGCGGAAAGCACGCTAGCCTGGCTGGGGATTACCGGGAAAGTTGCCGCAAGCCAGAATTTTGAGGCCGCTGCGCTCAATGCCGAGCTCCTCCTGCAGGAACTGGGGTCCAGTGCGATTGAAAAGGACCTGAAGAAGGCTGCTGAAGCAACTGCCCGTTCCCTGGAGGGCATAGGGCGAGCTGCAGATGAACAGGGGCTTAAAAAGGCCCGTTTGCAGGCAGCATATTCCCTGGAGACGATCAAATTTGACGCCGATGACCGCTATCTTATGAGCGCTTCCATCATTGCAGGGGTAGCTCTCCAGTATTTCGAGAAGTTTGAAACGGAAAAGGAAGGGGTAAGCCGCAAGAAAACCCGCAATGTAAAGAGACGGTTCCCGGAAGGGAATGCCGAATAAACTTCATTAAAAGGGAAAACAGCATTTCGGAGAGGTCCCGGACACTTGCATTTTCCTGTAAAGGAGCATGGGAACTGCCAGATAACCTGGCAGCCAGTTCCCTTCCGCGCCTGGTGATATCTTAAAGAGGATCATACATGTCTATCTTGAATGAGGCAAGGGCTACAGACCTTGGTTTAAGTTCGGTTAAGGAAAAGGATGAATTGGGGGTGCTCAGGTCTATCGATTTCCTGACCGAGCGCGGGACAGAATACATAAACAAAAGGCTGGAAACAGATGCCAAGAGAGCTGTGACCTGTATAAAAAATATTGGGAACGCTGCCGCCCTTCAAAGGATGGAAGCCGGGGTTTTCATCTCCCTTATCTCCCTGGGCCGGATGGCAAAAGCTGCCAGGGGAAAGGAGATGACAGATACAAGCCAGAGTATTCTGTATTCCCTCTGTGCAGTAGGAAAAGCTGCAGCCGGACAGGGGATGGAAGCTGCGGTAAGGGTTGTGGTGGCATATCTGGGAGAAATAGTTAATTCTGCCTCCGTGCAAGATAAGAAAGGTGAAGCTTTGACTGCGGCCCTGGCTCTCGGGGTGGTAGGTACGAGCGTGTGCAAGAATTCCGCTTCAGGGGGCCCGGATAATGGAGGAATTATTCCCGTTATGCCGGGAATTTTGCTGTCCCCGCCGCTTCATGAGGATGCATCCTTTATTTCAGACGATTTTTCTGAAGTTTTCGGGTTTGCACTTACCCATTCCGAGAATGGAGGTTCGCAGGAAGGTGAGCCTTTACTTTCAGAAAGTGAGCCTCAGGAAGTCGAAAATGAAGCCCTTGATAATGCTGTTATCCGGGCTGCCCATTCCCTTGAGAACATGAGAATCGAAACTGACGAGAAATACATGATAAGTCATGTACTTATGGCAAAAATCTCCCTTGAAGTTTTTAATTGCACCGAAATGATAAATGAAGCAGAAAGCCTGGACAAATAAGGTTTTTAGCGTCTCCTTACACCCTTTCAGCTGACAATCCCATTTTCCTGGTAGCTGAGTATTCCAGGCTTTACCCTGCCGGGAATATTTTACGATCCCCCGACAGGAAGATGTTTTATACTTTCCTCAGTTATTTCACTATTTCCTTAGGGACATTTCACTATTTTCGTACAGTTATTTTGAGGTTTCTCGACCGATATTTCACTATTTCCTGACGGAGATTTCCCTATTTTCTGACCGATATTTTGCGATTTCCCGCATTAAAACCCCCGTCTCGATGCTGCCTTTTGGAAGCTCAGACCGGGTGATAAAGCCGTATCTTTATACTCCGGGTATTTTCGTGCTATATAGCAACACTAATAACCTCAGAACTTCATAGAGTAGGCAGGAAACAAAACCGTACACTTATTATATTTATTTATCTGACTGGGATGCAGAAGCATTCAGCAGGCTGAGACTTAAAAACCTCTAAATAATTCATAATAGTTTGACAAACCTGACAAGCGGGGAAAAAGAAAATGATAACATTGAATGAAGCGGATGCCATGGAGGTAGGCTTAACCTCGGTTGAAGAGGGGGATGAGAGCCGGGTTTTCCAGGCACTGGACTCCCTTACAGGAATTGCGGTCGACTTCATAACGGAAAATGAAGAGGCCGATGCCGAGAGGGTCATCTTCTCTATCGATGAGATCGCGGAGCTGGCTGCGGAGGCAAAACTCGAACTCGTTACGATCAATTCTATTCTGGCTATGGGGAACCTGGCAAAGGCAGCAGCAGAAAAGGGTTTTGAGTCCACAGCGGGAAAAACCGTTGTTTCGATAGGAAAACTCGGGAAGAAGGCTGTGAAAAGCGACCTAGGAACCGCCTCAAAGGTTGCGGTAACGACCCTGATGGAAATCAGAAAAGTCTCTTCCGGGCAGAGGGGTACGGAAGAAACGGTTACTATGGCTTTGCTCTTCAGGGAAATAGGTCTGGTTGCGGGCAAACGGGACATGGAAGAAGCGCTGATAAATGTGCTGACTTTCCTTGGAGAGGTCGGAAGAAATGTTGCCGGAGAAGGGCTTGAGACCGAATCTCTCAGTGTACTCCTCCTGCTGGAGGAACTTGGTGCGCTGGCTTCGGAAAAATACTTTGATGAAGCTCTCAGTTCAACCGCCATTTCGGTTGAAGAGATCGGAAAACTTTCCCTGAAGAAGGACATGCAGGGGGCTTTCCTCCAGAGCCAGTGGACGCTTGAGACTTTAAAAGTTCAGGCTGAAGAAAATGTCCTGACGAATTCTTCTATTGTGACGGAACTTGCCCTTGAAAACTTCGAAAGTGAAGGGGTTGCTGAAACAGATGAAAGCCTGGAGAAGCTGCAGAAAGTAAAGGAACTGCATGAAAAGATCCTTTCCAAAATGTGAAAATAGAAGAAATTGAGGAGATAAGTTTTCCTTTTCCTTTCCCTTTTCTTCTTCTTCTTCTTCTTTCATTCAAGTTTTTTCCTTTCTACCTTTTTTCTTTTCTGGCCCCCCTTTACTCCTTTATTCCTTTACTTTACCCTTCTTTTTCTCCCTTCCCGCCTTTCCTCCCGCCTTCTCCTTCTTTACTTTTTCGTTTTGGTGTCTTTTTTTCTCTTTATTTCTTCCGTTTTCTGTCCCTATTCTGGAATATGTCCCCCTTGCCGGGGTTGCTGCGTTTAACAGGACAAAAAAATGGAGGAAAATGAAAAATTTAATATCCTGCCCGGTCATAATTTATAGTAAAGGCTGCGGAATTGGAGGTGAAGTATGCCTTTAACAGAAGAAGCTCGGCTGCTTGACCAGGGATTCTCGGCGGTTCGGGCGAGGAATGAAGTGCAGCTCCTCCGGACGGTCGACGATCTGGGTGATCTCGGAATCAAATGTGTCGGGCAGTTCCCGGAAGCAGGTCCGGAAAAGGTGGTCTCCTGCATACAAACCCTCGGTGAAGTTGCGGTTGAAAAGGGACTGACAGTAGGTCTCCTTGATGCATCGGTTTCACTGGGAAGAATCGGACAGGAAGCGGCTAGAAAGGGGGTTGAAGAGACGGTCTTAGCTGTTGCATCGGCTCTTGTGACTCTCGGAAAAAAGGCATCTGATAGTGGAATGCCGGTATCTCTCAGGCTTGTGGCTACTACCCTGAAAGAAGTCGGAAAAGAGGCGGCCAGGAAGGGAATGGAAAAAGCCGCCATCACCAGCCAGTCTCTCCTGAAAGAAATTGCTACTTTTTCCGGGTGCGAGGACCTGGAAGTGTTCCAGGCTGATATCCCCTCGCTGATCCGGGATGTTGGAAAAAGTGCTGCAGGAGCAGGGCTTGAAAACGCTGTTATAAGTGCCGAACTCCTGCTGGAAGACGCTCAGATTGCGCTGAACTGGGCTCTGCTCAGGAAAAGGAAGAGCCTGTATAAAGAGCGGAGGATTTGCGAAGAAACGTGCACTCCCCTCTACTGTCTCGGAGAACTCGGAAAACTTTCCTCCCGGAGGAAGCTGGAACTTGCCGCTGCTCAGGCGGCTCTCTCTATAGAAACTGTCAGGAAGAACGCTGAGGCTGGTTACCTGGGAAATACCGTACTTTCGGCCGAGTGCCTGCTTGATTCTTTCCTGGACGTAAAGGTTCCGCGTGCAAAACTGAACCGGAATGCGGAGGAAATTAGGAGGTTGCACGAAAAGATTTATAGCCAGTTTGCTGAAGTCCGGTAAGGGTTACTTACAATCTTTCGAAAATGTTTCAATCTTTCGGAATTTTTTGAATACAGTTTTGAAAGATTTTCCGGAAACTTTCTTTTCAGAGGTATTTTTAAGGATTTTTTATCTTCATAAATGCCTTTTTACCCTTTTCCGGCTTCTTAATTTCTTTTTTAAGGTTTTATGCTCTTTTTTCAGGGATATTAGCCCCGGATATGCTGATTATATTTCTAAAAATATAGGAAGACTAATATCAGAGTAAACATATAGGATATCAGATAATTATCCAAAATCTAACCTTTCAAGCATTATTTGATTAAAAGGGGTGTAAATATGTTCACAATGAATGAACAGAAGGCAATTGAACTGGGAGAAGCAGGAATAAAGGCAGCCAGTGAAAGAAACGAATATGACGCTATCCAGAATATCGACTACCTCAGGGAACTCGGGGTAGAACTTATCAAAGGGGATTTAGAGAAAGAATCCAAAATGGTTGCCGTATACATAAGGAATATCGGTACCAAAGCTGCCCAGAAGAGGTTTGAAGAGCCTGCTACTGCTGCAATAGAAGCCCTGAAAGAGCTTTCGGAAATGTCACTTGAAAAAGGTTACTCCAATGCCCTCTGGTCGCTTTCAAGAGCCGTGCAGGAAGTGGGAAAGGGAGCTGCCCATTTCAAAATCGAGGTGCCTGCACAAAAAGCAGTTGGAGTCCTTGAAATAATAGGGCTCGGAGCCGTTGAGAAGAAAATGGAAGTTGTCACCCTCTGGACTACCCTCGCTCTTGAAGAAATCGATTTTGTCTCCAATGAACAGGAATTGCCTGAAATCGTGGCTGCAGCAAGGGCCGCCCGTGAAGCAATCATAAAGTCCTCGGAAGAAAAGGGCTTTGTTGCCAGGCAGCAGATAGAAGTCTACCCCAAACTTATCTACGATACCATCAAGAACTTCGGAGGCTATCAGGACCTCAGGCCCTCCAGCTATCAGGATCAGGCCAACGAAGCTTTTACCGAGGAAGAATTTTTCGAAGGGGAAGCCGAAAACGAGGATACCGAAGCCGGGGAAACTGAAAATAAAGATGAATAATCAGACGAGACCAGCACCCCTATAAGGCAGAAGAAAAATAAGAGATTTTTCAAGAAGGAATTATTCCTGCTTCACAGGTGGATGGCACAGCTCGTGACCGGTTTCTAAGAGCCGGTTTTCTTTTTTTAATTTTTTTTCAGACTTTTTGAAATTCTGTTCTTCTTTTTCAAGCTTCTCTTTTTCAAATCCTCTGGCAATTTCCAGAAAACTCTCAATTATTTTCAGCCCGTTGGGGGTTAGTACGGATTCCGGGTGGAACTGGAGGCCGTATATCGGGTACTTTTCATGCTCCACTGCCATGATGCTTCCGTCTTCTGCCCTGGCGGTTATCCTGATTCCGGGGGCTGGAGATCCGATTTCCAGGGAATGGTAGCGTCCGGCTTCAAATGTTTCCCCCATCTCTCCGAAAAGCGAGGAACCGCTGTGCCGGATCTGTGAACTTTTCCCGTGCACCGGGCCTCCCTTGCTTCTTCTGACCGTCCCACCGAATGTGAAATTGATCGCCTGGTGTCCCAGGCAGACCCCGAGCAGGGGAATTTCCGGTCCCAGTTCCCGGATGATGTCTATGCAGCTCCCTATATCTTTCGGATCCGCGGGGTTGCCAGGACCCGGGGAAATCACCAGCGCATCGGGGGCAAGAGCCCTTACCTCTTCTACAGTGACCGTGTTCGGGAGAACCACGGTATCTTTTTCAAAATATGAAATGTAATCCACAAGGTTCCATACAAAGGAATCCCTGTTGTTTATGAAAACCACCTTCATCAATAATGCCTCCTCTCAAGCTCCTTTTTTTGAATTCTCTTTCTGCTTTTTCGTCCAGGCTTTTCTCAGGCTCCGTCTTCTATCGCCCTTAGCATGGCAGCCATTTTCCTTTCGGTTTCCCGGAACTCGTATGCCGGGTCCGAATCCGCAACAATGCCGGCTCCTGCCTGCACGGAAGCAAGCTTCCCCCGGACAAGCACGGTCCGGATAACGATTGCAAAGTCCGCGTCCCCGTTCCAGCTGTAGTAACCGACTCCGCCTCCGTAGACACCCCTGGGGGAGTTTTCGAGTTCGGAAATGATCTCCATAGCCCGGATTTTCGGGGCTCCGGAGAGGGTCCCTGCGGGAAAAACCGCCCTGAAGGCATCGAACTGGTCACATTCGGGTCTGAGTTTTCCCGAAACCGTGCTTTCGATATGCTGGACATGGGAATATTTCAGGACCTTCATGAAATCGGAAACCTTAACCGAACCGCTTTCCGCAACCATCCGGACGTCGTTTCGTCCGAGGTCTACCAGCATCACGTGCTCGGCCCTTTCCTTTTCATCCCCGAGCATCCGGGCTGCCAGTTCCTCATCCTCGGCTCCGGTCTTTCCTCTGGGACAGGTGCCTGCTATCGGGTTTGTGATTACGGTCCGTTCGTGCACGGTAAGCAGGGTCTCGGGGCTTGCCCCGACGATTGCCAGGTCCCCGAACTCGAAGAGGTACATGTAGGGGCTCGGGTTGATTGCCCTGAGCCGGGTATAGAGTTCGAAAGGCGACTCTTTAAGCTGAAACTCCCGCTTCCTGGAAAGTACAACCTGAAAGATGTCCCCGGCAAAAATGTGTTCCTTTGCCTGGAGCACCGCCGCTTCAAACCCTGCTCTTTCCGACTCTTCCACACCGGGAACCGGGGCAGGGGGTGAAGTTCTTGAAATTGAGGCGGGGCTTTCCATAAAGTTTTCTTCGCTACCTTCTTCTTCTCCCTTTTCTTTTTCCTTTCCTTCTTCCCTCACTGCCTTTTCAAGCAGGGTGTACAGTTTTTCTGCCTCCGAAACTGCCTGTCCGTAAAGGGCTTCCGGGTCTGAGCCGGGCCTTATGAAGGGTGTGAGCACGATGTAGATGTCTCCTGTCAGGTGGTCGAAGACAAAACTTTTGGAAACCAGCAGGTACTGAAGTTCGGGAACATCGGACTCGAAACCTTTCCCGGTGTCTAACCAGCTGTCATAGATTGCATCATAGGCCGTAAAGCCGATTGCACCTCCCAGGAAGGTCTGCCTGTCAAAACGTTTCGAATTCAAAAGGCCTATCCCGTCTGCGGTGGGAAAAGCAAGGCGGAGGGCATCGAAGAGGTCTTTTCCGGGTGGGACTGCTGCCCTGATGGTATTTTCTCCCGTTTCCGGATCTCTGCAACCTTCCGTGATTTCCTTACGGACCTGCTCGAAAAGGCTGGAAGCCTCCTTTTTCAGGAGCTCTACACTGATTTCCCTGTCTTTTATGGTCAGCACGGCGTCCGGGTCGCTTCCGACAAAGGAGTACCTTGCCTTTGTCTTTTCTTTTTCCACGGATTCCAGCATGTAAGAGTAGCACGGGCAGCCTTCGCCCTTGTCTGCACTCTGGTCTTTGCCCTGCTTTTCTGTTCCCTGCTGGCCTGCGTCCTGTATCCTCTTCAGAGTCCGGTAAAGTTGCAGGGGGGTGAGGTTTCGGACCCGGGCTGAGTCCACTTTTGCCAGGAGCTGGACTATGGCAGGCTTTTCAAGCCCTGAGACAAGCTTTTCGAATTCTTCTTTTCCAAGGTCAAAGGAAAACATTGGCACACCTCACTTCTTCTATAAATTTCCGGATTTTCACGGGGTCTTTTTTTCCCTCAGTTTCGACCCCTGAGGCCGTGTCAACAGCATAGGGAAAAACGGTCCTGATCGCTTCTCCCACATTTTCGGGTTTCAGCCCTCCGGCCAGGATCAGGGGAAGGCGGCATTCCTTTGCAATTTGCCGGCTCAGAGCCCACTCGTGGACGCAGCCGGTACCGCCGGTTTTCCCGGCAAGCCCCGAGTCCAGGAGCACACTGTCCACAGTTCCGCTTTCTTCCAGCCCGCGGACCTCCTCAAGGAGCCGCTCGGCAAGGTTCCGGAGCTTTGAAGCCCCCAGGCCTGCAGGCACGGAGAGGGCTTTTATGATCGGGAGATCCGTATTTTCCCTCACTTTTTCCATTTCGGCAAAGGGAAGCCCGGAATGGACCTGCACGATGTCGGGCCTGACTTTTTCTATCAGGTCCAGGGCCTGGTTTGCGTTTTCAGGCATGATGACCATTACGGAGTCCAGGCACTTCGGGACCTTTGCGATCAGGGATGCTGCGGTTCCGGCGTCCAGTTTCCTGGGGCTTTCCACCGGGACCTCGGTGATAAAACCCACCGCATCAGCCCCTGCCCTTTCCGCAACTTCGATATCCTTTGGGGTTCGAAGCCCGCAAATCTTTACCCGGGTCTTTGGCCGGGTCTTTGGCCGGGTCTTTGGCCGGGTTTCTGGATTTGGGTTTTTCAGGCTTTTTTTCATGCCTTTTCCCCGGAGGCGGGGCTTAACGAAGGAGTGCTTGAAGAAGGCAGGAAGGCTTCTCCGCTGAGGGCGCTCCGCTTTTTGCCCTGTTCGTAAAGCTCGGCTGTGAAAGTTTTGAACTGGTTGAACTTGACCATGACCTTCCCGCTGTCAATGGCGTCCTCGGCAATCGGGATTGCCTGCCGGATGGAGCCCACGATCCCGCTGACGTAGAGGGCTGCGGCGGCGTTCAGGATCACAAGGTCCCTTTTTGGCCCTTTTTGGCCCTTGAAGATGCACAGCAGGTCCCGGGCATTTTCTTTCGGGGACCCGCCTTCGATGTCTTCGGGTTTTGCCCTGAGCATGCCCAGGGCTTCGGGGGTGAGGGTGTAGGTTGTGACTTCCCCGTTTTTCAGCTCCGCAACAAAGGTCTCGCTGATGTTCGAGATCTCGTCCATCCCGTCCCCGTGCACCACAAGGGCGTGTTCGGACCCCAGTTCCTTCAGGGCGTAGGCAAGGGGTTCACAGAGCTTTTTATCAAAGACGCCCACAACCTGCCCTTTTGCTCCTGCCGGATTGGTCAGGGGACCAAGGATGTTGAAAACCGTCCTGACCCCGAGTTTCTTCCGGACGCCTGCAACCCGCTTCATTGCCGGGTGGAAGACCGGGGCAAACATGAAGCCTATCCCGATTTCCTCAATGGTCCTCTGGACATTTTCGGGAGGAAGGTCCACCTTGATCCCGAGAGCGTCGAGCACATCGGAACTCCCGGCCATGGAAGTGACTGCCCGGTTCCCGTGCTTTGCAACCGGGACCCCTGCGGCAGCAGTTATGATTGCGGCTGCCGTCGAGACGTTGATCGTGTTCAGCTTATCCCCGCCGGTCCCTACAACGTCCACAAGCCTGAAAGGCAGGTCAGGCCGGATCGTGTTGGCGGCTGTTTTCATGCCCTTAACAAAGCCTGCGATTTCCCCGGGCTTTTCCCCTTTGGCCCGGAGAGCCAGCAGGAATTCCCCGATTTCCTCGTCTTCAGCCGTGCTCAGGATCTGCCCGAGCGCATCCTCAGCTTCCTCAGGACTGAGGTCCCTGCCTTCCTGCAACTTTTTTATGTATGCCTGCATTTCTCCCTGAGTTTTTTCCTTCACTTCTCCATCTATTTTTTCCTGCATTTTTCACCACTCCTTTTTTCTTCAGATTTTTTATTCTGATTTATCGGCTTCCAGTATTCCGTTTTTAAGCTCCCTTGCAAGGGTTTCCAGCCTTTCGTTCACGTTATTCCCCGATTCGATAATCTTGACAAATGCCGAGCCAACAATCACACCGTCGGCTCCGGCTTTTCTGATCTCTGCAGCCTGGTTGCCGTTTGAAACCCCGAACCCTACAGCTTTCGGGATGTCGGTTTCCACCCTGGCAAGCAGTTCCTTTGTTGCTCCCGAAACTTCGCTGCTTGTACCCGTGACCCCGAGCCTCGATACCAGGTAGACAAAACCCGAACTCCTTTCCAGGACCTTCCTCACCCTTTCCCCGGTTGTGGTGGGCGCGATCAGGAAGATCAGATCCAGCCCGTGCCTCTCGCAGCTTTCCCTGAGTTCGGAGGCTTCTTCCACAGGCAGGTCCGGAATTATCAGCCCGCTTATCCCTGCTTTCGCTGAACCTGCCACAAATTTCTCAATCCCGTACCTGAATACCAGGTTGTAATAGGTCATGCACACAAAGGGGATCCCGGAAATTTCGCTTCCAAGCTCCTCAACCAGTTCGAAGAAACGTTCCGTGTCCATGCCTGCTGCAAGCGCCCGCTGCCCTGCCGCCTGGATAGTCGGGCCGTCAGCAACAGGGTCCGAAAAGGGCAGCCCAAGTTCGATTATGTCCGTCCCGCCCCTGGCAAGAGCGGCAACGATTTCCCGGGTTGCTTCAGGAGATGGATCGCCTGCCATCACGTAGCTGACCAGGGCTCCTTCCCCCCTTGCTTTCAGTTCTGCAAACTTTTCGGATATGCCCGGTTTTCCGGTTCTGGCTGTCATTTCAGATCCAGTCTCTGCTTTCATTCCTGCTGACGTTTCAGTTCCTGTCCTGGCTTTAATCTCGGTACTCATCTTTCAGGCCTCCTTCATCTTGCTGAAGACAGTTTCAAGGTCCTTGTCCCCTCTTCCCGAGAGGTTTACTACCACAAGTTCCCCGAGTTCCCCGGCTTCGGCGGCTTTCTTCAGGTAAGCCAGCGCGTGGGAGGATTCCAGGGCAGGGATGATTCCTTCAAGCCTGCTCAGTTCGTGGAAGGCTTCAAGGGCTTCGTCGTCCGTGACATAGCGGGCAGTGACCCTTCCACTGTCTGTGAGATTGGCAAGTTCGGGGCCAACCCCGGAGTAGTCGAGCCCGGCTGAGATGGACTCGGATTCCAGGATCTGCCCGTTCCTGTCCTGAAGCACCTTTGTTCGGGCTCCGTGCAGGACACCTTCTTCCCCAACACAGAGGGAAGCTGAATGGAGAGCTGCCTTTTCAGTGCACTTCAGGGCTTTTCCCCCGGCCTCAACGGCAATCAGCCGGACATCCCGGTCTTCAGTGAAGGGGTGGAACATCCCCATGGCATTGCTCCCGCCGCCGGTACAGGCAATCAGAGAGTCCGGAAGCCGCCCTTCCTTTTCCATTATCTGCTCCTTGATCTCGCGCCCGATCACGCTCTGGAAGTCCCTCACGATCATGGGGTAGGGGTGCGGCCCAACAACCGAGCCGATCAGGTAGTGTGTGTTCTCCACGTTCGTAACCCAGTCGCGGAGCGCCTCGTTGATGGCATCCTTGAGAGTTTTTGATCCCGACTCCACGGCCCGGACTTCGGTGCCCATGAGTTCCATCCTGTAAGCATTCATCTGCTGGCGCTTGATGTCCTTTGCTCCCATGTACACCACGGTATCGAAGCCCAGGTTCGCTCCTACCATTGCAGTCGCAGTCCCGTGCTGCCCGGCTCCGGTCTCGGCAATCAGCCGGGTCTTTCCCATGTACTTTGCAAGGATCGCCTGCCCGATTGCGTTATTCAGCTTATGGGCACCCCCGTGCACCAGGTCTTCGCGCTTAAGGTAGATTTTTGCCCCGTATTTCTTGCTAAGGTTCCTGGCAAAGTAGAGCGGGGTCTCCCTGCCTCCGAAATCCTTAAGGTAATGGTCCAGTTCCTTCAGGAATTCCGGGTCGTTTTTGTACCGCTCGTACCCTTCCATCAGCTCTTCCAGGGCAGGCATCAGGACTTCAGGGACGTACTGGCCCCCGTATTTGCCGTACTTTCCCTTTGCCTGTGCCTTTAACCCTGCATTTGTCCCTGTTTCCTGGCTGGAGAGTTTTCCATGCCCCGGATTTTTGATCTGTGATTCTGAAATTGTAGTTCCTGTCAATTTGATTACTCCCTTGTCTCTTTTCACGGTTGATTTTTTGAAATTTTGATTCTGGAATTTTGATTCTGGAATTTTGATTCTGGAATTTTGATTCTGGAATTTTGATTCTGGAATTTTGATTCTGGAATTTTGAAATTCAGAAATTTGGATTCCGAAATTTTGAAATTCAGAAAATTTTCCAAATTTTTAAAATTTGAAGCAGCCCCGGATTTCTTCAAACCTGAAATCCGAAATTCACTGTTCAATAAGCTGTCACGGCTCCGGAGAGCCGGTAAAAAAGAGGTCAGCAGCGCCAGGCAAGGCTCTGGACAAGTTCTTTCGTTTTTTCAAAAACTGATTCGTTTTCCATTATTACGGACCCGACAAGTACCGCATCCGCCCCTGCATCGATTACCCTGCAGACGTCATCCGTCCCACGGATCCCGCTCTCGCTCACTATAACGTGATCTATCCCGTTTTTCCGGTCGTGTTCCCGGACCAGGGGTGCAAGCTTTTCGGTGGTTTCAAGGCTGATCTCCAGGGTTTCAAGGTTCCGGTTGTTGATTCCGATTACCCTTGCAGGGGTATCAAGAGCCAGTTCCAGTTCCTCTGCATTGTGGACTTCCACCAGCGGCTCAAATCCCTTTTTAAGTGCGAGATCAACAAAATCCAGGAGATTTTCCCCGAGGATCCCTGCGATCAGGAGGATGAGATCGCTTTGGGTTTCCTCAAGCTGGAGCCTGTCAATTATGAAATCCTTTCTAAGGACCGGCAAACAAACAGTCCTCCTGACGGCTTCCAGGTTTTCAAGCGAGCCCCGGAACACCTCGGGTTCGGTCAGGACTGAAATCGCAACAGCTCCAGCCTCCTCCATTTCCCACGCCAGCCTTGCAGCATCTCCGGGGAGGATCTCCCTGAAGGCTTTTCCCGGGGAAGCGGGCTTGACCTCCGCAATCACGGGTACCCTGCCTTCGGCTCTGGCATCTGCCACTGCCGAAAGGAAGTCCCGCCTCTGCATACATTCGGGCATCCCTCCAGGTCTAATTTCCGGTTCGAAAGCCCTTATGCGGGTTTTTGTTGTGTCGAGGATCTGCTGGATTTTAACGTGCATATGGCATCACTGTTGTATAATTATGTACAACAATGCTTAATATTGTCTTTTATATATAAAGGTTTTGGAACTGGGGAAGAAGAAACTGTAAAAATCGTCGAAAGATTTAGGTAATTTAACATTTATTGAATACAGTACATCTTTTTAAAAAAAATGAAAAAGATGGGTGGTTTTATCAAAATAACAAAATAGCCGGGAGTAAAATATGATGAAAAATAGGGAAGTTTCTGACAAAATCGAGCTCATAAAAAGTTACGTAAACAGTAATTCGGGAAAGTGGGTGGAGTCTCCACGGAATAAAGCCTTTGGCGAAAACAAAAGACAAAAATACCAGCTTTTTCAAAAAACTCCTGGCGACAAAATTCTCTTTAAGCTTGAATCTGGCAATCCATTATACATCGAGATTTGGAGATTCAAAGAAGCAGTAATATTTCTTGATGCGAGCAAAGGGCCTGTAAAGATTGGTGCCAGAATTTCGGAAAACTATCCCGGGATTTCTCTTGAAAGCCATCTAATAAAAATAGCAAAGAAAATATATAACCGAAGTTCTGATACAAAAACTGCACCCCATATTGCAGATTTGCTCGTTTTAGCGGGTATTGCAGAATTCAAACATATAGTTCCTGTAATGGGTAGAAAGGTTCAGGGAGTAAAATTAACGGGGGTTTGATTCCGGTTAAGCTCCTAAATCTTATATCTTCAGCAAATCCCCATACACCCTTAACCATTCTTTCCTTTCCTCATAATCCGGCAGGACCTTCTGCACCTCCTTCCAGAAAGCCTTTGAGTGGTTTTTATGCTTCATGTGGCAGAGTTCGTGGACAATGACGTAATCGATTATGGACATTTTAGCCATAACTACCCGCCATTGCCATTATGACCCGCCAGTTGAACCTAACCTTGTTTGTTTTTGAGCAGTTGGTCCACTTGTTTTTCAGGCATTGCTATTTTTCAGGTGTAAATTGTTTTCCGCTATGGATTTCTCCGCCTTCCACTTCCTTAAAAGCAGTGGTCAGGGAAAAGCCGCGCTAAAGCGCGGGACATGAACGGTGGAATACGGCATTCCGGTTGTTCTGGCATTTTTTTTCAGAATTCTCCCACAAATATTATTTTTATAATTATTTATCATACCTAATATGTATTACACATATCTTTTTATACCCCTAGTTATAATTATTTTCCAATTTGTATGTCAATCCTTGAGGAATCTAAAACTAAATGATGGTCATTCGAAAAAAGTGGAGCCATTAAAAACGAGTTTGTAGGCGGGCCTGGACAGGCCTTCCTCTGAAAATCTTTCATGGGGATACATTATGGATATCAAGAATGTTGTGGTAGATTACTGGAATTTCAGGTCGGCTTCTTACACTAACGGGATTTCCGGTTTTTGTGAAGAAGAACGGGATGCCTGGAAGCGGATTCTTTCGGATGCTTTGCCTCCGGGAAAGCGCCTGAGGGTCCTGGATGTGGGTACCGGTGCAGGCTTTCTTGCCCTGCTTTTTACGGAAATGGGGCATGAGGTCAGCGGGGTTGACATCTCGACAGGCATGCTTGAAAAGGCCAGGTCCAATGCCCGGGAACTCGGGGCAGACGTTAATTTTTCCCTGGGGGACGCAGAAAACCTCCCCTTCGAGGACAATTCCTTTGACCTCGTGGTAAACAAGTACCTGCTCTGGACTCTCCCCGAACCTCCCAGGGCCCTGGAGGAGTGGAAACGAGTCTTGAAACCCGGGGGACAGATCTATGCCATTGACGGGAACTGGTTTGATCCGGGCCTGCTGCCAGGGCTCAAGCGTTTTCTCAAGAGCTCTTTTAGAAAAGTCGTGAAAAAGGACAGGTGTCCCTCGTTTTTTCAAGAATGTTATACCCCGATCAGGCCCTTTTTGCCCCTTTACAGGGATATAAACCCGGAAAACGTTTCCGAGCTTTTCATGAGTTCCGGGCTTACGGAAGTAGAAGCCGATCCCCTGCTCGGGATCCGGCGCTTTGAGGATTCCAGGCTTTCCTTCCTCCAGAGGGTTTTCAGGGATTACCCGATCTTCCTGATCTCCGGGACAAAAAAGGTGGAAAAATCCTGACGTGCTTAAACAGTCTCGATATTTCTACAGGGTATTGCTAGAAATTGCCGCAACTCTGGATTCAACTCTTTTACAATTGGATTTTTTTCTTTTTTCTTATTTTTGTTAAAATATATCATACTACTTATCCCATATTTTAATATAATAACCTCGATTTTCGGCACCGTTTATTGATGAGTTTACCTGATCCCGAAAATATAGATAAACTTATATAATCACTCAAAAAAACAAGAATCTGTTTCTTTTAAAAAAAGGTTGAAACCGATGTGTGTAAAAATTTTAATAACTACCTCTTCGGGGGAACCCCAGCCCTATGAATAATATGAAGAATATCGAGATTAATGGCTATTCCTGGCCTTACGTTTTTTCCCGGCCCCTACAGCGGCAAAGCCAGCAGTTAGACAGCATCAGGAAACAAATCATCCAGTTTCATGAAAAAATAAGAGGCCTTGATGGCGGGAAAATGGCAGCTTTAAGCTCTGGCCAGCTTTTTGGCCTATTTTCAGAGCTGGACGCCCTCGGACATCTGGATCTCGATGAGGAACTTTGCCAGTACATTTTCAATGACCCTAAGGTCCACTCCCTGCTTCCTGATATCTATTCCAGGTACAGTAATTTTTTCAGCCTGCATGAGCGGCAGCTTACAGAAGAAATCCTGGGCTGTGAGAACCCCTGGGGGGCTCTGGAGACCTTTTCCCTCTACCCAAGGTATGAGTCCATGATCAGGGACTATGTTCGCAGCTGCCCCAAAGTTTCCACCCTTGCTTTCCTTGGCTGCGGTCCTCTCCCGATATCGCTTCTGCTCCTTGGCAGGCTCTACGGCATCCACTGCATAGGGATCGATTCTGACCCGGAAGCTGTAGCTTTTGCAACTCGCTGTGTGAAACACTTCGGGCTTGAAGACAAAATCCGAATAATCTGCGGGGATGAATCTGCCCTCTCCAGGCTTGAGTGGGACTCCGTAATGATGGCAGGCCTGGCCTGGCCGAAACAGCGTATCTTCAAAAACCTCCACTCCATGTTGAAGGCCAGGGAGAAAAAGGGCCTGGAAAAACCCGCTTCCATCTGCTACAGGGACTACACCGGCATGAGACAGCTCCTCTACTGGCCCGTAAGGGAAGAGTACCTTACAGGGTTTAAAAAAACAATGAGTATTCAGGCTGAAAGGCAGGTCAACAATACTCTGGTATTCCTGGAGTGTGAGTAATCTTATGGGTTCCATAAGTCCCCTTGTGGGTTCCATGAGTCCCGCCGGGCCTGAGGCAGACGTATTTTCGGAACTAAATAAGGAACTGAAAAGTATTCATTCGCTGGTAGGGGGGCTTGAGGCCAAAGAAATCCTCCTTGATCCCTCAGGCCGCCTGGAAGGCATATTTAAGAGGCTGGACAGGCTGGCAGCCCTTGAAGCTGAGGAAGTTCTGGCGGACAGTTTTCTCAAAACCCCGAAATTTGCTCCGGTACTTGACTCTATTTCCCGTTTTCGCTTCTTATACAATTTGAAACTTGAAACCGAGCAGGCAGAAAAACTCCTTGCAAGCCCCGCTCCCTGGGAAACAATCATAAATTTTACCTTCTATGAAAATTACCTGCAGCTTGCGAAAACCGAATACGAAGGTTCCGGCCTGAAACCCGGTGATTGTGTTCTTTTTCTCGGAAGCGGTCCCCTCCCTTTGAGCCTTATCGTCCTCTGCAGGGAGTATGCCCTCTCCGGCATAGGGATCGAGCAGGATGAGGCAAGGGCGGCTCTTTCAAGAAAGGTGATCGAATGCCTCGGGCTTTCCGATAGCATAGAAATTATTTCAGGAAACCATTTTTCCCTCCCCTTCAAAAAGCCTACGGACCTTGTCATGGTGGCGGCCCAGGCCGAACCGAAAGAGGAGATCTTCGGACACCTGGCAAAAGTCCTGCCAAAGGATTGCAGGGTTTCGTTTCGCATCTATGAAAAGGGCCTCAGGAAAGTCCTGGACAACAGTTTCCCACCCAAAATTCTGGCAGGGTTTGAAGAGTATCTGAGGGTTTCACCAGAGCCACCCGTGAATAATACGGTTGTGTTCCTTAAAAGGAACTGACTTTTGGGGATATATTGCTTGCTTTCTGTTTGAAAAAAATAAAAAATCATTCCGCCGTCGACACCATAAGTTTCACTGACTCGTATATTGAACCTATCAGCTCCGTTGTTTCCTCTTCCGCCCCCAGCGTCGAGTTTGCATTATCCATCATCTGCTGTGGAGGTTCGATGCTTTCGTTCAGCAGTTCCAGGCTTGCACTTATGGTTTCAACGATGGAATCATTGATGGAATCATTGAACGATTCTTTGATAGATTCATTGTAGGATTCATTTGCGAGTAATGCGTCAGTAAATGCCTCATCCGTGAAATTGTTTTCATCCATGATCTGCTGCTCCGAGCCCAGGTACGTAAGTACCGAGTCCATGTATTCTACCCCCTCACTCGTGCCTTCGATGGTCGTGGCGAGGAATGGGTAGTCCGAAACCCTTGAGCTCAGGGTGGCATTTATCAGCCTCGTGTTCAGTTCCGCCATTTCGAGCATCGAGACCATGAAATTGACAGCCCCTTCGACGGGGACTTCTTCGTTTTCCGTTGAATTCAGCTCTGCGGAATTTTTTTCATCTGAATCTGTTCCCTCGGAATCCGCTTCAACAGGATTTGTTCCAATAGGGTTTGTTCCAACAGGATCCGTTTCGGTTGAATAGGACTCTGCTGCGTTCTGTTCTGCGGAAGTCAGTGTCACGGAAGCATCCGTGACGCTCGTATCGGCCAGCGAAATCTCTCCCGATGAAGCCAGGAGTGCCCCGGCTGCGATAAAAGCTCCCAGAAATATCCCCCAGATGTAAAGCCTCCGGTAATTCTTCAGTTCAGCACCACCTGTACCTTCTATACCACAAGGACCTGCGTGAACCGATCCTCACTAAAAAATCAGATGGAGCTGCTATAAATATCCGATTTTTATGGGTGGATTTATTATATTTGGAAAGATTTGAACACTGAAAAAAAGACGGATTTTGGGGGGTTTTCGTTTATTTTTCCGGGAATTTCGGGCTTAGATGCCGGAATTGCGCTGAAAATTTTGACGGCAAATAAAAGTATAAAAATCGAGTGTTGAAAAAAATAGTTAATTTTATCTGACGGATAGAATAAGAATAATTATTATACTGTTTTAAAAATGGAAACGTTCGGTTATTTCTGGCAAGTAAATTGTGCTTATTCAAGATTTTCCGTAAAAACAACAGCGTACAAAGTTGCGGGCACGTTTGACTACCAATATGCCCAGAAGTTCATCAATTTTTTGTTCCCGAAATTTAATGTTCAACATGCCCCGCACATGCGGGTAGGACTTATACATGGACCGACACATTAAGAAAACTAAGACACTGGTGAAACTGGCAAATTGAGAGTGAAATTGAAATGACTAAACTATAGTCAATGACCCAAATTTTTTCACCGATCTCAAGTGAAAGTTAAACCACTGAAAGCACGGAAAACACGGAATAAAGGAAATAGGGACACAATCATTCCGTGCTTTCCGTGTCTTCTGTGGTTATATACAAGTGTAAGTATTTACGTCCGGGACTTAAACCGAACCTTTACCCGAAGAGCGAAATCATCCCCTTTATGCTTTCAAACATCTCGAGGATAAGCGGGGTGGTGGCGTTCGCTTCTCCCAGAGTTGAGTTGGCATGCTCCATCATTGAATCCGGGGATTCCAGGCTCTTGTTTATCCTTTCAAAGCTTTCGTTAATGGAATCCGTGCTGACATTTGTCTCATTTACACCCTGGGGTCCCGAGCCCATAACCACAAGCATCGAATCAACCGCCGCAACGCCTGAAGCGCTACCTTCAAGGGTGGGAGCAAGAAACGGACACTCGGAAACCCTGTGAAGGTCGGGGTATTCGTGACCCTCCGCGCTCCCTTAGTAATAAAAATGAAGGTGGTTGAATCAAAATACCAAAATAGCCGGGAGAAAAATGTGATGGAAGATAGGGAAGTTGCTGCCAAAATCGAGCTCATAAAAAGTTACGTAAACAGTAATTCGGGAAAGTGGGTGGAACTACCCGCCAGTTGAACCTGACCTGGTTTGTTTTTGAGCAGTTGGCCCACTTGTTTTTTAAGGGCTGGATTGCTTTTCAGGTACGGATTTTTAGGTACGGATTTTTAGGTACGGATTTTTCCATCTTACATTTCCTCAAAACAGCGGTCGGGGAAAAGCCGCGCTAAGGCGCGGGAAATGAACGGTGAAATACAGTATTCCGGTCGCTCTGGTTTTTCCTCTATTCCCTTCCCATATTTTTACCCGGTTTCAGAGGTTATATTGGGGTAAAAGATACGGATTATAATCATTATGATCTAAATTCTAATCTTTTACCAGGGTTTTTCTCAGGTCCGATTTCCCCGAAACCCGTATATTTTTTGATCACACAGTCCTGAGAAGCCCTCTCTATATCTCAACTTTTCTGGGCTTTTTGTTCATCCTGACAGCGGCTTATCTTGTGAGCTAGGTCCGGGACGCAGAAGAGGTCCCTGCAGAGTCCCTCATCTCCCCTTTTGCCGGATTTATTCTGTTCCTTTTCGTGAAAGAAAGCTTCCAGAGGTGCAACCGTTGGAAGGGAGGGTTCTTCCCCTGCCCTGTACCCGTAGATTTCCTGAAGTTTCACCGCAAAAGAATGCATAAAAAGCGCATTCGGGATATCCATGGGACATAGTTCCTCACACTGCCCGCAGTTGATGCAGGAATCAGCAACAAGGGAACAGCGAAGCGCATGGAACGCAAAAGCAGGGGGCACCTTTCCGGAACCGTCTAATTTAAAATCGGATGGTTTTGCATAGGGGAGGGCAGGACAGACTTCAATGCAGGCGTAGCACTTGATGCAGCGGGAAGTCTCATCAATCAGCTGCTTAAAACCGGCTTTTCCTTCTCCCAGAGCACGGAAGTCTTTTTCCCTCCATTCCTCTGCCAGGTTCAGCATCGACTGCTCTATTTTACCCCGGATCTCCAGCCCTTTCGGAACGGGTGAAAAAGCCTCGATAGCTCCTGAGGCTTCAGCTTTTTCAAGCAACTCTGCACCCTTTGCGCTGCAAACCTCAACAAAAGTTGCTTCCGTGCCAATAACGCCCCATTCCCCACAGGCAAGGTCGGCCTGTCGTGGGATTTTCAGCTTGCAGCGCCTGCAGTTGCTCCTGCGCCCATAGCCCTCCTCCTCAAGTTCGTCCATGGGCACCGAAAATTCCCCGTCAGGAGTCCTGAAGATGAACTTACCCTTTGAAATCCTTTCCTTTTCAACCGAATCGGGGTCCACTCCAAACTTTTCTACAGCCATTTTCCTTGCCATTTCCGGACTGATTGAGCCTCCGCAGTTCAGCCCCAGCATGAGGATATTTTCTAGCCTTACCTCTCCCCGCTTTGCAAGCTCGTAAAGCCCCATTACATCGCAGCCTTTCAGGGCAACTGCAACCCTCATGTCCTTTGCCCCAACCAGGTAACTGCTGAAAAGCCTGGAGAGAAGAAGAGTCCCGCAGTGCAGGGAACCCAATATTTCCAAAATTTCCTCCGGGTCTGTGATCAGCACCGGAACAGCTTCGTAGAGGTCTGCACCTTTCCTGACCCCAAGTACTGCGTCCACGCTTCCGCTTTCCAGGGCGAACTTCAAAAGGGCTGATACCGCACCCCCTGATTCGCCTTTTTCCAGGAACTCCGGGTCGCAGGTCCGGACATAAAACATGTCTCCTTTCAAAGTTTTCAAAGTATTCCCTCCATTGGTTCTACCAGATCAGCATGCTCTACTGGCTCTATTTTCTCGATCCTGGCCGCACAGGCCTTGTACTCCGGGATCTTTGCCACGGGGTCAAGGGCTCCGCTGGTCAGCAGGTTGGCCGCACATTCCTTGAAATGGAAGGGGATAAAAACAACCCCGGGTTTTATGTCTTCCGTAACCATTACAGGGATTTCGATTTTCCCCCTCCGGGAAAGTACGCGGACTTTTTCCCGGTTACTTACTCCAAGTTTTTCCGCATCCTTCGGGTGAAGCTCCACCCAGCCGGTCCTGACTTCGGAGTCCAGGGTTTCGGACCTGCGTGTCATGGTTCCGGTGTGCCAGTGCCAGATATTCCTCCCTGTGGTAAGGATAAGGGGATATTCCGCATCCGGGACTTCGGCAGGAGGCTTCCATTCTACGGCGGAAAACTCCCCCAGTCCGTCCGGGGTGGCAAATTTTTCGGTATGCAGGATGGGTGTCCCCGGATGGGACTTGTCCGGGCAGGGCCACTGGAGAGAGTCAGGGTTTTCGAGGCGCGCGTAGCTCATACCCCCATACTGGGGAACAACCTTTGCAATCTCCTCAAAAACCTCAGCTTCGTTAAGGTAGCAAAACTGCGGCCTGTACCCCATACGCCCGGCAAGTTCGCAGATAATGCGCCAGTCTGCTTTAGCTTCTCCCGGCGGGTCAAGGGCTTTTCTGAGCCGCTGGACACGGCGCTCGGCGCTGGTCTGAGTCCCGTTTTTTTCTGCATAACAGGCTGCAGGCAGGACGACGTCAGCAAACTTTGCGGTCTCGGTCAGGAAAATGTCCTGTACGACCAGGAAGTCCAGGTGTTCCGGGGCTTTTCTGATCCTGTTCAGATCCGGATCCGAGAGCATGAAATTTTCTCCTATAACGTACATGCACCTGACCGGCGATGTCCCTTCAGCAAGCTCTTCCATCAGCTCTGTGACCGTGACTCCCGCTTTTTCAGGAAGTTCTCCGGCTCCCCAGATAGATTCAATCTTCCTGCGGATTTCAGGATCTGAGACTTTCCCGTACCCGGGATATACGTCCGGCAGGCAACCCATGTCGCAGGCGCCCTGTACGTTGTTCTGCCCCCGCAGAGGGTTGACCCCTCCTCCGGGAATGCCAAGGTTTCCGGTCAGCAGCATCAGGTTTGCAGTGGACTTCACGTTGTCTACCCCCACCGTATGCTGGGTGATGCCCATAGAGTAGAGAAGTGCAGAAGGCTTTGAGTGGGCGATCCACTTAGCTGCGGTTTTTAAGTCTTCCTCAGGCACTCCTGTGATTTTTGAAACATTCGGCAGGGAATAGGCCTCCTGCATGACAACGGTTTTCATTGCTTCAAAATCTTTTGTCCTTTTCGCGATAAATGCCGAATCTTCCCAGCCGTTTTCTATGATGTGGTGCATTAGCCCGTTCAGGAGAGCCACATCTGTTCCCGAGTACATGGAAAGGTAGAGGTCCGCCTGTTTTGCCGTGGGTGTAAAGCGGGGGTCCGCATAGATTATTTTAGCTCCCTTCTTCTTTGCAAGCATTACCCTCCTGCCTATAAGGGGGTGCTGCTCGAAGGTATTGCTCCCGATAATGAAGATGCATTTAGACTCTTCCAGGTCCGCAATTGAATTCGTCATGGCTCCAGAACCGAAAACTGCAACAAGGCCAGCGACTGTAGAGGAGTGGCAGAGTCTTGCACAGTGGTCGACGTTGGAAGTTTTAAGGACAACCCGGGCAAATTTCTGCATAAGGTAGTTGTCCTCGTTTGAGGTCTTTGCCGAAGAGAGGCAGGCAATTTCCTCAGGGTGAAAAGTAATGAATTTTCCTGCAACCAGATTCAAAGCTTCTTCCCAGGTCGCCTCCACAAGCTGCCCGTTTTTCCTGACCAGCGGCTTTACAAGCCGGTCCTTGCTGTGGATGAACTCGTGGGCATACCTGCCCTTCTGGCAAAGCTTCCCTGAATTAACAGGAGCCCGTTGCCGGGGCTCGATGCCTGCAGCCCTTCCATCTATTACCACAAGGTTAAAGCCACACCCTGTTCCACAGTAGGGACAGGTTGTGGGCACGTATTTCAATTCCATGTTTTTCCGTCCTATAAGTTACGCATTTGGCCCTCAACATACCGTTTTTAACAACCTCGTACCTACATAAATTAATTTGATGTGTATAGAGGGTCATTTAAATATGCTGTCACTGCTTCTCTGATAATTTTTGTTTTGCTTTCAAACGAGGATATACCCGTTTTGATTCTTTGTAATTCCAGTCTGAGAAAAGCTCTTAATGAGAACATTATATGTGCTCTCGTGTCTGGAGGTTGCCTTTGAAGTAGGCAAGTAAAGGAGTTATGGGTAGAAGCATCATCTACAGAATGAGAAAATCTGGCGGCTTCAGTACAGCTATAAACGTTAGATGCCACAATGAGAAAATCAATGTAATCAATGTCAATACACTTGGATGGATTTATACCATAACTTCAATTATGGTTTTCTCCAATTATGGTTTTTTATATGTCTCCACTTATTACTATTGTCGTTAGTATATTTCAAAGAATATGAAGTTTTTGGCCTTTCAAGTGCGTAAGTCCTACTCCCCATAAACTGATGGATCTGATGAGCCGTTAAGCATGAAATATTGATTAATCCTTCATAACTATTCAGCCATACCTTTAGTAAAAGTAAAAAACTCCCCCAGCCTTTGAAGAAGGATTAGGTTGCTTTGGCTAAGTTTACGGAGGCATCCCGTAACTAATAAAAAATAAGATTTGGATTATTAATTCCATTTGAGCGAAGTACGGTGAAGCTAAACGGTTCTCTAACCTTTGAATAGTAACTCAGTAAGCTATTGGGGGCTAATATCCTTTCACCCGAAAACCGCCAGCATCCCCTTTATGCTTTCAAACATCTCAAGGATCATCGGGGTGGTGGCGTTTGGTTCTCCCAGGGTTGAATTGGCATGTTCGACCATGGAATGGGGGGATTCGAGGCTGTCGTTTATCCGTACAAAGCTCTCGTTGATGGAATCCGTACTGACATTTGTTTCATTAACACCCGGGGGTCCCGAGCCCATGACAACGAGAATAGAATCAACCGCGGTGATACCCGAGTTGGTCCCTTCAAGAGTAGGTGCAAGGAAAGGATACTCGGAAACCCGGGACTCCAGGGTCCCGTCTATGAGCCTGAGGTTCAGGTCAAGCAGTTCCAGCATTGAGGTCAGGAAACGGAAATTCAGGTCCATGCCCGGGTCAAGGATTTCCGTTAAATTGATTTCAGGTGCGACATCTGATACATTTGATACATTTATTTCTTCATCGGTTCCATTTTCGTATTCTGAAATAATCTCTGCTGAAGCCGGAAACGCGATTGCTGTTGCTATGATTCCTGCAATTATACACAGGCAAAATGCCTTAAATATGTCCATACAAGCGGCCCCCACCACTATTTTTGAAAATTCATTTGCAATTAATTTGCAATTTATTTGCTATATTAAAATCAGAAAAAATATTATATGAAGTTGAGGATTTATACAAATTTTTTATATAAGTCTGGTTTCCAACAGCCTCCTCATGAGGCATAATCCTCATTATAAACACCACTTTCTCCCTAACATACTTCCAAATATGAGTAGGTTTCAATGTCTAAATAATCAATAATTTTAAAAAGAAGAAGAACCTGCATTCAATTATAATATATATTACAAGTTCAATAAAAAAGTTTAAATTGTCTATATTCATATTAAAAATTATTAATCTGCGGTACAAATAATACCAGGGCAACTCCTTTCAGATACAACAATATCACTTCCCCTTAATTTGGAAATTCGACTCCAACAGGAACTGCGGGGAGTCAGGAATTAAACACATGAATAAATTTATGACAACTTACTTCTCGAACCAAAATAGCAAAAATGCCCTGACTAGACGACCAATGGATAAGTTTTCACAGCTCGGATACAGAAAGCTGAAATCCAAAAAATGGAATCTTATGGCTTTCCGAGCGCATTTTTGAAAGTGGAATTGAAAAGTACTCAACTATACTTCTTGAAAAAGTAAAAACTTTATATAATATATCTTTTTTAAAAAAAAACTACTGATTTTCCCTCAATATTTTTTTGCAACGGAGCCAAAACCCGACACAGGTAACCTTCTGCCAAAACACAGCTCATTATAAACAAACATAATTAGTCCGCTTGAGCGAAGCGCAGCGTAGCGAAACGGACAGCGTACTGCCGAGCCGCAACTCGGCTGGCGAAGGATTTACATGTAAGATATGCATACAACGCACAAAAAACAAAAGTAAACACAAAAACAAAACATGGAATATAAAGTTATACAGAGGTATTAAAATGGTTGTATGGAAGGGAAAAAAAGCAATTTTGCACACCAACATGGGTGACATCACAATCGAACTGTACGGAGACATGCCGATTACCGCAGGGAACTTCGCAAAGCTCGTAAGTGAGGGCTTCTACGACGGCATTATCTTCCACCGCGTCATTGACGGTTTCATGCTCCAGGGCGGAGACCCCACAGGCACGGGCATGGGCGGCCCGGGATATGAAATTCCGGACGAGTTCACCAAAAACAACCGGAATGACAGGGGCACCATCTCCATGGCAAATGCAGGCCCCAACACCGGAGGCAGCCAGTTTTTCATCAACCTGGTTGACAACAACCACCTGAACAGAGGACACCCGGTTTTCGGGAAGGTCGTCGAAGGCATGGATGTAGTCGATAAGATTGGGAAAGTGAAGACCGGCCGCAACGACCGCCCTACGAAAGAAGTGAAGATCGAAAAAGCCGAGCTCGTTTGAGCCCCGGTTTTTTACTTTTCCTTTTCTTTTTATTCAATTTACATCTTCAGTTTCCGTTTTTAACTGTTGTCATCAATTTTCGTTTTTAGCTTTCGTCATCAGCCTTACTTTTCAATTTTCGTAACCAGCTTTACTTCTCAATTTCCTTCTAATTACAAATTTTTGTAAAAGCCGGTCGTCTACGACGACCGGTGAGAGCCCGGGATTCCAATTGCTTCCAAAAAGCTCCTTGTTATGTTTTTTAGAGAATTATCCCAAAATGCCCAATCAGTAAATACAATTCTCAACAAAGATTCTGAACAGATGTTCGGTTACAATGATAAAAAATCCCGAAGAATATACAACTATACGCTGGATTAAAATCTACAGCGGACAGCAATACGCTGAACAATTAATGTTCCAGAACTACGACCAAACCTTATTTTTGCTGGAAATTCGAAACCTGCGGCAGTTGCCGTTTAATTTAGCGGGAAAGAGACTTCGGATGCGGGAAAAAGCGGAAGGATGGGATTTCCTGGTTGATGAGATCCTTAAAGCCAGGTATTTGCGGGAAGGGGAAAAAAGCTGGGAAGATATCTGCGAGAGGGTTTCAAGGGCAATTGCAACAAATGAGGAAGAATACCGGGAATTCAGGGAACTGATGGTCCGGAAAATCTTTCTCCCAAGTTCGCCCACTCTCATGAATGCGGGCACCGAGCTCGGGCAGCTTGCCGCCTGTTTCGTGGTCCCTGTGGAGGACAGTGTAGAGGATATTTTCGAAGCGATCAAAACCGCGGCCCTAATCCAGAAGACCGGGGGAGGTACCGGGTTTAACTTTTCAAATATACGGCCAAAGGGTTCACCTGCCCTCTGCACTGACGGGGTTGCCAGCGGCCCACTTTCTTTCATGGGGCTCTTCAACGCGGCAACGGACGTGATAAAACAGTTCGGGCGGCGCAGGGGGGCTAATATGGGGATCCTGGACGTGTCCCACGACGATGTTATCTCCTTCATCAGGGCCAAGCGGGTGGAAGGGGACTTTAGCAATTTCAACCTCTCGGTAATGATCCCGGATACCTTTATGGAGCTAATTGAGGCAGGCCGGACAGAAGAGGTCTGGAATGAAAGGACAGGTGTGAAGACAGGGGAAATCTATTCCGAGATCGTAGACGGGATCTGGAAAAACGGGGAGCCGGGCGTCCTTTTTTATGACCGTATAAATAAGGACAACTTCACCCCGGAACTGGGAAGGATCACCGGAACAAACCCCTGTGGGGAAGAGCCGCTCCTTCCCTACGAGTCCTGCAACCTGGGCAGCATCAACCTCTCCCTCTTCGCAGCAGCCGGGATGGTTGACCTGGCTTACCTCAGGGAAGTCACAGCTGCAGCAGTCCGTTTCCTGGATAACGAGATCGATGTAAATGTCTATCCGGTCCCGGAAATCGAGAAAAACACGAAAAGGACCCGGAAGGTGGGGCTCGGGGTGATGGGTTTTCATGACCTGCTTTTGAAGCTGGAGATCCCCTACGATTCCGTCGAAGCCCTGAAACTTGCGGAAAAACTCATGACCTGCATAGACGAAGCCGCAGTTCTCGAATCAAGAAAGCTTGCGGAGAAAAAAGGGCCTTTTCCCGAATGGGAAATATCCACGTGGGAATACCCTATGAGGAATGCCGCCCTTACAGCCATTGCCCCCACTGGCACCATCAGTCTCCTTGCCGGGTGTTCCGCGGGAATCGAGCCCGTATTCAGCTGGGTATACCGGAGGACGCAGACGGTGGGCAAAGAATTCATGCTTGTCCACCCTATTTTCGAAGTCCGTTTCAGGCCCAGACTCCAGAAAGCTGAATATGAAAGGCTCCTCGAGCACGTCTATATTCACGGCACCCTGCAGGACCTTGAGGGGCCTGACTCCGGGTCCGGGAAACCTGTGTCCGGGGAAGAAAAGCGGCTCTTCAGGTCGGCCCTGGACATCGGCTGGAAGACACATATCGATATGCAGGCAGCCTTCCAGCGCCATTGCCACGCAGGGATCTCAAAGACCATCAACATGCCTTATGAAGCGAGCAGGGACGAGATCGGAAAAGCCCTTACCTATGCCTGGAAACAGGGCCTGAAAGGCCTGACCATCTACAGGACGGGGAGCAGGGAAAGGGTGGTGCTCAGCCTGAAAAAACCCGAAAAAGCTTGAATAAACTGAATAAACTGAATAAATTGAATAACCCGAAAAAACCTGAAACCTTCCTCAATCTTCTTCTATTGTTAACCCTCTATCCCCCTAAAATTATATATACACTAATATACTCTATTTATTATAATGTCCGCCTCGTATAAGCACCACTTTGAGCTCCTGGCTGCGTGCATGATTTACGGTACAGTCGGGATCTTCATGGAATTACTCCGGGACATGTCCGTGAGTTCGATTCTTTTCTACCGGCTGCTGTTCGGCCTTATCACCATTTTCGTTTACCTCTCAATTACCGGCAAACTGGGGCAGCTTTCTTTGAAAAAAAGGAAGAAGTACCTCCTTCTCCTGGGGCTCCTTTATGTTTCACAGATGTTTTGCTATTATTCCGCAATCCGTTACCTGGGAGCTTCTTCGGCAGTCCTGCTCCTTTATACGGACCCCATATATCTTACCTTCCTTGCCCCTCTACTGCTCGGGGAAAAGAATACCGGAAGGACAATTCTCGCTCTTTTCCTGGGCCTGGTAGGCGTTTTCTATGTAACGAGGCCTGAAGGCGGTTTCGAACAGCTTGATATCTCGGGTAACTACCTGAAAGGTATACTTTACGGGCTGCTTGGAGGCCTTTTCAGCAGCGGAGTCATCATATCGGTCCGCTTCCTCAGAGATGAGTATAACGGCCTGACCCAGCTCTTCTGGCAGAGTATAATCAGCCTTTTCTTCCTGGCCCCGTTTGCAGTCAAGGTGCCCGGGACAGTGCTTGTTGCAAACCTCCAGGCCCTTGTACTCTTCGGGGTTCTTATTACGGCAACCGCGGCAGTACTCTACATGAGGGGGGTTGCGGGTGTAACCGCTGTTACGGGAAGTATCCTGACCCTGGTAGAACCCGTTTCCTGTATCTTTTTCGACTACACGGTCCTGGGAAGCTCGATACACAGGGGCATGCTGGTAGGCTCCGTTTTTATCCTGGCAGCCGCCCTGGTGGTGAGCCTGGAAAGTTTCGATTCCCTGAAAAAATGGATTTTCGGAGAGAGAAGGCTCTTCGGGGACAGGTGGGCTTTCGAGGCCGAGGCTGAGGAAGAATAAATGTCCGGTTTTCCAAAAACAAGTTTCCAAAATAATATATATAGGCAGTATTAATTCACGGGCATGCTCACACGGGCAGGCTCTTTCAAATCCCAGTCAGAAGTCATAGGCGGCAGCATCATCTACGGTACGCTCGGGATTTTCCTGGACCGGATCCAGGACATGTCCGTGGGGTCCATTCTTTTCTGCAGGCTCTTTTTCGGGCTTTGCATGCTTTTTCTTTACCTGTTCCTGAGCGGGGGCCTGGAAGAACTCCACCTCGGGAGAAACAGAAAATACCTCCTGCTACTTGGCTTTTTGAATACCGTGACCGGTTTGTGCTTCTTTTCGGCTATCAGGTACAGTGGAATTTCCATAGCTATCCTGCTCCTCTACACGGCTCCCGTATATGTTAGCCTGCTGGCCCCCACTATCCTGGGAGAGAAAAGGAATGGTAAAAGTCTGCTGCCTCTCGCTCTTGCGGTTGCCGGGGTGCTGCTGATAGCCCGCCCGGGAGAAGTCCTGAGCAACTTCGGAGCGGACAGCAGTTTTTTCAAGGGCCTGCTATTCGGGATGCTTTCCGGCCTCTCCTTTGGGGCGGTGATCATCACGGTCCGCTACCTCAAAGACGACTATTCGGGAATGGCCCAGACCTTCTGGCTCACAGGCGTAAGCCTGCTCCTGGTGCTGCCTTCCATTGCCTCTACTCCTTTCCCTCTGGTCCTTGAAAACCTGCAGACCCTGGTGCTATTCGGGGTAACCATCACCCTTGCGGCTCTCCTCTACCTGAAAGGGATAGCCGGGATAAGTGCCCAGACCGGAAGCATCCTCGCCCTGATCGAACCGGTCTCAGGAATCTTCTTTGACGTCACGGTCCTGAAAAGCCCTCTTTATATAAGCACGGTTATAGGTTGCTGCTTTATCCTCACGGCCGCCTACCTGGCGGGCAGGAGCAGGGAAGGAGAAGGAAATCTGGAAGAGCTCCTGCCCTGACCTTTTTTACTGTTTTTTCTCTCTTTGTTTCTTCTCTCTTTGTTTCTTTTCTCTTTGTTTCTTTTCTCTTTGTTTCTTCTTCTTCCTCTTCTTCTTCCTCTTCCTCCTTCTCTTTCTCTTCTTTTCTTCCTCTCACTTTTTTCTTCCCACGCCCTGCAAAACCCTATACAAAAACTCTTTACATAAGAAGCCCACTAATTTCAATATAAAAGTTTCAGAAAAAGCGACCGGTATGACAGAAAAAACCCCCATCATTGAACTGAAGAACCTTACCAAAATCTACCAGGACGGGGTAGAGTTCCGGGCCCTTGACGATGCCTGCCTGAGGATAGAAAAAGGGGAATTTGTGGCAATTGTCGGGCCTTCGGGTTCAGGGAAAAGTACCCTGATGCACCTGATAGGCCTTCTGGACACTCCCAGTTCCGGGACCCTTCTGATTGACGAACAGGACGTGACCGAGATGTCAGATAAGGAGCGTTCCGAAATGCGGAACCGGATGCTCGGTTTTATATTCCAGTACCATCACCTGCTCCCGGATTTCACAGCCCTTGAAAATGTGATGATGCCGCTTTTGATCGCCGGAACGGGAAAGAAAGAAGCAAAAGAGGTTGCTGAAAAACTTTTGACAGAAGTTGGCCTGAAAGACCGGATGGACCACAAGCCAGGTGAACTCTCGGGAGGCCAGAACCAGAGGGTTGCAGTTGCCAGGGCTCTTAGCGGCTCTCCGGCTATCGTGCTCGGGGACGAACCCACCGGGAACCTGGATACAAAAACCGGAGACATGATTTATGAATTGCTCAGGAAACTAAACCGGGAACATGACCAGACCTTCATCGTGGTAACGCACAACGAGGACCTGGCCGGAAAAGCCGACAGGATAATCAGGCTTGTAGACGGGAAGATCATAAGCAGCGACTGAAAGTACAGGCTAGCAGTGTTTGAAAGTATAGGCTGGCAGTGTTTGGAAGTACAGGCTAGCAGTGTTTGAAAGTACAGGCTGGCAGTGTTTGAAAGTAGAGCCAGTAACTTAAGATAATCAGCTAAGAAGGACAGATGTCGAGGGTTATTTATGGAATACGCAAAAGGAAGAATAGGCCGGGTCTTTACCGTCAGGATAGATCACGGGGATGACCTGATTCTGGAACTGATTAAACTTGCGGAACTCGAAGAGATCGAGTCGGCTGTATTCGTGCTGCTCGGCGCGCTAAAAGAAGGAAAGCTCGTGACGGGTCCGAAAGAAAACAGGCGCCCTCCAATCCCGACATGGTCCGGTTTTGATGACGTTCATGAGATTCTCGGGATTGGAGATATCTTCCTTGAGGAGGGGAAGCCAAAGGTCCACCTGCATGCCGGGACAGGTCGTGAGGACTCTGTAAAACTCGGCTGTCTCCGGGGTGAAAGTGAGGTTTTTATGGTTGTTGAAGTGTTTATCTTAGAAATTGAAGGGATTGCTGCTGAAAGGGTCATGGATATGGAGCAGGGCTTTGCGCCGGTCAGCTTCGGAAGGAGTCATGACCGGGGATAAAAAAGATCTGAAGCGCTGTCCGGAAGAGGACCCGGTTTAATCAATTTTTTCAATTGATATTTTAATCAATTCAATTTTGCAGCACAACTTCCAGTTCCCTGAGTCTTCTGAGGGCAGTCATTTTTTCCTTATTGTCTTTCAGGAATTCATCTTCGAGCATCTCTACTATTTTTGGGAAGGGTAAAATCAACTGGTAGTATTTGACAGGTCTGCCTTTTCCCTTGCTCTTCTTTTCTGATCTTTCATCCACCCATCCTCTTTCCTTAAGGGGGCGCATGGCTACGCTTACTTCCGGCTGCCTGAGCCCGGAAACAATCTCTATATGAAGCGACCTTAGTTCGCTGCAGTCTTTGAGACATACGATTGCCGTGGCTTCCGTTCGCGGGAGGCCTAGGGTCTGGAGCATATCAATAACTGTATACTCTTTTTCGGTTAAAACAACAGGAGAATCGTCAGTCATCGCAAATGAATAATACTTTCAGGTTTATATAATTTATGTAGATATAATTATTTTTTTAACTTGATTGAATCTGCCCCTGAAAAAAATTTAACCCTCTTCTGCTGAATCCGGTTATGAAAAGTTACGGTCTAAAAAGCCGAGAAAATTCCTCTTTGGAATAAAATGTGTTGAGTTTTCCCGAACCAAAACCTTTAATGCATGTATCTGCAGCTAACTTAGAAGCTCCTTTTTAGGAAGTACTTGCGTAATATAGTTAAAATATAGTTAAAATGTAGTTAAAATATAGCTAAAATTATTTGACAGGAACGTTGATAGAAATTATCCGGGAATAAACTAAAAAACCTCGATAGATCTTGACATTCTTGATAAAGTCCAATGGTATTTTCAACGCTAATCGGTAAAAAATTAAATAACATTTTGGCATTCTTACGGGTAAATTAAAAATCAACGGTTAAGTTGAAGGTCAAGCTTCAAATAACAGGATATATCTATACCTAGGTCAGTTATTAGAAAGGGTGAAATGATGTCGTATATCGGTTTACAGCAGGGTTCTGGAGAGTACAAAATCCAAAAGATACACGCTAGGGAGATTCTGGATTCCAGAGGAAACCCCACCGTCGAAGTTGATGTGTTTACAGATAAGGGGTTCGGAAGGGCAGCTGTTCCTTCGGGTGCTTCCACGGGGACCTACGAAGCTCTTGAAATGCGGGACGGAGACCCGAACAGGTACGGTGGAAAAGGCGTACTTAACGCTGTCAAAAACGTGAACACCGTTATCCAGAAGGAACTGTTGGGGCTTGATGTACGGAACCAGCGGGAAATCGATGAGCTGATGATCGAGCTCGACGAAACGGAAAACAAAGCTAACCTCGGAGCAAATGCGATCCTGGGGGTCTCGATGGCTGTTGCAAAGGCCGCTGCCGATTCCCTTAACATGCCTCTCTACCGCTATTTCGGCGGTTCTAACGCTTTTACCCTGCCTGTCCCTACCATGAACGTACTGAACGGAGGGAAGCACGCAGGTAACGACCTTGCAATCCAGGAATTCATGATCCAGCCCAAGGGCGCCGAAACTTTCTTCGAGGCCATGCAGGTAGGCGCCGAGATCTATCACACCCTCGGGAAAATCCTGGAAAAGAAATACGGTGGCTCCTCGACAAACGTGGGCTATGAAGGCGGATACGCTCCCAGGATGAGCGAGAGCACGGAAGCCCTTGATGCCCTGGTACAGGCAATCGAGGAAGCAGGCTACACCGAAACCGAAGTAACCATCGGGCTTGATTGCGCTGCTTCCGAGTTCTATGCGGACGAGTTCTACACGATTGACGGGAAGAAGCTCGCAGCTCCGGAACTCATGGACTACTACATCGAACTTGTAAACACCTACCCGATTCTCTCCATCGAAGACCCCTTCTACGAGGAATCTTTCGAGGATTTCGAGGCCCTGACCAGTGAACTCTGGGACACGATCATCGTGGGCGACGACCTCTTTGTCACAAACATCGAAAGGCTCTCCAGAGGCGTGGACATGGGAGCGGCAAACGCCCTTCTCCTGAAAGTCAACCAGATCGGAAGCATCTCCGAAGCCTTTGACGCCGCAAGCATGGCAGCCAGGAACGGCTACACCGTGGTTGTAAGCCACCGCTCTGCGGAAACCGAAGACACCACCATCGCGGACCTTGCTGTTGGTATCGGAGCCGAGATGATCAAGACCGGAGCCCCGGCCCGCGGCGAAAGGACCGCAAAATACAACCAGCTCCTCAGGATCGAGGAAGACCTGGGTGAAGTCGCACACTTCGTGCAGCTCTAACACCCCATCTTTTCCTTTTTCCCCTTTTTTCCTTTCTTTTTTCTTTCTAATTCTGTTCTTTGTCTTTTCTTTGTCTTTTATGTTCCCGAATTCATTCGTTGTTCATTCATTGCAATTCGGTGTTGTCCTGATTTTTCATACAAATACATGCTCAGAAACTAATTTATAATCCGCAAGCAAAGAGTTAGGTACAAAAATTAAATGATCAGTTTCCTTAATTATCCCCGGACTCTCGGGGAGAGCCAGGGACTTTGTCCTTTAGGGGCAGGGAGTTTGTCTTCATGTATGAACTGGGTATCGCATTCAGACAGGGGTTTTCAAGGCGGAGGCAGACCATCTTTGCAATTATTGCCGTTGCCCTTGCCGTTGCCGTGATTACGGTAATGATGGCTATGATGTCGGGTTTTCAGGGGGAACTGGTAGAATCGAGCATTGAGAATAACCCGCACATAGTGATCTCCCCGGCAGATGAGGAAGAGGAGTTCATACACCTCTACAGGCATACTTCCACACGAATCATGGAAAAAGAAGGTGTCGTAGCCGTTTCCCCCAAGTACCTTGGTCAGGCGGCGCTGGAGTTCCGGGACAATGCCGAAGGTGTTTCCCTTGAGGGTGTGGAACCCCTGGCAGAAGATGCGGTCATGCGGGTAAGCAAGGACGTCATTGACGGGGATTTTTTTGCCCTTGTGCACAGCAGGCAGGGGATCATACTCGGGGACAAACTTGCGGAAAACCTCGAAGTTAAGGTAGGAGACCGGGTAGATGCTGTTTTTCCGGACTCAAAGACAAGCTCTTTCAAAGTGGTAGGGCTTACCCATACGGGCACCGCAGCCGATGAGGTTACGGCTTACGCAAGGCTTGATTCCGTGCAGGATTTCTACAACGAGCCCGGAGTCGTGAGCACCATAGGGGTGAGGGTGCAAGACCCCTACCAGGCAGAGACAATAGCAGCCTCAATCGAGGAAGAAACGGGCCTGGACGCTGTAAGCTGGCGCGAGGCGAACGCCGATATCCTGGACCTCCTTGAAACCCAGCAGGCTTTCATATATATCTTCTATGCGCTGATCTACGGGATTGCTGGTTTCGGGATTGCCAATACCCTGATCACCGTTGTAGCCCAGCGGACCCCGGAGATCGGGATCCTGAAAGCCATGGGAGCCTCCCGGCGGAGCATCACCATTGTTTTCCTTATCCAGTCCGCACTCCTTGGCGCCATTGGCCTGGTGCTGGGCACGGTCCTGGGCTATGCGGCAACCGTTTTTCTCCAGAACTATAAGATCGAGGTCCCCCAGGAGATGTATTTCGGGCTGCAGACCCTCCCTCTCGAGGTCGAACCCCTTAACTTCGTCTATGCCGCGATTTTCGCCTTCGTGATCAACCTGATTGCCGGGGTTTACCCTGCCAGAAAAGCTGCAAAACTCGACGCTGTAACCGCAATCGAAAGCGCCTGAACTTCAGGTGGCCTTTTTAGCTTAAGCCTTTCAGCCTAAATCTTTCAGCTTAAATCTTTCAGCCTTTTGGCCTTATTTTCAAACAACTCCGATCATTTTCAGCCCGATGTAAATCATAAGGACAACGAAGAGGTGTTTCAGGTACTCGGGATTGACAACATGGGCAATCTGAGCTCCTTTCCTTGCCGCAAGGATCCCCGGCCCTGCCAGCAGGACCCAGTTCAGGAGGTTGACGTAGCCCAGGGAGTAAGGCGGAAGCCCGGGTTGTCCCCAACCGTTAATTATGTACCCGATTGTCCCTCCCACGGACGTAAAGATCATTACGGCAGCCGAGGTCCCGATTGCTTCTCGCATCCCGAAGTGCAGGAGAACGAGCATGATAGGAAGACCTATCACCCCTCCCCCGATTCCTACAAGCCCGGAAAAGAAGCCAATGAGAATACCGGCACCTGCGTAAAGGAGAACGCTGGAACTTACTTCCCGCTCTTCAGTGGGTACCGCAGGAGTCCTGTACGTTTTCAGTGCTCCGATGATGATAGTTACCCCAAAAATCTTGCTCAGGACCTCTGCCGGCAGGACCGCTGCCACGGCTGCCCCCCCGAAACTAGCGGCCAGGCCGAAAATCCCGATCAGGACAGCAGGCTTCCAGAGCACGGCCAGGTTTCGCTGGTGCTTCAACACCCCACTTATGGCATTTGGCAGGATTACAAAAAGGCTTGTCCCAAAAGCGATCCGGATCGCCAGGTCAGGAGAAATCCCTTCCACCTGCAGGACCCAAAACTGGACCGGGGACATGATAAAACCCCCACCCACACCCAGGAGGCCCGAGATCAGGCCCGTAAAAGCGCCTGTGAAAAGGAGGATTATGAGGTAGAGGGGATCTATAGGGGTCATCTCCAGAATTAACGTTTCCGGGGTTTATGGTTCTTGGGTCTAAATTCGGAATTAAAATCAGGAATTGAGTTTGGCTTTGAGTTTGGAATTCGAGTTTGGAATTCGAGTTTGGAATCAATCGTTCTTTTCGGGGATATTCTGTTCCTCCGGGGAACACACTTCAGGCATACAGGTTTCCGTATCTTCCGCATCCGAAATCGGTTTGTGGAAATCAACGACTTCGAACTTGAAATATATGCCGTTACTGCTTGAGGTAATATGGAAAAATCCGGTACTTGCAGAAAAATTGTATTTATAAGGGTATCCCATGCGGATACAAAGTGCCTGCCACTGTTAAATAATTTCCCCTTTCCTCTGGCAAATGGGAATTCTCTCACAGGAACTGTTTCCCGAATTGCTGAATTCCTCAAGAACTTCTCCGGAGTTCGTGGATCTGCATAAAACGTTCCGAAACGATTTCTTCAAGGCTTTCTGTGTCGTTTTCCTCCTCTTTCCCGGATTCCTGCACGGATTCCTGAGTTCCGATCCCGAAAACGTTCATCTTCCGGATAGCCCGGTTGAGGTGAAGCGCCCTGTATATAAGTTCGGGGTTCATAACCTTTGCAAGGGCTGTGTATTCCTTTTCCCTGAAGAGCAGTTCCGGATTTTCCTGAAGAGCCTGAAGAGCCTCAGGGCCCTGTATGGGTGCTGTTTTATTCCGGTAGCAGTAGAGAAGTTTCGGGGCATTGTGAGGAGTCCCGTACAGCGTTTTTCTGATGTGTTCGCTGACGGCTTCGTAAGATTCAGCCTCGGCCCAGAACTCGAAAATGAGAGGAGATGCCTCCGGGTAGTTCAGGTAGAGAGGAGCTTTCCCTGCTTCATCCGGGATTAGTTCCATGAGTGCATTTTTGAGTTCTTCCTGTTCACTGGCTGGCGTACCGGTCTGAGAACCTTTTTCCTGGAGCTTTTCGTATGTCTGCAGGGCGAAAGAAAGTAATTCTTCCTGTCCGCCCAGCTCTTTAATTTTGGGCTGTTCTTCAGGCAGCAAAGCCTGCAACAGTTCTCTTAGCTTTGCGAATTCAGGAAGGTCTGTAAATTCGGGGGCATCTGACATTGATGTTTCTCCGGTTTTTCAGCAGAATTTCATTAGGATTTTATCAGAAATTTCTTTTTTTGATGCGATTCCGGCTTTTTCTTATAAATCCTTTTTTGTGAACCCTGTAATTTTTTCGTAACTAACCCTAAAAACCTCAAATCCGATTCTCAAAATAAGGACCGAGCTTTGCGGGGCTTACCAGACCCCGGATAACAGTCTAAGGTCGTAAAAATTTAAATTATTCCTTCGATATATTTCAACTGCGCAACTTTTTAAAGGATTGGGTAGGAATTTAATAGAAACTTATGAATTTATTTGTAAAACTGTTTTTAAATTTATTATTTTTCAATAAAAGTGAGGAGCTTCTAGGTAGATACTAAACCATAAGTGAGTTTCCGGGAAATGAACAGGATGACCAGAAAATTCAGAGCAATTTCATGTACACTTGCATTTGCGACAATGTTAGTTCTGGCGCTTAGCATAACAACGATTGCGGCTGCAGAAACAATAACCGTGGATAACAATATAGGTTCGAGTGCGGACTATACATCCATTCAGGCGGCTGTGAACGGTGCACACAAAGGGGATACTATTCTTGTTTACCCGGGGATTTATAAGGAAAATGTAAATGTGAATGTGGAAAATCTAAGCATTCGATCTTTTTCCGGGAACCCGGAAGATACTATTGTAAAAACTGTTAGTTCATATTATCATGTTTTCAATGTGAGTGTGGATTATGTTGAAATCAATGGGTTTACCATAAGAGGTGCTTCAAATGATGGTAGAGCAGGAGTCTATCTTCATAATGTTTCAGGAGTTAACATAAGCGATAATATATTATTGAACAATCTAAATGGTATTTATCTATCTTCTTCCAACAATAATGTTTTGATTCATAATAAGGCAAACTCTAACTATTATGGCATTTCTTTAGCTGATTCTAAAAATAATTCTCTGGCCTTTAACATAGCACTTGCAAATAATGACGGAATCACTCTACGTGCTTCCAGTGATAACAATGATTTGGTTGGTAACTTGGCGAGTTCAAACAGAAGGATTGGTGTAGATTTGGATTCTTCCAGCAATAACATTCTTGTAAGTAACGAAGCCACTTCAAACAGTTTAGGTATTGCTCTGAGGTATTCCAGCAAAAACAACCTCACCTGTAATCTCATGTGGAATAACACTTGCAATTTCATGGTAGATCATGGCTTGCTGAACACCAATATTGTTGATACAAGTAATCTTGTAAATAAAAAACCAATTTATTATATTGTAAATGATTCTGAAGTTAAACTCAATTCTTCCTCAAATGCAGGAACAGTTTATCTGATTAACTGCAAAAACGTATCTATTCAGAACCTATGGCTTGAAAAAAATGGTTATGGAATTTGTCTTTATAATACAACAAATTCGTCTGTGAAAAACAATACTGTATGCAACAATGTTTTTGGTATAGCTCTTATTGATTCTAAAAACAGCACTCTTAACGGTAATTATGCAATTGAAAATAGCTACCGTGGTATCGTTCTGGACCATTCTGTAAAAAATAACCTGACTCAAAATTACATAACCGAGGGTGCATTTAGCGGTTTATATATAGATCATTCCAGTAATTGCATTCTCACCCGTAATCTCATGTGGAATAATACACATAATTTCATAGCATTTGGTAATTACTTAGACACGAATTTAATTGACACAAGCAATCTCGTGGACGAAAAACCAATTTATTATTTCGTAGATGAGGTTGACATTATACTCAATTCCTCTTCAAATGCAGGGACAGTATATCTTATCAACTGTGAAAATGCTTCTATTAAAGATCTGCTACTTGAAATGAATGGATATGGCATATGTCTTTACAACACTAGAAATTCAGAGTTGAAAAACGTCACCGCATTAAACAATTCACTGGGTATTAATTTGGAGTATTCCAGCAAAAATAACCTGACTGGGAATTTTGTTAAATCAAACACTCATGGAATCTTCCTATTTTCTTCCAGTATCAACAATTTGAATGGAAATAACGCAACCGAAAACAAGGCTGCAGGTATCTTTCTGAGTCACTCTGGTTACAACAATCTGAGTGGAAATAAAATTACAAAAAATAAATTCGCAGGTGTCCACATTTGGAATTCGTTCAATAGCTGCCTTACAGAAAACACATTGATTTCAAATCGCAACGGACTTTATCTATCTGGTTCCAGTGGAAACACAATTTATAACAATTACTTCAACAGCACAAATCACATAGGTTCAGAAAGAACAAACTCTGGTAATTCTTGGAACACGACAAAAAAATATTGTAGAAACATTGTCGATGGAAACTTCCTAGGTGGAAACTATTGGGCAAAGCCTGATGGAAGTGGCTTTAGCCAGACGCATGAGGATGCCAATTTGGATGGCATCTGTGATGAATTCTATGACCTAGGCGGAGGAGTTATTGATTATCTGCCCCTTAAGGTACCTGAACCGATAACCCCTGATGGAAACTTCAGTTCGAATGTCACGGAAGGTTATGCTCCTCTTTCGATTCTTTTCGTCGACCTTTCTGAAAATGCATCTGATCGAGTGTGGGATTTCGAAAATGATGGAAAGGTGGATTCAACTAGCGAAACTGTAGTTCACTCTTATGTCGAATCTGGAACGTATACAGTTAACTTCACTGCAATCAATGGTTTTGGTATTGATTCAAAGCTTGTTAACATAACCGTCCTAAAAGAAGATTCTGGAAAAAATGATGTTGGCAACAAAGGCAGCAGTAGCAGCAGTGGAGGCGGAGGGGGCGGTTCCCCGGAACCTGCAAGCAACGTTGAAAGCAAGGAGCTCTCCCAGGCATTCGTTACCAACGGAAACCACGTGAAGTTTGAGTTTACAAGGAATGCGACGTGCGTCAGATGCGTTGAATTCGATGCAAAGAGGACTTTCGGGAAAACAACAACCATCGTCGAGATGCTGAAAGGAAAATCAAAGATTGTTCCGGAGCTGCCTCCAAGAGTCGTTTACAAAAACGTAAACATCTGGGTCGGAAACGAGGGATTGGGAACCCCTGAAAACATTGAAAATGCGCTTATCGGTTTCAAGGTTGAGAAAAGCTGGATCATGGAAAACGGTATAGATCTGCATGCAGTAACTCTTTACAGGTACCATGATGGAGTCTGGAATGCGCTTCCGACAGTGATGGCAGACGAAGATGATGAGTACTTCTATTTCACTGCCGAAACTCCGGGCTTTTCCCCGTTTGCAATTGCAGGTGAAGGTAAAGCAGTTGCTATAAGCCCGGAAGGTGGGCTGGAAGCTGAAAATGTAGAAAAAGGCTCGAAGGATAGTGAAGTCTCTGCTCCTGCAGAACAGAAAGAAAAGAAAAGCCCTGGCTTTACGGCTCTGTTTGCAATCTCTGGAATTCTTTCAGGGATGTATCTCCTGAAAATGAGAAAAGATCAGAACTAAGATCAAACCAATGGTTGAAGGGCCTGCAACCCTTTACCCTTATTTTAACTATATAAAAAAATATGTCCATGAAGAATATTCTAAAAAACCAAATCAACCATTTGTGATTTAAAATACGTGAACGGCGGATACTTTAAAATATAGCCAGACACTGGTTCCTATAGAAATATTGAGTTCCTTAAGGGATTCGCGAGTTATAAAAACAGTGAATAATTCGCCGGTGTCTACTGATAGTTTTATAAGCGATCCGGTGTCAATTATTTCAGTAACTTTGCCCGGAATCGTATTTCTGGCACTGGTCAGCATCTTTTCTTTGGATACTGTTATCTCGTCTGGGCGTACGGTAAAATTAACTCTACCTTTTTTTTCTGTTAAAGTAAATACGGTTATCGAATCGGTTTTAATTTTTACCAGACCATCCGAAACATTCTCAATTTCACCGCTCATTACATTTTCGATACCAACAAAATCAGCTACAAACCTGTTTTTCGGTTTTCTAAATATCCTGTCAGGCGTTCCGGATTGCAAAATCTCGCCATTGTAAAGTATTATCATCTCATCCGCAAGCTTTTGACCCTGTAAAAGGTCATGAGTGGTCATTAGAATGGTTGTTTCGGATTCACGGTTAATTTTTATGATCAACTCCTCCAGTTTCTTTTTAGATATAGGGTCAAGGTTTGCAGTCGGTTCATCCAGTAATAGTAATTTGGGATCCGTAATCATTGCCCGTGCGAGTGCAAGCCTCTGGGTTTCTCCGCCCGATAATTTAAGCGCATTTCTATTTTCGTAATTAGGAAGACCAATCAAGTCAAGGATTTCTTTAATCCTCTCATCCATATTCTCTTTTCTTCCCCTGATTTTCAAACCGTAGGCAATATTATCATAAACGCTGGCCTTAAAAGCAAGGGGCTTTTGAAAAACCATTCCGATTTGCCTTCTTACATTCAAGCGGGTATTGCCGGATTCATTAGCATCCTTACCTTCGAAATATATAGTTCCGGAAGACGGTTTTTCCAGTAAGTCAATTAATCTGAGCATAACAGTTTTTCCAGATCCCGTTGGTCCGACAAGAGCAGTGCTGGTTCCCCTTTCTATTCGCGCGTTAATATCCTTGAGGACCTGGAGATTTCCATAATTTTTGTAAACTTCCTCCAGTTCTACTATATGCATCGTTGTACCTGACTAACTGTTTATTTCGTTAACCTGACTTACTGTTTATTTCATTAACCTGACTTACTGTTAATTCATTAAGACTTACTGTTTATTTCATTAACCTGACTAACTGCTGATTTCATCAACCTGACTAACTGCTGATTTCTTTAATCTTTACCCTGCAGATAATTCATTAATAAATTGATTATTAGCGCTAGGGAAAGAAGTATGAATCCTAAAGCTATCGAAAGTACCAGGTTCCCTCTGGATGTTTCAAGAGATATGGCAGTGGTAAAATTTCTTGTAAAACCTCTGATGTTACCTCCAATAAGTATGGCAACTCCCACTTCTGATATAGCCCTTCCAAAACCAAGTATTATAGCACTCATTATAGCATAACGAGCTTCCTTTATGATGGTAATTATTGTTTGATATGTACTGGCCCCCAGAGATATTGCCAATTCTCTTATCTGGATACTAACCCCAACAAGAGCAGTGATAGTAAATCCAATGAGAATCGGCAGTATCAGCAATGTCTGCCCTATTATCATTCCGGTGGGAGTAAAAAGAAGGTTTAAAAATCCGAAAGGGCCCTGTTGAGATATCAACAGGAAAAGAAAAAGCCCAATTATAACCGTAGGAATGCTGTAAAGGGTTTGAATGAGATTTATCAGGGTTCTTTTTCCTCGAAATTCGTAATAGTAGATCATTCCGCCAATCGGGATTGATATTAAGGAAGCTATGAGGGTTGCGGTTAATGAAATATAAAGACTTAATTTCGTTATCCTAATCAATTCCGGATCAAGTTCTACGATTAATTCTATTGCCTGTAAAATTGCCTGGATAATTTCATTCAAGCGACCACCTGAACTTGATCCTTGAAATTTATAGTCAAGGACCTAAATTATTTCACCAATCTCAAGTAAAAGTTTAACCACGGAAAGCACAGAAAACACAGAAAACACGGAATAAAGTGAATAATGGCCCAATCCTTCCGTGCTTTCCGTGTCTTCCGTGGTTATAAATTAAGTGTAAGTATTTAATTTCAAGACTATAGTAATCTCATAGTTTATACGGCTACATCAGTTTGTTTAAGGAATTCCGGCTGAAAAATAATTAAGGGTTTAAACCCTCAGACTCAGGATGGCAACCCCTCTGATATCGGATTAAAAAGTGGCTCTCCATATTGTTCTTCACCATAATTTTGAATTATTTCCTGTCCTTCCGGAGAAACAAGGAAGTCTACGAAGTTTTGGGCACCCTCATAGTTAACCGGATGCCTTTCCGGATTTACCGGCATAGCTGCATAAATATTGAGTAATTCATCGCCTGTTGTTACTATTGGTACAATCTGGATTCTTCCTTCCTGCGTATATGCAAGAAAAGTCCCGGAATCGGTTAAAGTATAAGCATCCTGTTCACTGGCGAGTAAAAGGGTTTGCCCCATGCCTCTGCCGCTTTCAATGTACCATGCACCCGAACCGCTAACCTCATCATAGCTTACGCCGGTCATTTCCCAGATTAGTTTCTCCCTTGCATGTGTACCGGAATCATCTCCACGAGATGCAAATTTAACCTTATCGGGATTATTCTGGCCTTTTTCCATTATCTTTGCAAATGCTTCCGTAGCATTAAGGCCGCTTATTTCTGCGGGATCATCTTCAGGCCCCACAATCCAGAAATAATTATATGCTATTTCCGTACGCTCCGTACCGAATCCGTTCTCAACAAATTCCTCTTCCCGAACTTTGTCATGAGTAAGAAGAACATCAGCGTCTCCTCTTTCACCGTACTGCAGGGCTATACCCGTACCTCCGGATATAACTGACACGTCTACGCCGGAATATTCCTCCTCAAATGCTGTTTCTATTTCTTCCAAAAGCCCCGTATCTTCCAAACTGGTTGTAGTAGAAACTATTAATCGCGATGTATCTGCTTGTGTAGATGTATAAGCATAAATACCGGCAACTGCAACCAATACTACCAGTATGCCAATAATAGCAAGGTTTCTTCGATTCATTTTATCCCCCCGGTTATTATAGTGTTTTATTAATATTTAGAACCTATCCGAAAAGCCAGTGATGCCTGTTCAAAGGCGACTATAGGTTCCATGGATCTTCCTGAAAACGGTAGAGATCTACCTGCAGCAACTCTTCTCAAATATTAAAACTCAATCTGTAGTCCACTTCCGACAGTGAAGAAAAACGAAGACAATGTGTACACTTATTTCGCGACTGAAACTCCAGGTTTTTCCTGTTTTCTTTTCTTCTTTTTTTATATATTAATGAAAACGGTTATATGCAGAACTTCCGATATAGAACAGGCACTTTTGAAAAATAATATTGAATCCATACTTCAAGGCAGCTTGTCTGTATGCATGGAGGGCTTAAAGACAATGAAGAGCTTAAGGACGCTTTAAGTTCTTTTTAACCAGCGTCTAACTGAACTCCCTTTCCATGTAAAATAAATATTTAAAACCGGTCGTAATCACAGTTAATCACAGTTAATCACAGCCAAACCATAGTTACAAACTGGCTTAAGAGGCGCTCCCATGATCGAAATCGAGTTACACGGCACTTATAACATCTACTACGCAATCCAGGGCATGCGAAACCCGAAAAATTCCTGGCACCTGATGGACAGCAGTGAACCGGAAGAGGACGGAAACTGCCAGCTCGGGGAAAAGGACCTTAGACTTGCCCAGATGCTGACCCTGGCAGGCACGGAACATTCAAAGTTCCTCAGGTTCATCCCGGTCTGCTTTGACATCAACGCTCCCTTTTATTGGTGGAAGGAATTTGACACTTACAAGTTCGTGGAGAAGAACTCCTGCTCCACCATGCACAAGCTCACCAGCCGCCCCCTGACCCTCCGGGACTTCTCCTTTGACACTGTGACCGAATACCGGGAAGCCCAGGTCGAACACCTGAACGAGCTGATTGAGACCTACAACTCCTGCAGAGGGGAAAATGAGGAGGACGCCGCATACCGGAAAGAGGTCTTCAGGGAACTTGTGCAGGACCTTCCGAGCGCCTTTATGCAGAAGCGTACCGTCATCACCAACTACGCCGAACTCCGGAACATCTACTTCCAGCGCCGGAACCACAAGCTTGAAGAGTGGAGGGAATTCTGCGCCTGGATGATTAAGGAACTTCCGTATTGCGAAGAACTGATCTGCCTTGAGAAGAAGGAGTAAGGTTGGGAATAAAAAAGCCGGGAATAAAGAAGGATGGGAATAAAAGACTGAATAATAACCTGATAAGAACCTTAATAAAAAGTACAGTATAAAAAAAGCTGAATAAAAACGATGGGAATAAAAAGGATGAGGTTTTAGGGTAAAATGAATAACATTGGGAATGACTGTTCCTCCGTATCCAGTCTAGCCGGGGTGTGATCGATCTCAAAACCCCGGGTTCTCACCGGTCAGCTTGCTGACCGGCTTTTTCTTAAAAATTAATTGAAAAAGATTGGGAATTTAATTGGACCAACCTCATTTTGCCGGATAGTAGCTTAAATTCGACTTTAATTTAAAGAACTTATTTCAAGAACTCTTTTTAAAAAGTCAAAATTTGCTGCCTATTCTGCTGTACTGATTCCAAAATTAATCGTTATATCTTTTCTGAGCTCTCCTCTCCACTGTCTGGATGCACTTTTTGGCTACCTGAATACATTTTTTCAGTCATCGGGATATACTTTTTGGTTACCTGAATACATTTCACAGTCATCTGGATGAACTTTTTAGTTATTAAAATATACTTTCCGGAAAAGCCGGTCAGCAAGCTGACCGGTGAGAGTGCCGGTACCTGACTTCAGCTTCTGCAACGTCCCTGTTTCTGGGAATCTAAATAATTAGCCAAAGACCTGTCGAGATTATTTGGAAAGGTCTTTAAACATCGGAGCAAAACTGATTCTCCATACTCTAATTTAGTCTCAATTCTGTGAAACAAGCTCTATTTCCTTTGTCCAGACCTCACAGCTATCCGCCCTACAACACCGAAAAAAAGGACCTAACGATCATGAATTCCCCGAAACCCCCTTCCCCGGCTATCGAGTGCAGCAGCATGGAAAGGAAGTGCGTCCTCATTGCAGCGACTATTGCTTCTTTCCTGTCGCCTTACATTGCGTCTTCCATTAATATCGCGCTTCCGCTGATTGGAAGGGAGTTCGGGGCAAATGCGGTGCTGCTGGGCTGGATCCCGACCACTTACCTTTTGACTTCGGCAGTGCTCCTGATACCTTTCGGGAGGCTTGCGGATCTCTACGGGATGAGGAAGATTTTCATCTACGGGATAGGGGTTTATACCGGGGCTGCCTGCCTCTGTGCTTTTGCAAGGTCTGTTCCCATGCTTATAGGCTGCCAGATGCTGGCGGGGGTAGGGGGTGCGATGATCTATGCGACGGCTGTTGCCCTCCTGACTGCGGTTTTTCCGGCAAATGAGAGGGGAAGGGTGCTCGGGATCAATGTTTCGGCGGTGTACATCGGGCTTTCGACAGGGCCTTTCCTGGGCGGGGTACTTGCGGAGACTTTTGGGTGGAGGAGCATCTTTTTCTCGATCGTGCCGGTAGGGGCCTGTGCGGCGTTTTTCGCGGTCATGCTGAAGATAGAGGATACGGGGTTGAAAAAGGAAAAGTTCGATTCCGTCGGAGCCCTGATTTACGGCTTCATGCTCTTTTCCCTGATCTATGGGCTTTCCCTTGTGCCGGAACAGACGGCTTATGCGTTTCTTGCAGCCGGGTTTGCGGGGTTCCTGGGCTTTGTCTTCTGGGAGATGAAGGCGGCAAGCCCGGTTATTAACCTGCGGCTCTTCCGGGACAACCATACTTTTGCCCTCTCGAACCTTGCAGCCCTTATCAATTACAGTGCGACTGCTGCGGTTGCCTTTCTCCTGAGCCTCTTTCTCCAGTTCAACAAGGGGCTCTCTCCCCTGGCTGCGGGCAGCGTGCTTGTTGCCCAGCCGGTTGTGATGGCGCTCTTTTCCCCCTTTGCGGGGAAGCTCTCGGACAGGGTCGAGCCCAGGGTCGTGGCATCCGTGGGAATGGGGCTTGCAGCTGTCTGCCTTTTAGCCTTCAGTTTCCTTACCGAAGAGACCCCGCTCCGGAACATTATGGCGATCCTCATGGTACTCGGGCTCGGTTTTGCCCTCTTTTCTTCCCCCAACACCAACGCCATCATGAGCTCCGTGGAAAGACGCTATTACGGGGTCGCTTCCGGGACCATGGGTACCATGCGCCTGATAGGGCAGATGTTGAGCATGGGACTTTCCATGATGATTTTTTCGATCTTCATCGGCAGGGTGGAGATTACGGCTGAGTACCACTCGGAACTCCTGACCAGTGTGCATACGGCTTTTTCCCTTTTTTCGGTACTCTGCTTTATCGGGGTCTTTGCTTCGCTTGGTAGGGGCAGGGTCAGGCGTGAAGAAGATTTTGAAGAGGATGTTGAGAGAATGTGTCGAGAGAAGACGCTAAGGTAGGGCTTTAAGGGTATGTTTGAGTATCCTTCAATTTCTAATTTTTTAGTTAGATTTCCCCGGTTGCCGGTAAAAAAGCGCAAAAGTTATAGGGGTGGAAGGTGTTTGCTCAGTTTCTTATCAAGATCTTAACCTTAATCTTAACCCAATTTTTTATGTTTACTCTCATACTTTATTGATTCGGAAGGGATAAAAAATGACCGAGCTTAAAAAAACAGTTACTCTTGGACGCGGTGTGGTGCTTGCCATGCTGATGGTCATAGGTTCCGGGCTGCTGGGCCTCCCGGGCCTTGTGGCGGACGTAGGGACAGTGCAGGAAGTGGTCTTCGGCTGGCTCCTGATCATCCTTGCAACAATGCCCCTGATCCAGATCTGCGCCAGGCTCGGGGTAAAGTTCCCGTATTCGGGAGGCATTTCCCTTTATGCCAGGGAAGCTGTCGGGGAATGGGGAGGGTATGCGGTAACGGCCCTTGTCTGCGGCTCTTTTATGATCGGGGAACCCATGGTCGCTCTTATCGGCGGGGAATACCTTCAGCACCTCTTTGACCTTCCTCCATCCGGGGTTTACCTGCTTGCAATTCTTATAGTCACAGCCATGACCTTCATCACGATAGCCGGGGTCAGGCTTGTCTCGATCTTCAATTATGCAGCCGTAGTCGTGCTTCTCTTCCTGATTGCGGCTCTCACTTACTTCAACTTCGATTTCTTTGCCTCAGGCTTAGGCTTTTCCATGGAAGCCCTTTCCAAAGGCGTATCTGCAATTGCAGGAGGAGATTTTGGTACCCTTGACCCCTACAGGGTCTGGAAGATTTCCGCCCTCCTCTTCTGGGCTTTCCTGGGCTGGGAAAACATGTCTTTCGGGCTTGGGGAACTCCAGGACCCGAAAAAGAACGTATTCAGGGTCTTCTGGCTTAGCTTTATCCTGACAATTTTCATCTACCTGATGCTGGCCGTAACGAGCATAGGGGCGGATGCGAGCGGAGTCCCCCTTGCAGGGGCGTCCGGGCTTGTGGAACTGGTCAAATTCACGCCTCCGGGAAACCTGTTGATCTGGCTGATGGCAATCGTTATCGTGGCGAACGTGACCTGCTGGAACTTTGCCTCCAGCCGCCTCCTCTACGCCTCGGGAAAGGAAGGAATCCTGCCCGCATATCTGGGGAAGCTTTCGAAACACGGGCAGCCCATGACATGCATCCTGAGCATGTACGTGGTCTTCGTGCTTGTGATCCTGGGAACCTGGATCTTCAAGGTCCCGCTTTCTTCCCTGATAATGCTCACAAACCAGAACTTCCTTTTCCTCTACGGCTTCATCCTGCTTTCCTTCTGGAAGATCGAAACCGGATGGAGACGCTGGGTCTACTCGGCCCTTTCCCTGCTCTCCCTCTCCTTCCTGGTCTCGGGCTTTACCTGGAAGATCCTCTATTCCATTGCTCTGACCTGCCTTGGGTATTACGGTTTTGTCAGGAAAAACCGGCGCCAGACCCGTGAAAACGAGAGCCGGGAAGAGGAGATATGTGCTGCCTGATGTGCTGTCTGATGTCCTGAATAATGCGTTGATGGATTTCCAGTGGAAATAATGCTTGATTTCCGCCCGCCAAAGAATATATATTGAAATGTTAAATGTACGGCGACGAAAAAATGGCAGAACTTGAAAAAACAATAACCCTCTGGCGGGGCCTCGGGCTTGCAATCTGTATGCTTATCGGAACAGGCATCCTTGCGCTTCCCGGCCTGGCCCTTGATGCCGGAAACGTCCACGAGGCAGTCCTCGGCTGGCTCCTTATCTCCCTTGTCGCCGTACCCCTTATCCAGATCTGTGCCCGCCTGGGCCTGAAATTCCCTTCCACCTCCGGCCTTGCCCGTTACGCCGAAGAAGCCGTGGGTCCCTGGGGCGGGTATGCGGTTTCTTACCTGGTCGGTGGCTCTTTTATCTTCGGGCTCCCCGCCGTTGCCCTGGTCGGAGCCGAATACGTGCAGCAGCTAATACCCCTTTCCGAGCTGGGTATTGCTCTTTTTGCAGTTCTCCTCATAGTCCTGATGACCCTTTCAAACCTGGCAGGCATAAGGGCCGTCTCCCTGATCAATTATGCAGCCCTTGCCGTGCTCTTTCTTTTGCTGAGCCTGCTTGTTCTCTTCAACCTGAACTTTTTATCTGCAGGGCTCGAAATTGCCCTTCAAGCCCTTAAGGTGGGTTTGAACCTGAGTATGGGTGCAAATGCAGGTGCAGGCATGGGCGCAAACGTTGACCCGAAGCACCTCTGGGCCATTGCAGCCCTCCTCTTCTGGGCTTTCCTTGGCTGGGAGAACCTCTCCTTTTCCCTCGGGGAAATCAAGGACCCTGAGAAAAACGTCCCCCGCCTCTACTGGCTGAGCTTTGTCCTGGTCACCTCGATCTACCTCCTCCTTGCCTTTATCAGCGCAGGAGCAAAAGCAGCCGGAGTCCCTCTCCAGGGTGCAGCCGGGCTTTCAGGCCTTGTTCGCTTCACCCCCGGAGGAGACCTTCTGGTCTGGTTCATGGTCATAGTGGTCGCAGCAAACGCCTGCTCCTGGAACTTTACCGCCAGCCGTCTGATCTTTTCCGGTGGCAGGACCGGAATCTTCCCTGAAAGCCTGGGAAAACTGTCCGTGCGCGGCATCCCTGTGCCAGCCCTTGCAGTCCTTTTCATCTCATCCTTTGCCCTGGTCCTGGCAAGCTACGTCTTCGAGATTTCGGTCTCGGACCTGATCCTGCTGGTTAACCAGAACTTCGTCTTCCTCTATGCCTTCATCATCCTTGCCTACTGGAAGGCCGAATCCGGGTGGCAGAGATGGGTCTTTTCAGCACTTTCCCTTGCCTCCCTTGCCTTTCTTGTCTCGGGCTTTACCTGGGAAATTATCTATCCGGTCTTCCTGATAGGGCTCGGATACTACAGGTGGACCGTTTCCGAAAAGGAGAAGCTGCTTGAGAAAGAAACGCAGTACGTGGTCAGCCCGGATGAAAGTGAACTGCCGGCCGGGTTTCAGCACTGAATGCTATTGATGCTGACAGGATGAGGCAAGTTAAAAGCCAAAAAACGGCTTCCTACAAATCCTGTCATATTGCTTAAAATGGCCCTGCTTTGTGACATATCTTAAATTTAATTCCAAGTCAGGTCTTGATCTTCATATAGTGTCCAGGGCCCTCACCGCTTTCGAAGAAAGCGGCCCTTCCTGAAATTTCTGAAAAGAAGCAACTGCAAAATAAACCGCAATTATTGGCCTTATTAGCTTTATTGGCTTTTCTTTTTATTCAACTCACTTTACGTCACATTTTGATTTTTTAGTTATCCAGACATATTTTTTGGTCACTCACTCACTCACTCACTTACTTACTTACTATTTTTAGTCATTTAAATGTACTTTCTGGAAAAGCCGGTCGTCGAAGACGACCGGTGATAATGTCGGTACCTATAAAGCAAGCCGAAAAAAGATTTTAGGAAAAGCTGAACAGGAGAATTACAGCTACCCTATAATGGTTGATTAAGGTAGTGTATCGATTCCAAATTATGGGTATAAACCACGGATGAACACAGATGAACACGGATGGCTTAAAATCTGTGTCTATCCGTGTCCATCCATGGTTCTTTAACGGGAAACCCATAGAGCACTCCCGATCTGAAAATCTGAAGTTATATTTTCACCATTCCTAATGGCCCAAATCTGTGTTTATCCGTGTTCATCAGTGGTTCTCTACCTTTACCTTTCGGCCGATTTCAAATTCCAGAGTTCTGTCAATAATTTTTAATCAATTCACTATTTTACATCGATTCCAAATTATGGGTATAAAGGTTGAATTTAAATCAAAGATGTTAAATGAGTACCCCATGAAAAACCACAGATGAACACGGATAAACACGGATTAAAGTTATCTGTGTTCATTCATATTTCTATTTCATGATCCAAAACTTGAGGAAGAAACACTTATGGAACCCAACCCATGCAGATTTATGTTAGAAGATGAAACATGGCAGATTATTAGCTGTGCTATGGAAGTTTTGAACACTCTTGGACACGGTTTGCGGGAGAAGCCATATGAAAATGCTCTTGTGGTCGAGTTTGGCTTGCGTTCCATACCATTCAAGCAGCAACAGCATTTTGAAGTAATATATAAAGACGTGAAAGTTGGAGAATATATCCCGGATCTTATCCTGTTTGATCAAATCGTCGTTGACACAAAAGTGATTGATAAAATCACAGACAATGATATCGGCCAGATTTTGAACTATCTTAAGATTACGGATCTGAGAGTTGGCCTGATTCTTAATTTCAAACGCTCACGGCTTGAATGGAAGAGGATTGTGTTATGAAATCATCCGCGTCTATCAGTGGTTCAATTCTACACGCCACACACCCTCTGTATATCAAAGAAGAAACCCTCGGGAACCATACAATCTGCAGGATTTTGCTATCTAAACCAGATAACTATCGTTTCGATTCCCAATTATGGTTTTAACCTGAAATAAATAAGATGTTTAATAAGCACTTAATGAAAAATCACAAATAGATGCTGAGAAAAACGGATTAAAGTCATCTACATCATCTGTGTTTATCTGTGTTCATCCGTGGTTTATTGAATATATTTGGAATCAATTCAGTAGTCTATAATTGTTGATTAAGGTAGGTTTTCTACAAAGTCAGAGTTTCTACAAAGCCCAAACACCAGAACTTTAAGGCCTGAAAACAAACTCATTATGCAAATCGGTAAAAGTAACCTCGAGGACACATGGAGGAGGCCAGAAAACGTCCGGTCCCGGGCTTGGAAAAGAAATAACACTCTGGAGAGGAGCCGCCCTTGCAGTTTCCATGATCATAGGCTCCGGCCTCCTGGGCCTTCCGGGCCTTGTCCTTGAGATCGGAAACCCCTACGAGGCTGTCCTGGGCTGGATTTTGATTTCCCTAATAGTCTTTCCTTTGATCCGGATCTTTGCGACCCTCGGCCTGAAATTCCCGACAAGTGCAGGCCTTGCCCGCTACGCCGAGGCAGCAGTCGGCCCCTGGGGAGGCTATGCCGTTGCCTACCTGGTCTTTGGCTCGGTTCCCGGAATCCCCGCACTCACCCTCATCGGGGCTGAGTATGTGCAGCGCCTCTTTTCCCTGCCCTTTGATTACGTCCCGTTTCTCGCCGTGCTAATCGTAACTGCAATGACCCTTTTCAACCTTGCAGGCGTCCGGGCGGTTTCGCTCGTCAATTACGCAGCCCTGGCGGTCCTGGTCCTTCTGCTCTTTGTAATTTCCGTTTTTAACCTGGACTTTTTTGTCACGGGCCTTTCCCTCCTCCCCGAGGCTCTTTCCGGAGAAGGAAGCGTGGAATTCGAAAACCTCTGGACAATTGCAGCCCTCCTCTTCTGGGCTTTCCTGGGCTGGGGAAGTTTTTCCTTCTCCCTGGGTGAACTTGAGTCTCCGGAAAAAAATGTCCCAAGGGTCTACTGGCTGAGTTTTGCCGTGGTGGTTTTCATCTACCTCCTGCTAGCCTTTACGACAGCCGGGGCCGAAATAAGCGGCGTTTCCCTGAAAGGGGCTTCCGGCCTTGCAGGCCTGGTCGAGCTAACCCCGGGCGGAAACCTGCTGCTCCTGCTGATCGTAATCGTCCTGGTAGCAAACGCAAGCTCCTGGAACTTCACAGCCAGCCGTCTACTTTACTCTGCAGCAAACGAGGGGATTTTTCCCGCATCCCTGGGCAAGCTCTCGGGAAGATCGATCCCTGTCCCGGCTCTGCTTGCGCTTTATGCAGTTTCTCTTCTCCTCATCGCTGCGACCTACGTCTTCAAAGTCCCGATTTCGGCCATGGTGCTCATCGTGGACCAGAACTTTGTCTTCCTCTACGCTTTTGTGGTACTCTCGTACTGGAAGCTTGAAACCGGATGGAAGCGGTGGGTTTTTACGGGGCTCTCGTTCGTTTCACTTTCATTTCTGGTCTCGGGGTTCAGCTGGTGGGTGGTTTATCCGCTGTTGCTGATGGGGGCAGGGTACTGGAGGGGTGTGAAGAAAAGAGGGTATTAAGTAAAAAAGTGATAGAGTCTGAGCAGAAGGTAAATTGGAATTATTCATTTGAATACGTATAAATTCCCATTTTTGTTAATTTTCATGCATTTTGTTGTAAAATGAACGACCCACTCTAAAAGCTTAACCTGCATCATTTGAGGAATTTACATAAGTTTTTAAGAATTCGACAACTTCACCAAAAACCTGTTCGAAATCAGGTAGATCTTTAAGTTGATGTCCAAGTGAACTTTTCCAGGCCCCAGCGAAGTTTTCCTTTCGTTCAATCAAGGATTCTATGTTCAGCCTAACATCCTTTGTCCTACACTTTTTGGGAAAAATTTCTACTGCATCATTTATGTCGAACTTTTGTGGGATATACCAGCTATCATAAAGGTCTCTTGGGCGGGTACGCTGGAAGAGGGAGCGGAATTTCTCAGCTACAATTTCGTTCATTGAATACACCAACAAAGTCTCGGAGCACTCGTCTGAATACAAATGTAAGAGTTTTCTTTTCACGGAAGGTAAGAGAAGGCTTTCTGCTCCGTATTTTGTGATGTCAAGTTTGATCCTGAGTGGGCTGGTCCCGCTTTGTCGAAGAAGCCTGAAATATATGTCTATCTGGTAACCATTGATGTTTTCTTTTGACTTGACCCTATCACTGAAGTTTATTCCGCTTTCTTTACTACTGTCGCGTCAACAGTAAAAGATTGTAAAAATTATATTGTATAACATCTATAAATAATCTAAGAGGACTACTTATAAGTGGATACATTTTGACACTTACCGAAGATGAATGTGAATGCCATTTAGTCGCCCTTAGTTGCAGTAAAACCATATGTGTTTTTGTAAGATGTAATTGAGATTATTAGCTGATAAAGTTGTAGAGCTTGGCTATATCGATTATATTTCTCATGAAACAGTACACGTACTTTTAAAAAACAAAATCAAACCCTGGAAAGAGGTTTGTGTACACCCCAAAACATGGGAGCTGGTTGAATATGGTCGAGATTGAGATGATAAATTATGAAAATAGAAAAAATCAATATCGAGAATTACAAATGCTACTATGGAAAATTTCCTTTGGAGCTAAATCCTTGTGTAAACATTCTCGTTGGCAATAATGAGTCAGGCAAATCTACTATCCTTGAAGCAATTAATTTAGCTCTAACTGGAATTTTGAATGGAAGGTATCTTAAAAATGAATTAAGTCAATACCTTTTTAATCATCAAGCTGTATCCGAATATCTCAAAAGTATTTCTGATGATAATTTAGATGCACAGGCTCCTCCATCGATTTGTATTGAAATTTTTTTTGAACGGCCTGACTTGCCACGATTTGAAGGCAATGGAAATAGTGAAAGAACAAACGCATGCGGTGTTTCCATGAAGATCGAATTTGATCCTGAATACCAAAATGAATACGAAGAATTGATAGAAGTAGGTGAAATAAAATCAATTCCAATCGAATATTACCGGATATCATGGCAATCTTTTGCAAGGGAATCGGTTACAGCTCGCAGTATTCCAATGAAATCTGTTTTGATAGATTCTTCGTCTTCACGATATCAAAATGGTTCGGATGTGTATATTTCACGAATAATCCATGCCGATTTGGAAGATTCAGATAAAGCTGCTATATCACAAGAATATCGCAAAATGAAAGAAATGTTTGGGGAAGCAGATTCTGTCAAAGCGATTAATGAAAAAATCACAACTAAGTCAAAAATAACTGATAAAGACCTTTCGATTTCTGTTGATTTAGCTACGCATAATTCATGGGAGACGACTCTTATGACCTATCTTGATGAAATTCCATTTCATCACATTGGCAAAGGTGAGCAGTGCATTATTAAAACCAACCTCGCTTTAGGGCATAAAAAAAGCCAAGAAGCTAATTTGATTTTGTTAGAAGAACCCGAGAGCCATTTATCGCACACAAAATTAAATCAATTGCTTAGAAGCATTGAGGATGAATGCGAAGAAAAACAGGTTATTATTTCAACTCATAGTAGCTTTGTGGCAAATAAACTCGGTATAGAAAATCTCATATTACTTAATGAACGGCAATCTTCAAAGCTTACAGAACTGCCTGGTGACACCCTTAAATTCTTTAAGAAACTTCCGGGCTATCAAACATTACGTCTCTTGCTCTGTCGTAAAGCTGTTTTGGTCGAGGGGGATTCAGATGAACTCATTTTCCAAAAAGCATACATGGACGCCAATGAGGGCAAATTGCCTATTGAAGATGGAATTGATGTAATTTCAGTCGGCTTGACTTTCAAGCGTTTTTTGGAGATTGCGAAAAGAATAAATCAACCCGTGGCGGTTATAACGGACAACGACAGCGATTACGATACTTGTATTATTGAAAAATACATCGACTTTGAGGATATAGAGTGCATTTCAATTTTTGCAGATGATCGAAATGAATTAAGAACACTGGAACCACAATTTGTCGAAGCCAACAGTAATGATTTATCTGCGTTATGCGCAACAATTAAAATCAATAGTAGTAGTTATAATACTGAAGAAAAAATCAGCAAATACATGATCAATAACAAGACCAAATGGGCACTCTGCGTCTTTGAGAGTGATACTAAGCTAAATTATCCCAAATACATAGAGGATGCCGTGAAGTGGTGTAATGAGTGAAAACAAACTGATTATTGCCGCTGCAGGTTCTGGAAAAACTACCCATTTAGTCAATGAGGCATTGAGTCGTTCGGATAGTAATGTTCTTATTCTTACATACACACAATCGAATGAAGTAGCTATAAAGGCAAATATTCGGCATCATGCTAATTGTATTCCTAAGAATATCACGGTCCAAACATGGTTCTCGTTTTTACTTCAGCATGGAGTGAAACCGTATCAGGGAAGTCTCGACGAATCTTTATTTGACCTAAATATTAGAGGAATGTTGCTGGTAAACAAGCAATCTGCTATTCGTTATACTGGAGGACATGGGCCCGTTTATTGGAGTGAAGGGGAGCATTTTCATAAACATTACTTCAACAAAGAAAATAAAATATATTCTGATAAAATTTCCAAATTTGTCGTGAGATGTAATCACAAGTCAAGCAATGCAGTTGTAGATAGAATTGCTCGAATATATGATTTTATTTCTATTGACGAAGTTCAAGACCTTGCCGGGTATGATCTTGAGCTGATAAAGTTACTTTTTAAATCATCGGCATCTATTTTGCTTGTTGGAGACCCGCGTCAAGTAACATATCTAACACATATTGAGCGTAAATTTGCCAAGTACAAGAATGGTCGAATAAAGGCTTTTGTAGAAAGTAATGATTGTCGTGGGACTCGATGTACAGTCGATGAAACTACATTAAATGTTTCACATAGAAACAACCTCGCAATTTGTGAGTACTCTTCACGGTTGTATCCTGAATATTCAAATACATTCCCTTGTACTTGTTGCAGGCAACAAGAAACAGATCATGAAGGAGTATTCCTTCTCAAACCTGATGATATCGTTGAGTATACCCAAAAATACGACGTAATGCAGTTGAGATGGGACTCGCGTAAAAATGTGTTAGCAGATGTACCTGTAATGAATTTCGGTGAATCAAAAGGGCATACTTTTGGTAGAGTTTTGATATATCCCACTGACGATATGATTAATTGGATAGCTAATAACTCTCATGGATTATCCGATGGTGCTAAGGCAAAATTTTATGTAGCACTGACACGAGCCAAACATAGTGTAGCAATTGTGATGGACTATGATACTGGAATTGAATATGAAGGTGTGAATAAATGGGGAGATGGAAATGAATAGCTATAATCTTCTTACCTTCCAACTTGGCAGGAGTGAGTGTAAATCATGGAAACGGAATTAGGTAATAACCATATCCTCAATAATTAAAAATAGGAATAAGCAAAAGTATCCCCGATCTCTGCATGCTCAGTTCTTCTCATCCTTGAATTTAATCTGCCAGTGCGACCCGTCGCAAAACGGCTTGTTCTTTGAAGCTCCGCAGCGGCAGAGTGTGTAATGCTCTTTTGATTGCGGGACCGAACCGTCAGGGTCTTCCAGTTCGATATTTCCGACAACTCTGTAGAAACTGTCCTTGCAAATAGTAATTTCAGGAGGGCGAGTTTCGTCTTCATACGGCACCCCGTCCCTGGAACAGCTCAGGGCTCCCGACGGGCAGTTCCGGACAATCTCTTCAATTTCCTCAGGGTCCGCAGCATCCGGGTCGATCCAGGGCTTTCTGTCTACCCTGAAAACGGAAGATTCGTCTTTAACGCAGGATTCGGCATGGGCACAGACTCCCCTGTTATAATGGATGGTAATCTTCTCGCCTTTGTAATCTTTCACTTTATCAGGTATACGGTCTTCTTCTTTTTTCCCCGAAAATCCGATCTTTGAATGGGCTCCATCGCAAAAGGGTTTGTTTTCTGACTTTCCGCATCTGCAAAGGACCATTGACGGCTTTGTTTCAATGTGTTCGCCTTTTGAGTTCCTGAATTTCTTTAAGTTTTTGACGAGATACGGGCCGTCTTTTATGACTTTTATTGAAGGTTTTTTCTCTTCACTATCTGAAACCACTTGTCCCACCCCCTGGTATTGCAGTCAGTTAGTATTACATTAGCCTTTTCGGCTTAAGTATCTGCTCATGGTTTCCGATAACACACAAGGATCCGCTTCCGGAAAAAGAGAAAAGGCCCTGTTTTGTGACAGGGATCAGGGCTTAATGGTAATTCCAATTTTGCTTGTTTCTGTCCCGGTATCGATTTCCAGGGCCCTCACCGCTTGCGTAAGCAAGCGGCCTTTCCTAGAATTATGAAAAAAACACAAAAATGAAAGTACACAACACACCTTCTTGACAAAGTACTTGCAAAATAAACTGCCATTATTAGCTACAATCATTAGCTACAATCATTGGCTGCCATTACCATTTATACGAGCTTTTATTTTTATTCTACTCCTCATGTCAATATTCTGATTTTTAAATCATCTGAAGATATTTTATGGCAACTTACATACAATTTTTAGTCTCTTAAATATACTTTATGGAAAAGCCGGTCAGCAAGCTGACCGGTGAGAATGCCGGTACCTGAAAAGCAGATAGAAAAAAAGGTTTCCAGAAATGTTGAATGGTAGAATTAAGGCTACCCTGTCTGGGTTGATTTAGATCGCTTTTCTACAAAACCGATCTCTCATGGAGATAAAGAGGTTTCCGGAACCAGGTAAAAAAAGTAAATTGAAAACTGATTACATTTCCTTCAAAAAAATCATAATTCCCTCAGAACCCGGAACCCAAGCCCTGAACTCCTGTACCCTGAGCCGCTGTTCCCCCTGTTGGCTGCCCTGCAGTACCCGGCGCTGCCTTCCCAGCTCCCGCCCCGCCTGACCTTAAGGGAATTGCTCGAACTTTCCCGGGCGCTGCCGTCGGAAGGAGCCCCGTAATAGGAATCGTGCCAGCCGTCCTGCACCCATTCCCAGACGTTTCCGTGCATGTCGTAAAGGCCCCAGGGGTTGGGGTTCTTCTGGCCTACGGGGTGGGTTTTATCTCCCGAATTGGTATCGTACCAGGCATATTCTTCGAGGCTTGAAACATCGTAATTGAAAGAGTACTTGTCGCTGCTCCCTGCCCTGCAGGCATATTCCCATTCGGCTTCCGAGGGGAGGCGGTATTTGTCGGTTTTTTCCATCCCGTTGAGCTTTTGTATGAATTCCCGGGCTTCTTCCCAGGAAACCCCTTCAACCGGGAGTCTGTCCCCTTTGAAGTATGAAGGGTTGTTTCCCATTACTTTTTGCCATTGTTCCTGGGTAACTTCGTATTTGCCCAGGTAGAAAGGCTCTCCGATCGTAACTTTATGCAAGGGGCGTTCATCCGTATCCGCTCCGTTTTCGCCTGAAGATGAGCCCATCATGAACTCTCCTTCTGGGACCAGTACAAATTCCATGCCGATGGAGTTTGTGTAAGTTTCGGGATTTCCGGGACCTCCACCCCAGTCCAGAAATACGGCAGAAGCTCCCGCAAGAAGGATGCCGATGAGCATCAGGCCGAGGACAGGAATCGTTTTTTTGGGCGGGTTATCGGGTTTTTTCTCCGGAGACCGGGAGAGGGGCTCTTTTGCAGGAGCTTTCTTTTCAGGCGGATGTCTAACGGCTTTTTCAGGTGTGGTTTTTTCAGGTGTGGTTTGTTCGGGTGTGGTTTGTTCGGGTACGGTTTTTTCTGCTATTGTTTGTTCTGTTTTCTTAGCCTTTTCTTCTTCTTCTTCAAGGAAGCCTATTTTGCTCCGCTGCACCACACTCCCCCGAACAGCAAGCGATGGGGCGTCAGTTCCTCCTGCAAAATTAGTATGCTGCACTACCGAGTCAATGATGTTGATGACCTGCTCCTTTTTGATAATCCCGATTTCCCTGGCAGCACCGGCGTTTTGCACAAGGTGCCGGAGGTTTTCAAGAATTTCGTTCAAAAATCCGTTGATCCCGAAGGCTTTGTCCGAGTTTGCATGCAGGAGGACCCTGACAATTCCTTCCTCTTCCTGAACAACGGCTGTGAGCAGGTAATATGCTTTTTCTCCGGGAGATTCGCCTGCGAGATAAAGGACTTTCCCGTTTTCGATGGAAAATTCGTCAACTTTGTACAGCCGGTTTTTGCAGGTGTGGGAGAGAAACTCTACGAGCTTTTCAGGAGAGATGTTTTCGAAATTAAGGCCGTGTTCAGCCGAGTATCCGGTATCGTAAAGCCTCAGGAATTCGGACCTTGTAATTGCTTTTTCTTTCAGGAAAGGACAGACGCAGTGGATTTCCTTTGGGCGCATGTCAAGGGTATGCTTTTCCCAGCTGTGGTCTTTGTAGCGGACTGTCGCCCCGATCTCTTCCCTGTGGACGCAGCCGCGAGGTTTTAGCAGGAATTTTGCGGTCCGTGGGACTGAGGGGGGAAGCGTCCCGAGCTTTTCCACAATATTGCCTTCAAGCTCGAAAAGCGAATCATTGTAATCCAGGATGACCTCTACATCCGAAATGGCGGAATTCCCGGAGTTGCTCACACGGATGCCAAACCTCACCGTGTTGTCGGGAAGTACTTCATACCCACGTTTGATTTCCAGGTCCACAGGCTCAAAACCCTCCGCATTACAATTTGTTATAATCGTAAAAGTAATTTTTGTTATAAGTTAAAGGACGTGTCACATTAAAAACGATGCTTGAATATATGCTTGAATATATGCTTGAATATATGCCTGGATAAATCTACTGTTTGAGAAAATCTTTAATAGCACTTATCTACCCTTTTAACTATGGAAAAGGCTTGCAGGCTTTTAGCAATTATCCGGCAGCCAGGGGTTGAAAATTGGAAAACACATTCCTCACGATTTTAAAGCTGAGCCTGTTCGAAACCTTCTGCGTGACAGGTCTCCTCATCCTGATAGGCCTGATTCTCGGCATTATCGGAAACAGAGCCAATTTCTACATCCAGAGGGTGTTTGGCTGGAAAGGCATCATGTTGACTGCCTGGATAGGCACTCCTGTGCACGAATCAGGTCACCTGTTGATGTGCTACCTCTTCAGGCACAATGTAAAGGAGTTCAAGCTGCTTGCCCTGAGAAGGAAAGACGGAGTCCTGGGATACGTCCAGCACGGCTGGGACCCGAAGAGCCTCTATCAGAACATCGGCAATTTCTTCATCGGGATGGGGCCCATCTTCAGCGGCACAGCGGCCCTGATCCTGGGGATGTATTTGCTCCTGCCCGGTTCTTTTTCCAGCTTTTCGAACTTTCTGGCCCTTGAACCCACCCGGCTGGACTCCGAGATCCTGGTGCAGATCTTCATGCTTACCGCCGAACTCTTCGGGAGCATCTTCTCGGCTGAAAACGTGAGTAACCTCAATTTCTGGATCTATTTTGCCCTGGCAATCGGGATTTCCTCTCACATCGCCCTTAGCAAAGAGGACCTGAAAGGAGCTTCAAGAGGCTTTGTTACGATATTTTCTTTTATTTTCCTGGTAAACATAATCGCCCTGCTTCTCAAGGCAGACTTATCCGGCTTTTTCCTGGATATTCTTGCCCTCAATATCTATTTGCTGGCCTTTTCAATGGTTTCGATTGCCTTTTCTTCGATAAGGCTGTTTTTAAGCTTCTTTGCTTATGTCCTGGTTTACAGGATTCCCTGATACCGGGTCCCTGATAAAAATACTGATACGGGGTCTCTGGAAAAATTCCTGATTCAGGCCCTCTGATAAAAATTAGTCGATAAAAATTACTGACCAGGGACTACCTTATAAAAAATCCTTTATAAATATCTCCTGAATGTAACAATTTGCCTGAACAAAATTTAGTATACAATTATCTATTCGATACACCGATGGTATGAGAAAAGGTGGTATGCACTATGGCAGGCCGAAAAGAACATTTGTACATCGGGGTAATGGTTTCTATCTTTCTCCTCCTGTTCTTAAATTCAAGAGGCCTTATCTACGGCTTTGAATTTATACTGCTAGCTATTGCATCCGCAGCAATAGGGTCCAGGCTGCCTGACCTGCTGGAACCACCAAGGGGCGGATATCACAGGAAATTTTTCCATTCGATTCTATTCCTTGTACTGGTGCTGTTATTCTTTATCTATATCTACGCAGAAGTCCTGACCGCTAACCCCGGGAATGAAGTTGCTTTCGGGCTCTTCTTTGCAGCGGCAGGCTACGCTTCCCATTTATTACGGGACGCATTTACACCTGCAAGGTTACCCCTGCTGGGTTTCTTTTACATCTGGGATGAAATCTGAATCACATGGATTTGGGGAAGCTCGTGCGCTTAAGCAGTTTCAATTTTCAACTTTTTATTACTCAAGCCGGACCCTCTGTCCAGGGATGCTGCCCCGGATAAACTGCGAGCACCTAAAGGAACATACCTTCTTTATACATCTTACAGTAAATTTGGATTATTGTAGCTTTTTACAACAAATAGAAATCATGAGATTTACTGTTAAGCTTAAAAGCTTGAAATATCTTACAGTAGATCGAAAAAAGCAGTTTACTGTAAAATATTTGGCTTTACGGTACTTTACGGTAGATTTCTTATTTCTGTTTTTAATAGTTTCAACACTCTAATGGTCGAAATTCAAAGTGCAAATTACTTTACGATCTCATATCTTGTACTGGCTCCGGATCCTATTTTTTTAATCAGCTCCAGCTCTTCTAGCTTTTTAAGATGCTGGAGAACCGTAGGTTTGGACATACCCACAAGCTCGGCAATTTCACCGCTTCTCATGGGGGATACGGCGGATTGCAGGATCTTCTTATCATAATCATCAAGAGCCATCGAGAGGTCTTTTTTGAAGGTCACGACGAAGCGGTTCGGGTCGGTCCTGAAGCTCACGGTACAGAGGGGGTGTTCTTCGGTTTCCTTTTTTATGAGCTGGATTCCGTAGCCGTACCTTTCTATAAAACCGGTATCGTAGAGGAGATTGCAGATTGCCGGGTTCCTGGGAACATGATCCGGGTCATCGAGGTCCACACCGGGCAGCAGGCCTCCGGGGTTTTTGATCTCTATACGGTCGGGGTAGAGGAAAATTCGGACATCGGCATTGATTACGTAATTCCTGTGGGAGACAGCGTTTATGATTGCTTCCCTAAGAGCCCTCGGGGGGTACTCTTCCATTTTGACTCTTTTTGTCCCTTTGATGAACTCTATTTTTTTAATCTCCCGCAGCAGGTCCCCGTAAGCGGATTCAATGCATTTCCATACAGGCCCCTCATATTCCTTGCTCCATGCAGGCTGGTCTTTTTCCATGCCTATGATTCTGATCCTTGAATGAGGGATAAACTCCTGGACATCCGTAAAAAAGAGTGTTCCCGCATTTGTCAGCATGCTTTCTTTTACAGCTCCTGCACTTCGCAGGTACCGGTTCCTGTTCTCGTCAGCTATACTCTTACCCCTTCTCTCCCTGATTTCTTCAAAAAACCAGTCCAGAAATTCGGCTTTTGCGGTCTTGAAAGGAATTAACGGGGCTTCGTCCCAGTTAAGGGTTCCAAGTTCACTGGAAAGCATCAGGATTTCCTGTATGGAGAGAGGCCTTGAACTGCACCCAATCCTGATGTATACAACACCTCCCACGGAGGAAAGGGCATCCCCTTTTTTAATTTCAACCGCAAGGATGTCTTTGGCATCGATTGAAAATTTCTGTGTCTTCAGCTTCAGGGGAGGAATTACGTTCTGCACAGCTGCAGATACGGCTTCCTGGGCTTTTTTCACGTCCGTGCCCACAATTTTCCCGTAATCATCAACTCCTATGAGGAGATACCCGCCATTAGCATTTGCAAAAGCTGTAAGCTCTTTATTAAGTGCGCCTGTAGCTTTCTGCTTGAACTCTACCCTTTCAGACTCCCCTTCCTGAATTAAGGCGAGGAGCTTTTCAATGTTCATACTTACTGTTAAGTGCCGTAAAGGTAAATATTTAACGGTAAATCCCATATCCACATTTACTGTAAAATATTTGGCTTTACAGTACTTTACGGTAGATTCCTTGTTACCGTTTTTGATGGATTTAAAATTCTCATCGAATTTTCGAGAATTTACACTTTTTCTTAGCTATTACGGTTCGGTATGTTTTACTTTTGCCATGAAATCTAATTCAGGGGAAATTTTAAGCTTGATCATGCACTTTAACAGGGGGCGGTTTCCGGGCGAAGCCCGGCCTGAGCAGGTAAAATTGTAGAAAGATAATTTGAAAAGTCCGAAAAAACAGGATTAAAACGAAAAAACAATGACGCTAAAAGTGTGTTTAAAATCCTCTTTGAAGAAAATGAAGGTTTAGGCGGCTTTACAATCAGTTGTTAGGTTTAACCTGGGATGTTTGCTGATTTGCTTTTCGATTTTCAATTCTTTTTGCTCAGGCCGGACCTTCGGTCCGGGGATGCTGCCTTGGATAACTAGCAAGCATCTGCTAGAACGCCTCTTTTCAAATATATTACAGTAAAACTCATTCTGGTTGTTTACTGTTAAATCTTGATCACGGCAATTAACAGTAAATTCGATGCCTAAAGGCTTACTGTAAAGTTCAAAAACTCGAAATATTTAACAGTAACTCGAAACAATCAGTTTACTGTAAAATATTTGGCTTTACAGTAATTTACAGTAAATCCCATGTTGCTGTTTTTGAAATTTAAGGGACAAATAATGATTTACAGGATAAAACACGGATAAGCAAATTAAAACCCGTACTCCTTCCCCGTCATCTTCTCAATCTTAATCTTAATCACGGCTACCTTCTTCACTTTCTTCTCATCAAACTCAAAGGGCCTTTTCTTCCCGTAATGCTCCGAAAGCACGGTAAGCCCTTCAATTTTCTCCCCGGGATCTTCCACAATCTGTGCCTTTCCCTTCCCGATTACGCTTCTGTAGCGGACATTGTACTTGCAGGGGTCGTCGGAAGGCATTACTTCTGTTTCGATGTCGGCTTCGAAACAGACTTTGGAATTCTTCCGGATGATGTCGATTTTCTTGCCTTTGGGGGAGCCGTGGAGGTAGATTGCGTTGTCCTTATAGCCAAAGGACAGGGGGACTATATAGGGATCATTGGTTTCGGGGTCCGAGAAGGCGAGGCGGATGAACTTTGCTTCTTTGAGGATGGCTTCGATTTGCTGCTGGTCCTGGATCAGTTTCTGGCTTCCCATGCTTTTCACCTTGAAGAGACAGTTTGTGAGATAGTTTGCTGAAAAATTCCTATAAATCGGTACAAAACTGATAACTCTTCGTTTTTATTTAAAACATTACATGTAAAACAAGCTCAGAGAAAATGAAACGTTTTTTATAGATGATCATGCTTAAAATAACAATGGAGCGATAAAATGGACGCGAAGAAATTGATAAGTGCAGGTCTGGCTATTGTTCTTGTTTTGCTGGCCATAATCGCTATGTTTGTGTACTTCCCTAATCCTTTCAGGTGAATGACTGTATTTCCCTGAGGAAATGGCTGTTTTGAGGAGCCAGCTATGACACATTCAGCTTTTATGGATGTTTATAATTAGTTTTTCTACAAGTGGTTTTCAATGACTGGTCTCCACTGTCCGATGCCGAAGATTCGGGAAAAACCATAGCAACCCTTAAATATAACATTCTCCCTCCATCCTTCTAATGTTAAGCTCTACCACAAACTACACGGAATCCAATTTACCCGTATCTGTAGTAGTTGTATTAGTGGTAGTACTATTCGCTTGAGCAAGAAAAAGAAACTATTCTGGCTCAAGTGTGCTGTTTTTGGTTAATATACTGAATAGTGCGTCCTGTGCCAGTTTGTTTCTTTCCGGGAGTTTTAAGATGAAAGAAATGAGTGGAGCAGAAGTCCTTATTAAGAGTCTGGAGGACCTGGGTGTCAAACACATCTTTGGCTATACTGGAGCAGCAATACTTCCGGTATTCCATGCCCTCAGGCACAGTGATATTGAGATTATAGTCAATTCCAACGAGCAATCGGCAGCATTCAGCGCGGCAGGTTATTCACGGTCAAGCAACAGGGTAGGTGTGGCCATAGTCACATCCGGGCCTGCCATAACCAATACGCTCACCAGCGTTGCCGATGCCTATGGGGACAGCATTCCCCTGCTTGTATTTGCAGGGCAGGTCCCTGAACATAAGATAGGCACCGATTCCTTCCAGCATATCAACGTCAAAGGCATCTTCAGGGATGCAGCAAAGAAGGTCATACAGCTTTCCAATGGTGATGACATAGAGACCATAGTCAAGGATGCCTATTACTTTGCAAAGTCGGGGAAACCCGGGCCTGTAGTCATAGATTTCCCTCTTGACAAACAGATGAAAAACCATGAGTATAATGGTACGGCCGTCACAAGGTTCGAGGGAAGTTATCACGATGACAGGCACCTGTGTGAGGAACAATGCAAAGCCTTTTTTGAGCTGCTGCTCAAATCCAGAAAGCCCCTGCTCTATCTTGGAGGCGGCCTGAACTCGGAGCCTGGAAGCCAGGCTGTCAGGGAATTCAATGAGCTTTTCGGGATACCTTCTGTCAACACACTCATGGCAAAGGGTGTCGTTGACGAAAGGAATGGCCTGAACCTGGGGATGCTGGGAATGTTCGGCACACCATATGCGAACATGCTCATACAGGAGAACGACTTCTTCTTCGCTATCGGGGTAAGATGGGATGACCGGGTTGCGGAAAAGGTCGGGTTTGCAATAGGCACTGACATAGCTTACATTGATATCAATCCCGAGAAAATGCATCAGATAAAAATCGAGCGCAGTCCGAAATTCACGTTCATCGGGGATGCTGCCACAGCGCTCCGCGACCTGCTGAACTATGCCAGGAAGCACAACATCCGTCTGGATATTCAGGAGTGGCAGATGCGTGCAAGAGACCTGAAAAGATCCTGGCCTCTGGACTATAACAGGACATCCGAATACATACAATCTGCCGAGGTCATTTCAATGCTTTCAGAATACGTTGACGGAAGCACAAAGATCACCACGGGTGTAGGCAACCACCAGATGCTCTCAGCCCAGTACCTCCCAATGCAATGCCCGAAATCCTTCATGACTTCCGGCTCCTTTGGCACAATGGGCTTTTCCATGCCCACGGCAATCGGTGTCCATTATGCGAACCCGCATTCAGGAGTCATAGCAATCGATGGGGACGGCAGCCTGAGGATGAATCTGGGAGAACTGCATACCATCGCTTCGCTGGACCTTCCAATCAAGATAGTCATGCTGAACAACAGAAGTGATGGCATGGTCCAGAACCTGCAGGATACGGCTTATGAAGGAACACGCATAGGAACACAAAGGCCAAAAGATGTGAATTTTGCAGAGATTGCAAGGTCGTTTGGCTTCAATTACGCAGAGAGAGTAAGCAGCAGAAATGATTTGAAAGGGAAAATTGAAGCATTTATGAATGCAGACGGACCCTGCTTCCTGGAAGCTTGTACGGACAGGGAAGAGGTCCTGTATCCGAAGGTCCCGGCAGGGGGCTCTTATAAGGATATGATCCTGGGACCGTACATTAAACCAATTTGACCATCTCAAGAACTACCTCAAGAACCGTGTTATGGAATTATGTTATGGAATCGCAGGGGAAACCGAAAGCAGAGTTTCAATCCCGTTGATTAAGGAAATCCGGGCAACGGCAACCCAAAGCTTTCCGAATTCCCGGGAAACCGGGTGTGCGGCCCGAAGCCTACCTCTCTTTTGGGTGGGGTGGTCGCACGCAATTTGATTTTAAGTACAAAGTTCAGAGTTCGGGATATTCCGTAAATTCCCTGGGCTTGCGGTCCGCTGAGCTGTAAACCACATGGATGACTTTGCCTTCCTGGGTCCGGTTGGTCTGTTCAATACAGTAGCTTTCTTCGTACCCGATACGAATGCTTCCGATAACCACATTTTCCCCGACAGTTATGGCAACCCGGCTGTCCTCGATGCCTGCAACCTTTCCCCTGTAGTTGCTGATGGGAGCTGTTTCTTCGGTATAAATGCCGCTTTCATTTTCCATGATGATTTTCGGGGTGAAGGTTTCAGCCACATCAAATTCAAGTTCAAATACCCTTCCTCTCAGGTAGATCTCTATAGTCCCGTCTTCAGCAGCTTTTCGGAAAGCTTCGGGATTTGCGGTCACGGTATCGAAATCGCTGAAGATCTCGGAAAAGCGGAGGGAGTTTTTGTCGAATTCGACCCCTTCATAAACCGGGGCTTCACTGGAAGGGTATTTTTCGTACTCCGAGAGTTCACTCTCTGGCCGTTCGGGAAGTCCTGGCTCAGGATTCAGGATCGTAGTTTCAGGCCTGTACACAGCCGTTTCTTCGGCTTCTGCAGCAACTTCGACTTCTTCGGCAGCTTCGGCAGCTTCGGTTACTGCAGTTTCTTTCTCTCCCGCCTCCTCATCAAGGCCTGAGCAGCCCGACATTGACACAATACAAAAAATTGTGAGTATAAACAGTATTATACACTTTACTTTCATGAAATCTCCTAAAAGAATATTGGATCTAAAATATTTGTTATTATCGAAAGGTTTGTCTTGAATATGCAGGGTGTGAAAAAATAATTAATGCCGAAGAAAACAAAAGGGCAAAGCACAATATATGGACAACAAAAGCAATCAAGAACAACATTCATCTCATTTAATTTTATCTTATTTCGGCTTCATCGTCCTTAGGCTTTATCATCCTTAGTTTTCACCTCAACCAGTCTCACAACCCCGCCTTCTTCTTCCCTTCCCACGTTCATCTCCACCAGGTAGGTGTAATCAGAAATCTCCTCAAGCCCCCCTGCCCCCGAAGCTCCCACGATCAGTGAATAGATCTTTGCGTTGTACTTTTTTTTTGCCTCTTCCCAGCGGGCAAGCACCAGCTCGTCGGAGACCTCGGACTTCCCGTCCGTGATAAAGAGCAGGTCCGCGCCCCGAAAGTCTTTTTCTTTAAGGCTCTTTAGCCCGGAAGCAAGCGCCGTGTTAAAGTCCGTCCCGCCCCCGAAGGTGTAGAGGAGGAAGTTCAGGAACTTTTCCGACATTCGCTTCCTGCTGCTGAGCTCGATTTCCAGGTGCTGGGTTGTGGAGGCGAAGAGGATGACTTTCATGTCCCGTTTCTGGGCTAGCATCCTTTTTGCTATGGCAAGGACCGCTGACTTGGCAAGGGTCTGGGGAGCCCCGTGCATGGAACCCGAGGTATCCACCAGGGCGATCAGGGGACCTTTCGGTTTCAAGCGGGGAGGACCAGTGAAGTGCTTGCCAAGCAGCTGGTAGCTGAGGAGCCTTCCTTCCAGCATGTCAGCGTAGAACTTCCGTTTCAGGGTCGGGTTCAGGATCTTTGCGGCTTCCATGGGGAGGAGGTTGTTCAGGGAGTTTGAGAAGCGAACAGTCTGGATCCTGTCTTTCCCGAAGGGAGAGTAGCGTATGCGGTCTGCCGGGGGGTCAAACTCCCGCCTGCCAATGAAGTCCACGATTCGTCTGAGGTCAGGGTTTTCTTCGAAAAAGCTTGAAAAGCGCCTGACCATTTTCAGGTGAACATAAAAAGGCTCTTTTTTAAGCTCCTTTACGGAATAGCTCCAGTTCCTGCCCGGAAAGAGGAGCGCCATGAGGTCGAAAAGGTCCAGGTTTTCCTCCATCTCCGAAATGAATTCTTCCATCCTGCGGTAGAGCCCTTCCAGCATCCCGTCCAGGAAAGCCTGGTAGCCGTCCATCTGCATGAAGTTTTGGACAGCTTCGCAAAGAGCTGGCTGCAAGTTGTTTAGTCCCAGGTTCGGGTTCCGGGGCTGGCCAGCCCTGTCCGCGAGTTCTTCCTGAGAGCGGTTTCCCCATTTGAGGAAGGTTTCTTTCAGGACTTTTTCGAATTCCCGGAGGACAGCTTCCATTTCAGCCCCGATTTCCCGGGTAGAAGAATCAGATGCTGCCGAAAAGCGTTCCATCACATCGTATACCAGGGGGAGGAGCAGCTTCAGGCAGGCAACCCCGGCTCCGGGACTTTTTTTCGCGATTTTTCGGAGTTTCGGCCAGGGTTTTGAGTTTTTAAGGGTCAGGAAAACTGGGTAAAAGGCCCCGAAATGCCCGATGAATTTCCCAGGGTCCTTTATTTCATAAGGCTGCCCGAAAAGGATTTCCTGAGTGATCACTTCAGCAATCTTTTCCCTCAGGGAACGGGGAATAGTCCTGGGCCTGGCAATTGTGCTTCTGAGTTCACCTTCAAGCAGGGATGCGGTCTGCTTCCGGACGGTAAGGGAGCCGTGCCAGGGTCTGTTTCTTGAAAAAAAAGAGTAAGTTTCCAGGGAGGGGTCGTTTAAAATGTTCAGGGGACCATTCGACTTTTCCATATCTGCACCCTACTCCCTGCTTTCTGTCTTTTATGATAATTTGAAATTGTATCTGAGTTTCCGAATTTATCTCAACTTGAACCTGGACCCAAGCCCTTTCATAAAGCCGGGAGAGCTACTACTCGAATCCGAGACCGACACTTTTGCTTCTGCTTTCGCTTCTGCTTCTGCAGGTCCTGCGGGCCGGGTTTGCAAACCGAGAACAGAACGGATTTCCTTCATAAGGGCCTCAATTTCGGACAGCTCTTCACTTCTCGTATCATGCAGGAGCAGGGCTTCGTTCCGGTCGAGGGTTGAGAGCCAGATGTTTGCCTCCATCAGCTTCCTGAGAAGTTCGCGCTCTTCTTCAAAGCGCTTTTTTACACCCTTCACCCTGCCTGCCAGGTCCTCGTATTCGTTTTCAAAAATATCTTTCTGGGCGGGGGAGAGAGTTGCAGTTTTCCCCGAACTTTCCTGGAGGGAATCGATTTCCCGGATAAGGTTGTCGTAAGGATAAATTCTGGAGGCTCCTTCCCTTTTGAGCTTATAGCTGTGGTTCTGGTGGGTGTTGTGGTGCGCCTCCACTTCCTGCCTGAGGTTGAATTCTTCTCCGCAGCTGTCGCAGAGGACTCCCACCGGCAGGTCGTTTATCAGGGCGATTCTTATGGCAGCTTTCAGGTCCCCTGCATCCAGGCGCAGTTTCTCGGTGCTGATCCCGCCCGAGACCACGAGTTCGAAGACCGTTTTCCGGATTGCTTCCCGTTCCTCGGGGAGGTTCCAGAGCATGTGCTGGAGCAAAAGCGCCATCGTCCGGTCAACAGTCGGGCAGCCGCTGCTGCAGGCTGCAACTTTCAGCACCTGGACGACCTTTTTCCAGCGCCGGTCCGAAATCTCGATTTCCCGGAGCTGGAGAGCCCGCCTGAGTTCGGTGATGATAAGCTCGACGTCAGGGTCAACGGGCAGGTTTTCCGCCCTGGCACGCAGCTTTTCAATTTCGAGAACCGAAATCTGCAGGGCAGGTTCGAAGTCCCCGGGGGTCCGGAAGAGGAGGCTTTTGAAGTTTTCGTCGTCCTGGATGTAGGCGAGCCTGTACCTGAAGAGGAAGCGGTCATAGAGGGCTTCGAGACTTTCGTCTTCTTCGGGAAGTTCATTGGATGCCCCGAAAACCGAGAGCAGGGGCACATCGACGATCTCCCTTCCGTTGTGGTATTTGTGCTCGTTCAGGAGGGTCAGGAGGCTGTTGAGGATTGCGCTGCTCGCCTTGAAGATCTCGTCCAGGAGGGCGAGGTGGGCGGTGGGGAGGCAGCCGTCGATTTTCCGGCGGAACTCGTCTTCTTCGAGGGCTTTTAGGGAAAGCGGCCCGAAGATCTCTTCGGGAGTGGAAAAGCTGGTCAGGAGGTAGTTGAAAAACTGCCCGCCTTCGATTGCCTGGCAGATATTTTTTGCAAGCAGGGTCTTGGCGGTGCCGGGAGGACCCAGGAAGAGCAGGTTTTCCCCCGAAAGGACGGCAAGAAGGGAGCCGTTTATTTCGGCTTCGCGCTCTTTGAAGTATTCCGTGAATGCGGATTTGACATTCAGCAGGGTATTTTTCAGATCTGGCTTCCCCCGGTTATTCTCTTTTGTGATGTCTTTTGTTTTATTCTATTTCAAACCTTCCAAATTTTCCATATATTTTTCTCATAGACCTTTTACTTTATACTATATACTTTATACTATAATCTGCCGTGAGATATAAATGCCCAAAAAATTAAGGAAATACCCGGGATATAATATTTGCCTCAAAAATGACCCAAATTTTTATCCAATAATTAATGTCCGTATTTTAATTTCTATACAAATTTATGTGTAATTTTTACTTATTCAATTAAAATACTCAATTTTTAAGGCAAAATTAAATAAGGTTTTTATTGGAAATCAGCAACCAGGCTATCAGGGCCAGAGCCAGCCAGAATCTGAAACCCCATATTATTTTGAATAAAAACGCGGCCGTAGAAACCAGTAATTCAAGGAGGTTCCAGATAATGTACAGGTCAAGAATGACTATAAACAAAACCGCAATCGTAATGCAATAAAGAATCTTCTGTAAATACTCAAATATAAAACTCATATGCAACACCTGGTATGATCATATGTGTCCCCTCACCTTCAAAAAAACAGCTCAGGGTTCAACCCCCGAGCTTTTTGCAGCACTCCGGACTTCCAGAAAATCGTCCCGTAAGCATCACTGCAAATAGGCAGGTCCCCCTTGTCTTCAGCCCGAAGGTTTTCGGGCATCCATCCCAGGCTGTTAACAAGCCAGAGGCTTTTTTCCAGCTCTTTTGCCCCGCAGACCACTGCGTTTCGGATTGCATATACGAATTCGGCAGGCTGGGGGTAAAAAGGGGTCAGGCAGCGGATGCGTTCTTTATCCTTTCCGGCCCATAATATCCCTTCTTCGATCATCAGGCAGGCTTCCCGGTACCCTGGGAAACCCTGCAGCCCAGCATAGGCAAACAGGGCCGCAACGTTTGCATTGACGCAGCAGTCAACAATATTGACTTCCCCACATCCGAGCCAGGTCAGGAAAACCCCGGGCCTTAGCCAGGGAGGTGCGGGCTCATGAATGGCTTTTAACCTGCAGGGGACCAGAACTTCTGCTGTGGTTTTAGCGACAGCAGCCAGGTCCACCCGGCCGCTTCGGAGCAGTTCAAGAAGGACAACCGCGGTATCGTCGGCATCGGCAGGAAGCTCCGGGATAAACGCGGGACGGGAATTCTCCGGCCAGTACCGAAAAGCTCCTGGCAAATCAGGAGCTCTGCACATAAGGAGGAAATCAAGGGCTTTTTCTTTTGCCTGTGCCAGAGCCTCAGGTCCGGCAACATCCCGGAGAGCCCGCAGGACCTGGGCTGTTGTAAAGCTGTTAAGGTCCGGGATTACCTTTTCTCCGAGCCAAATATATGAAGGAAAAGCTCCTTCCGGGGCCTGAGCCTCAAGGAGTCCAGGGATTACTTCATTTTTTTCGAGCATACGAATTCTCCTCCGGTCCGGAGTTTTCAGGACTAAAACTTTCCGGAGGGCGAAGCCCGATCTGAAGAAATGGCCCGGTCCCGGCAGCCAGTCCGAATCCCAGCATCCCGTGTCGGGTATTCCAGACGTTCCGGGAACACAGGGCTTCGCTTACGGTCGCGTACCCGCGCAGGTCCCACCCGTATTTCCCGGCCAGCTCGAGCAGCCTTTTCCGGGTCTTACCGTCTCCTCCGCAAACAGACCTGGCAAACTTGAAAAGGGAAAAGCCTGTAATTCCCCCGGCCGAGCAGGCAAAACTGAACCCGAGGCTGGAAGCCGAAAGAGCGCGTTTAAGGGAATCTCCGTGCGCCTCTTCTATCAGCCCGTAATAGCTTTTCGCCTGCGCCGAAAACCCGGCCCTCCAGAGCAGATAACTCAATTCCCGGGGCAAAAGTCCTGTTTCGCTCCTTACGCTAAAATACAGTTCCGTCCGGCCGGTAAGGGGTTCATGGCCGACCATCTCAAGTACAGGCACTTCATCCGGTAGAAGAGAAGCTTCTCCGAGCAGGGATGATACAAAGTTTCCCGAATACCCGGCCGGGACTTCCAGATACAGCTTATACCGGTCCTCTTTCGGCCCGTGCCTGCCTCCTATCCAGCATCCGTAGCGCAGGGTTCCATCCTTCTGGAGTTCCCGAAACCGGGCCCGAAGAGAATCCGGCAGCGTATAGCCTTCTCCTCCTAGCCGCTGCAGCTTTTTTTCCGCAAGCCGGAGTTTCCTTCTTTCATCCGTCTCAGGGCCCGCAACCTCTACTGTATAGGAAATAAGGTTCCCGGAAGAAGAAAAGCCAAGCTCAAGCGGAAACCCGTCTCCCGTAAGCCGGCTGAATTCCCACAGGACCCCTTTCCAGGGAGAATCCAGGGTCCAGTCAAGCAGGGTTCCCAGCGCAACCTCTGCTCTTAGAGCCTGTCCGGGCATTTCCTTCGCAAGTTTGCGAAGGGCCAGTTCAATTGTCTTTTGACCCGATGTACAACCACACATGCAGATACCCTTTACCTTATGCTTTTTCGGCAGGCTCGGAGGCCTTCCCCCCATTGAAGAAAAGGCCTCCTTGCTTTGGGAGGTTTTTGTGCCTGCTTTTTTCAGCCCTCTTTTTCAGTCCTCAAAACGGGTTTGATCCTCCCTAAATCCCGTTTCATCTTCAAACTCGTCTTCATTCCCATGCTTATCCCCGGAGTTCCGGGACCCCGGCAGTTTCGGTACGACACTGGGCTCTTCCGAAGTCATGGGTTCCCCCATCTTGACGGTCCCGTCCTTCATAAAGAAGGTAGCCTGCCACCGGTACTCTACAAGGTTCCTGTCTTTGAGCTTGACAGTCCAGGCCTCAGGCTTTTTGGATTCCGGCCGAAGGATTACGTCTTTCTTCTCCTTGATGCCGTTTTTCTCATCACCATAGAGCAAAGCGACCTTTACGAGTTTAACCTCATCGAAATCGACCAGGTCAGGGTGTACCTCAACGGAGAGTATATTGCGAATGGCAGGCCCCACAACAATGGTATCGCTATCCGCACAGGTCATCTCTATTTCCTCAACCGTACCGTCTGCGAACTGGATGGTGCCCGCATAGGTTACGTCTCCCTGAGAAGAACTGACCACCGGAAAAACCCAGGTAAAATAGGGTTTTTCCCTGTTGAGGATCAGGGATTCTTTTTGTGTGTATTTGTTGTCCGGGTCCTCATAGACCAGATTCAAGAAGATGTTCCGGACATCGGTGCCCAGTTCCCCTATGGTCCGGACGGAAACCTCCTTTTTATAGCTGAAAGGCGAGTTGATGTACAGGGTCCTTGAGTCCCCTTTTTGCCAGTCCCCTTCGAACTTCCTGCCGTTGGCCATTACATACTTGACTTTGTACATGTAGGGGTTGTTGCGGGGCTGGAGGATGACCTTGCGGATTTTGTGTTCCTTTGTCATCCGGTCCAGGGAAAAGCATTCCTCAAAACCATCCGCAGCTCCTCCGTCATATCGAAGGGTCACAATCGCCTGGGATATTTCTCCGAAGTCCAGGTCTCCTACCTTTGCGTCGACCACAAGGACCCCGGTATCATCAACATTGATCACAAGGTTCCGGTCATCGGTCTCAAACTCTTCGGATTTGAAGAACTGGCTCATGCCCCGGTAGTTTATCTGGTACCAGTACTTGTAGTTGAAATTTTCTCCATCCGTGTAGGTCTTAAACCAGGCCACATCGTCCGGCCCTTTAAGGAGTGGCTGCTCTATGGTATGCACATCCCCCTGGTTGTAGTCAACGTGGACCTCAACACTGTGGATGGGCAGGTCCTCAAAGTCCGCATTTACGGAAATCGGAACGTGCAGCTGTTTGAAGAAGGGGTCGTCCGTATCGACTTCGGAGTAATATTTCATGAAGTCTTCAATGTTTGGCAGGGTCCCCCTGGGTGCGGGGTTCCATTTAAAAGGCAGCCTTTCATCGAACTCCAGAGTGAAACTCGAGATCTTCTGGTTTACGAAATCCCGGGTCACATGTTTCTTACCCCAGGGTTTTTTTCGCCCTTTTTCGGAGACCGGCTCAATCGCATTCACCATCTTTCTTGCTATTGCGTCTTCCATTGTCTTGTGAGCCCATTCCCGGATATCCTTCTGGATTTCAGGATCCGTGGTGGCCCCCCACTCGAATTCGATTTCATAGGAATCCGAGTCCCGAGCTTTTTCGATTATCTTTTCCCGGTAAGCGTCCTTGGACCAGGAAGACCAGTTAAGGTCGATCTGCTGATAGAAAGAATAAAACTTTTCAGCGTTGAACCTGCCTTTTACCTTGATAGGAGGCAGTTTGGCCCAGGTATAGAGATCATAGGCTACCTGAACGGACCCTCCCTCTCCCTGCAGAGCATGCTGGAAAAGAGCTGCCCCGTCCGGGGTAAACTCCACGGTAAAGGGGGTTATGTAATTCCCGTAAAGGGCCGGAGATCCCGGGTTCCAGACCGTTTCCACAATTTCCTTGCTTACGTTTTCCAGGTTTATGCTTGCCTTCCCGTCCGTGAAAGTCAACTGTCCGATCTCGACATCCCCGCTTCCCCCCGATTCACTCGAATTGAGCTTCTGCCTGAGGGTTTCTTTTACCGCTTCGAGCTGTTCGTCGGGAATCGTGAATTCCACATCAAAAAAGGCAAACGCCCCGCCAAGTTTTCCGTTTTCCCTCTTGATGGGGGTCCGGTATTTCACAAATTTAAAGGTATAGTCGTCTCCGACCTTCCTGAAGCGGGGGGTGTTCGGCAGCACATAGAAGAGGTTCGGATTTTCATCGTCCCCGTATACCGTTACTCCTTCAATAATCTGTACTTTGTCTATTCTTAGCATTTTTATACCTCTATGGTTTTGTTTTTCGTTTAATTCAGGCTTGAGGCCGGCTCCCGCACAGGATGGCCCGGCAGGCAAAAAAATTCCGGAGCATCAGCTCACCGATTTTTTCAGATTAGTTTTCCCGGTCCAGGGAGTTCACATACCGGGCTTTTGGCCTGCCGGCCCGAATGCGGGGCTTCCGGCCTGATGGATATTACAACAATAGGTTTTCCGCCTCACGGCTTGTGAGGACAGGACAACCTGTTGTAAGCGTGAAAACATGCCGTATACGGCACGCTGTTTGCAGGATTACGATTTTTCGCTCCCGCGGGTTCCGGGCCCTATACGGGTCCGGGAAGTCTTTGTTCCCTGCTGCTCCGGCTCTTCCCGCTCTTCGCCTGCTTTTACCCGGATAAGGAGGGGAACGGAAGGGTTCAGGGGGTTTAACCAGGGCCCCGGTTCCTTATCAAATACCTTTTTCCGGAACCTGTATCCTCCCCGGAAAGGGGAATCTGCAAACCAGGTCCATTCCTGCAGGGGGGAAGAAGGCGTGAAATGCCGTACACTGATGTATTTCCTGCACGGCTCCTTTCCTTCGGGCAAAAGCTCAATTACGCAGAACTTTGCCCCGGGCTCAAAAATGCATCGGATTTCAAGCTTTTGAGGCCCGTATTCGGGAAAGGATGGCAGGTCCAGGCAGAGTTTTTTGCCCCTGCGGGCAAGGCACAGCATCTTTTCGTCTGTCCTGGAAAGGGCCCGGATTTCTATGAGCGGGATTTCCTCCTGTTTTTTCCCCTCTCTCTCCCGGGGGACGGCAATTGCCAGTTTGCAGGTTTTTTCTTCTTCTTCCCCTTTTTCTTCTTCTTCTTCTTCTTTTGAAGCCTCAAAATCGAAATCAAATGGCTGTCTGATTTCAAGGCCGGCTTCAAGCCAGGTGCATGTCCCGTGCAGTTCCGCGATATCAAGCAGGCGTCGGGAGGCTTCGACCCATACATAATTCAGGGGGAAGTCCGGAGCTGTCAGGTTAAGTTTGCTCCCTTTATGGGTTTTTTCCGGGCTATTCAGCAGTTTTGGCCCGTAAGGAGCTCGGACAACCGCAAAGGTCGAATATGTATATTCCGGTTCTGCAGTCGGGAAAATATCCGGGGATATAACGGCTCTATACTTCTCTTCAGGTTTTAATTCCACGGATTTCGAAACCCCGCTGCTTTTTCCCGGTATGGGGGGACCCTCAGGGTAACCCCCAGGGCAAAGAGCCCGTATATCCGGAAAGGCAAGTCAGCCGAGACCTTCACCTGCATCGGCTCTGTTCGGAATGCGGGGACCACCAGTTCCCGGCAGGAAGTGGCCTTTCCCGGGGCTTCAAAGGTTCGGAGGGGAAGGACATAACTCCTAAAAACCCTGCAGGGTACGGAAAGGTCCCACTCGAAACTCCCTTTTATTCCGGAAGATAGTTGGGTCCCGAAGCGGTATATAAACCGGTCGGCCAGAGTTTCCGCAAAAAGCCAGGGATTGAGTTCCAGGGTTCCTTCCTTCAATTTCCCTGAGATTTCGAGAGGCAGATACTCCGGAGGCTGGCTGAAAAACTTCAATATTTCAGGCCGGCCTATGCCCTGTCCTTTTCCGGAAAAATTCTCTATTCCGGCAAGTAGTTTCCGGGAATCAAACCGGACCTTTACGGGAAGCCTTGGGGAAACACCCTCAAGCACCACTTCCGCCACGCCGGATACCCCATTGAGGCCATTTTCCTGCAAAGATTTTGCCATGCAGGCTGCCTCTTCGGAAAGCTTCAGTTCAAAGCTGCTTTCATGGAAAAGGAAATGGATACCGTTCAGTTCCCCTGAAACTCTCTTCCCATCGGGCAGCTCCAGAAAGATGCTGCACCGGGAAAAGCCCGCAGGCCTGAGTACGGCTCCGGGCCGGAGTTTTCGTATGCTTTGAAGGGCCTCTTCCCAGGGATAGTGCAAGCCAGGCATGCATTCGAGCAGGCCGTGGGGATCAGGGGCAAGTTTCGGGCTTCTCCCACGCACAAGGGTCAGCCTGCAAGCCCGGTTTTTGCCATCAGGCCTTGCAAGAGCCAGGCTGTCGGGCATCAGGATGTATTCCCCTGCTTTCTCATGGGCCGCAAAGACCCTGTTTCCGGCCGCGGTCAGGCAGTACTGGAAATCAGGCAGGCTTTTTAACAGCATTTATCTTCCCTCCACAATGAGCAGGTCTCCGGAGGCGGTTCCTTCCCGGACTGCGGAAACCCTTCCTTTCCGATCAACGGTTTTTACGGTATAGTGGCAGAGTTCGAAAGCTTCACGGTGCAGGACCCTGTCCTTTAACGGCAGGTCAAGGTTCACCTTTGCAGTACTGCGTTTCCTGGAAAGTTCCACGGTCTTCCCTCCAGGAAACTCGACGATCAGTTCCTCAATATCTGCCGCAGCTTCCTCGTCCCTGAACACAAAGGTTTTTACCGTAAGGACCCTGGATTCCGGGGAAATCCCGGACTCTGCAATGGAGTCCCAGATAGCTTCCGGGTCAGGCAGCACTTCCGGACCTTCGACCTCAAGCTTCAGTCGAAACGGAAGGGGGCCTTCCGGGAGAGGCCTTTCAGGCAGGACAGGAAAACGCCGTTCTTCGGCCGGTTTCAGGCTTAATGGTAATTCCGGGAGTCGGAACCGGGGGCTGCCCTGAATTTTTGCGTCTATTACTTCGTCGGGTTCCCGAATGAATTTTGCAGCTAGCCCCCTGATTTTCAGGGGGCTTTCGATCAGGTTTCTCAGGATAACCTCTCCGCAGCCCGAAGCATCTACGTTTTCCTCATAGTCAAAAAGTCTGCCTTCCATGCGGTCCAGCCGGGCAATAAACGGGACGCTTTCTTTTAGTCCCCCTCCAAGTTCTACCTCGACCCTGCCCCGGAATATGGCAGATTCCGGCCTGAAAAGGGCTTCAAAGACCTCCCTAAACTCCGGGACCGTAAGTATAAGCCGGTCCCTTATCCCCTCCTGAAGGCAGAGATGAGCTCCTTTTCGTTCCCTTAAAGGCCCTGGCCCTCCTTCTCCCGGAAGGCCCAGGTAGTATTTAAGTTTCCCTGGCTCCGGAAGCAGGGGTCTGAGCCGGACTTTCTGCTCTCCTGCCGGATTGTCAGGAGAGTCGGGAATAAAGGTTTCGAGCAGTTTTGCGTCTTTTTCAAGACGCCTTTGGTCTGTGGTGGGCCTGGCTGTGTATTCAAGGTTTACCTTTCCCCGGCCTGTAAACCGTACCGAAAGCAAAGGGGTACAGGGGGGAGCCGGGCGCCTTGCGAGCCTGAAACTGTCCGGCAGGTAGTAGAAGATATGCGGATTGTCCTGCACCTGGTAATAATTATTTGCTCCGGCCTGCCTGCAGATTAGCCCGACTCCGGGAATTTCATTCCGGTCCCTGAATATATATTCATGGAGTTCCGGAGGGAAATTAAAAGGAATCGGATTTTCCAGCACTCTTCGGACCTTTCGGAAACAGGAGGAGTCCGGAGGGAGGTTTGCGTTTTCCTTGCTTTCAGGGGGTACCGCAACCTCAATCCTGCGGCAGACAATAAGCTCTGTTCCGCATCCGGGTTTGGTAAGTATGCTATAAACCATGTCCCTTTCCGGAAGGGTCGGGATATTTAACACCGCATTCAGGCCCGCTGCTGTCCTGAACAGCTCCTGGAAGGAAAACTCCGGGGGCCTGTCCTCCGGAATGCCGGAAGAGCGCAGGGTAAGTGAAATCTCATGGGGAAGTTCCTTAAGCCCGTGGGCCGGGAGGCCGGGATACGGATATTTTTCCAGCCGGACTTTTAGGTCCCATCCCTGCCTGCTTTTTTTCAGTGAGACCAGGTACTGGTTATGATTCGGGAGCTGCAGTTCTGCGAGCCGGTATCTCGGAAGGTATAAATTCCCGGAACTGCCCGGGCCTGCTGCGTAAAGCACTTTGTCGCCGATCTCCCCTGCAGGACAGACCGGAAGACCTGAAATCCCGGAGGCTTCGTTTTTCCCAGCTCTTTTTCTTATTGTTGTCCGGGAGAAGGGAGCAGCAATCCCGGACTCTTCCGGGTTCGGGCAGCTCCCTCTTGAATGTGCAAAAGGTTCGCTTTCAGGTTCAGTATCCGGATCTTGCAGGCTTTCACAGGCCTCATATATTTTCAGGGTCCTGCATTTCGCATGCCTGAACTTGAGGCCAAAAGACAGTGACCCGAAATTCGATTTGCTACTATTGTACTCCATTTTTCTCCCTGGAACATTTTTGGTCAGTTTTCTGCAAACATTTTTGATCTTTGAAGCTTGTGTTTCCTTTATATTTGGTTTTATCTTCCTTTATTTATTGAATATGGAGCTTCTAACCGCTTAAAGGCGATTTTAGCTTGTATTAATGGATTAATTTGTATAGTATTTAAATATAGGTTTATTTTGAATTTTAAAACATCTTTTGATTCGTTTTTGTAAAATTAAGGCTTGATTTAAAGGTTAAATGTCGGAAAAATTGTTATTATTACTCCCTGTATTAATAAAACTCATTATCTCCGGCAGATTAATCAGACATTTTCACAAATGTTCTGTATAGCATTTGTGAGTACCTAATATCCCGTGTGAAGCCAGAGAAGGCCCAAAGCTGAATGTGGTAGGGAAAAGCTGAAAATGTGGCAGGAAACCCTTTCCAAAAGAGGCTTCCTGCATTCATTGCCGAAAATATCTTTTTTGATTTAATGCTTTACAGGAAAAGTCGGCCCTTATGTGGTAACTTTTGCATGAACCTTTAGGGTCGTGTCTTTATTTTCACTCCATATTGCTTCAACTTCCAGCTTTGTTTTCAGGCCGGTTTTATGGGAAAACTCCAGCTTCTGTCCTTTTTTTACGTTCTTGATATCCAGAATTGTCTTTCCGTTCATTCTTGCCAGTATTGACCAGGTCCCCGTATCAGGGGAGATAATCTCAAAATAGCCGGTAACCGTGGCTTTTAATGTCGTTTTTGAGGTTTTTGCCAGTCCGCATCCGTTTTTAATCGGTATGGAAATATCAATTTCGTTTCGTCGGCTCATGGTATCACTTTATTTTCCGTGGAGCTATATCTTCTAGATTATATATTTGCTGACATGTTATTGGCAAAAATACTCCACATTTGTAAAATTTTTCTTCTATGTACGGTTCTACTTTTTTGTACTTTTGCTCCTATTGCAGGAGCATTAAGGGAAATTTTTCAGGAATTTTCAGTTCACTTGATTGTGGAAAGCACATAATCGAGTGCAAGAGCAAATTCATTTATTTTTGCATTGATGATAGCTTCTCCTTTTTCGGTTGGCACGTATATTTTTGTTCTCAGGTCCCCTTTAGGGGAGTGAATCTCTATGACATCTTTATCCTTCAGGGAGTACAGGATCGGATATACGGAACTCTGGCTTATGAACACGTTAAATTGAGTAAAGATTTCCTTTATAATGTCCTGACCGCACATTGGTTTTTTCTTGATTAATGAAAGGACAACTATATTCAGGTGCTTTTTTATGATGGTCTCAATTTCGTCGTTTGACCCGAACTCCTCGAATAGCCTGAAGTCCGATATTTTTTCCGGCCTGTTAGAGGTGGGATCTGATTCGCTTCCATCATAAGTTGGCATTTCTGCTACTGTATCTTTTACAAACATATTTTCACCAAAAAGTACTTTCCTTAATAATTTCTATCTGCCCGCGATGCCAGATCCTCGGATATTTTCCGAGGCAGCTACCTGGGAAATAGTTTTGATGGAATTTTATTTATATTGAGGCTTTTTCAGCTCCGCCCCTTAAGTTCCGGAACAATTGGACGAATTTCTCCACGTCTCCCTAAAGTACGGTCCAGAATAGATCCCAGCCAGAATGATGGCCAGAGTCAGGCACTTCAAAGCGTATTGCAGCCCATAGGATAGGGGAGATTCCCGATACCGGTCTTCGACCGCAAATGGCTTTAAAGCGGACCTCTGGGCTCGTACTTTTTCCTTTTGCAGGGATATTGCAGGTCAAATTACATAATTTATTAGATGTGTGCGTGATTCGTTATATTTTTTGAAACAAAATGCACAATATCCTAAATATTATTAATTTGTTGACCTATATCCTGCTGTACAATTCTCAAAAAGTGGTACCTGAAAGGATACTTCAAAAGAGGTGATGGCAAAGCAACACAGACGCTTTAGGAATTTAGGAATCTCGCTTGATGCATTGCTATGAAAATGCCGGAGTTTTCACATGAGGATGAAATCTCCCCTCCTGAAATTAAATTTTCATTTCTATATAATACAGGATCAAAAAGAAAAGAGGTAATAAAATGGTAAACCCGGACTCTTCGAGTCTTGCTGAAGTACTTGATAGAATACTTGACAAAGGTATTGTTGTGGACACCTGGGCAAGGATTTCCCTTGTCGGAATCGAGATCCTCTCCATTGAGGCCAGAGTCGTTGTTTCTTCCATAGATACATACCTGCACTATGCAGAAGAAATTACAATGATTGAACAGGCTGCAATGGAAGCGGCTCCCGAGGTTCCTGTTGCATAACAGGAACCTTTATTTTTTAATTAATTGAATGGACACAGCCTGTGAGTAATGAGTTTCCAAGGTCAAGGCTGATAAGGAGCAGACATGAAACCCCAATCCCCGCATTTAAGAAAGGCCCGAAGAAGAACGGTTTTGCAGCCCAATGCCGAAAAAGTTTCGGAAAAAACGGCACCAGAAGGTGGCTCCGGGGTAAAAAAGGTGCCTAAAGGAGGTCCCGGGGCAAAACCGGTCGAAGCCGAAGTGACCAGAAACAATGAATCCGGAAGCAACGAATACGGAGGCCTGAGCCCGCAAAACGAAAATTTTGTCAGTACGGCAACTGTGAATTACCTTGCCCAAAGGGTGGAAGCCTGGCTCAGGATTGGATATCCCGTGCACCTGATCGGTCCGACTGGCTGTGGAAAAACTAGCCTGGCAATGCATATCGCAAAAAATATAGGCCGGCCTATTGTCTGGATCAACGGAGACGAGGCTGTGACAACAAAGGACCTGGTGGGCGGATATGCCCAGGTGAAAAAAGAGACCCTGATAGACAACTTTGTCCACAATGTTTCCAAAAAAACCGAGGTCACAACCCCTGAATGGGTTGACAACCCCCTTACAAGCGCATGCAGGCACGGATACACGCTTATATACAACGAATTTTCCAGGACAAGGCCTGTTGCTAACAATGTATTGCTCTCAATCTTTGAGGAAGGTATCCTTGAACTTCCAACAAAAAACGGGCAGGAGCGGTATGTAAAGGTACATCCCGAGTTCCGGGCCATAATGACAAGCAACTCGGTGGAATATTCCGGGGTGCATAGGCCTCAGGACGCCTTGCTGGACCGCATAATCAGCATCCATATGGATTACTATGATTTTGATACTGAAATGAGCATAGTCCGGAAACATGCAGGAATTTCCGAAGAAGCTGCCAGGAAAATAGTCTCTATTGTAAGAAAGGTAAGAGAAAGAATGGACCTTGCCCATAAACCCGGAACGAGGGCATGCATTATGGTGGGAAAGGCTTTAAAAAACCTGGGAGGTGAAAACGAGATTCCTCTTGAACAGCTGCTTATGGACGTAATAGCAGCAAAAGCAAGTTCGTACCAGGACCTGCTTAAAAAGCAGAAATTTGTCCGAGAGGGTATTGCCGAAATGGAAAATACGGGTTAAACCGAGCCGAAAAAGGTAAGCTAAGTAAAAATGCAGTGAGATAAAGAGAAGACTTAAGCTAAGCAATATGCAGTGGGATAAAGAGAAGACATAAGCTAAGCAGGCTGCTTAAATTTAATAGATATTAATGAATGCAGGGAAAAATTTTTCGAAAGGTTAGTGGACACTCTCGACACGGGCATGATAATTTCTCAAAATTCATGCTGCGTTCACGTTCACTGCTTCATAGCCCTCTTCAAACCCTGTCCATAATTCAAATCCTGTCCATAATTCAAAACCCATTCAGAATTCAAAATCCATTCAGAATTCAAAACCCATTCAGAATTCAAAATCCTGTCCATAATTCAAAATCCTTTCAGAATTCAAAACCCATTCAGAATTCAAAACCCATTCAGAATTCAAAACCCATTCAGAATTCAAAATCCTGTCCATAATTCAAAATCCTTTCAGAATTCAAAACCCATTCAGAATTCAAAACCCATTCAGAATTCAAAATCCATTCAGAATTCAAAATCCATTCAGAATTCAAAATCCGTTTAAAGAGGTGTTTCAGGATGGCAACAAGAAGGAATATAAAAAAAATCTGTGGCACAGCGGTTGAATTCCTTGAAAGCATGCTGAACCGGAAAGCAGAAGGAATTATCAATATGTCAATGGAAGACGAATCCTGGAAAATACAGGTCGAAGTGCTTGAGAGAAAAGCGGTTCCCGACACGCAGGACCAGCTCGGGATCTACGAAGTCAGGCTTGATGATGGCCTGAATATCATGCAGTACAGGAAAGTCGGAATCCGGAAAAGAACGGAAATGTTTGTTGAAGAGGAAGAATGACCCGGAGAGATCAGGGTCTGCTTTCTATCAGGGTTGAATAAGCAACTTTACCGATTGAAAATCCGATAAAATATACAATTACTCAGAGGTGATGAGGTTGAGAAATGAAACTGCAGGCTGCTCAGACTCCTTTTTGACAGGCTCCCGGCCGGCATGGAGTGCAAAAAATACAAAGGAGCCCGAAATTCCGGCCCCCTGCGTGCGAGGTGTGGAGTGGAGCCCGGAAACTGGCCTGAAGCTTAAGGTCTTGAAGTTTCAGGAGTCCGGAAATGACAATTTACAGAGTACTTTTGCCGAAGATGTGCAGTCAATGCTCAAAGAATATCCGGCAAAAAAACGTATACTTTTCCTTTACTCCAGCCTGGGAAAAGCAGAGGTAATAAAGAAAATGTTTGTGGCAGGAGCCGGAAAAAACCAGGCCGTGCTTTATACCAGCAGAAATAAGCCGGTCTTAAGTTACGGGAAATTGTTTTCATATAGGGAATGTTCGGGGCCCGGAAATGCCGGGTTTTATGTTTCCCGGCCCGAGGAGTTTTCCGGGTTTTCGAAAATACTGGCCGGGTCCGGCCCGGGGATCAGGGCAATTATTGATAATGTGGAAACCGCCTCCCGCTTCAGGGTAGCAGGTACGGAAAGCAGAGTGCTGTATACATATGACCTCAGGACCCACGGGGTTCAAAGTATCAAAGAATTGGCATCCCTTGCAGATGTTATACTCATTGACTTTCCAGGCCCCAGGGACTTGCGGGTAAAGGAAAAGCCGGATCTTGAAATCATAAATTGTACGGGCAGGTTCGGAACCCTCCGGACAAATCGGGAATACGCATCCTGCAAACAAAGAGGCGAAGAAAGCGGGCAGCCTGCCAGAAGGGTCTTGCTGAGCCTCCGCTTCCCCCTGCCCGTAGTTTCCGGGATGGAGGCTTGATGATGAAGAAAAAAGGCCAATCTCCAAAAAAAAACGGGATCTATGTGTACTGTGTAATCCGTGGGGATCCACCTTCCTCACAGGATGAGGTCAGGAGCTTTGGCGAGATCGGATTTGGAGGTAAAGAGGTCTACACCCTGGCCTACAGGGATCTTTTTGCAGTTGTAAGTGAGGCTCCTTTAAAGGAATATAATATGGACAATGAAGAGGAAATCGAGATCCACCAGAACGTCGTGAATACGATTATGCGGGAAAAGGCAGTAATTCCCGTAGCATACGGGATGGTTTTTAAAAATAGGAAACTGGTCCTGGCATCCATGAAAGTGGCCTATAAAGCCGTGAAAAAAGCCTTGAAAATCGTGGACGACAAAGTGGAACTCGGGATCAAGCTCATTGTCCCGCCTGGAGAAAAGGACCTTGAAGCTTCCGACCTATGTGTAAAAGAATTTGAAGAAATGTTAGGAGAAATAGTTTCCGATTCCAAACAGCTCAAACTTTTTAGTAATCGGTTGCTTATGAATACGGCTTATCTCGTAGAAAGGAAAAAGATGGAAGTGTTTTCGGATATGGTGGAAGAGCTCAGCCGCAAATACGAGTCCTTTAAGGTCCATTACAGCGGGCCCTGGCCGGCATACAACTTCGTGGACATAAGGATCCTATCTAACAAAGGAGGTACGAGGTAATGTTTCTCCTGGATGACATTCTAATGAATATGCTGGGGATCTCGGTTCCAGGTTTGGATCTGTTCTCCACGCTAAACCTGGTAAAAGACATGGCGTATAGGGAACTGTATGACCCTGAGAAGATAAAGAATGAGATTAAGGAAAACCGGCTGCTTTATGAGTTCGGGGAAATCCCGGCTGAAGTTTACAATACGAGAAAGAACGAACTTATGGAACAGCTTGAGTATGTCCAGCAGCTCAGGGCCGCGAATGTTTCCTTCCTGTAACAAATCACGACATAATATTCGGCAGTTCAGGTCGGGTTTTATGGATTACGAATATGAGGTGGAAAGCATGCTTTCAGTACGAGAGATGAGGATGTTGCGCAATAAAAAGCAGGGAGATAAAAAAATAAAAGCTGCCAGGCAGGAGCTCAGGGTGCAAAAAAAAATGCATCTGGCAAAGCTTTCGGAGCACAGGAAGCATCTGAGAGCCATGGTCATGAAGCAAAATTCGGCAGCTAAAACCCAGACTGATAAAAAAGCTGATATTGTGGACCCCATTATTGCCGGGAACCGTGAAAAATTAGAACTGAGAAAACTGGGTTCCAGGACAGGTGCGATGAGGAAAGGAAGGCTCATTCTTGCTTATCCTATAATTCCTTCAAATGCCTTTTCGGAGTGCACGGCAAACCCCCCGAAAAATAAGATGGTCCCTGACCTCCTGTATGCAGAGATGGTAAAAAAGGGTAAAAAAATATCTCTTGTTCCGGACCAGGACTTTGCGGACCTGTGGAATTTCTGCCAAAAAATCTGTCTCGGAAAAGATGCATTCAAGCAGCGGTCCAATATGCTGGACAGGGCAAAACAAAGGGAGCGAATGCAGCAAAAAAAGCCCCTCCTGGGATATTCGTACAGGCGATATACGGCCGGTTGCAGGCTCAGGAGAGGCCGAGTCCTGTAAGACTTTCATTGCACTCTCTGAGAATTGCAGGGATGAAACACATGAACCAGAGCTATGATACAATTCCACTGAAAGAACGCGGTACCCTTGTTGACATAATAGACAGGATTCTGGACAAGGGCCTGGTCCTCAATGCCGATATCTCGGTTTCCGTAGGAGGGACCGAGCTTTTAGGGATAAAAATAACCGCTACCCTGGCTTCTTTTGAAACCGCAGCCAGGTATGGGCTTGAATTTCCTTCGGGGACCAACCTGAAAGCTGCCGGCTGGCAGCAGACAGACATTACATATTCATACTGCCCAGAATGCGGAAACAGAAGGGACGAGAAGCTCTTGATAAATGAAGGCTGCCCGATCTGCGGCTGGACAAGTCCGCTGACAGGCCAAAAGCAGCCTCTTCCTATCCGGAATTAAAACACGGATAATAAAAAAGACACAAAAACAGATACTAGAGGTGGAAGTCAATGTTTGGTTTTTTTAAAAAACGGCGTGAGATGAAAAGAAAAAGAGAACTTGAGAGAGAACAGGAAAGAGAAAGAATGGATCGGGAAATGGAAGAAATAAAAAGAAAACTGAACCAGGTCGATTGATCCTAAAAGGATTTGCAGGTGTCGGCGACCGAATAATATGCAGAACAGAATATGAGGTGTAATTATGTTTGATTTTACAAAAAAAGATTGGAAGAATAAAGATAATAAATCCTGGATCGAGAAAAAAAAGGGAAAAGGGTGGATTGAGAACTGGCACAAATCAAAAAATAACTGGGCAATGAGAAAAGAAAAGAAAGAATGGGTGGAGAGGTGGAATCGCCTGAAAAAAAACTGGATTGAAAAAAAAAGACGAAGGGAATGGGCAAAATCCATAGAGGATGTCAAAAGGAAACTGGACTAAAAATTCCCGGCGCAAAATTTTAAAAACCCGGGCCTTACAGTGCCGAAGGAAGCCGGAAATATATTAAGAGGTGAAAAACCTGCAATGAAAATCCGGAACAGGTCAGAGTAAACACTCCCGGATAAAAAACAGAAAGTTAAGTCACTATATTTCTTTTTTAAAAGGAAATGAGGGTAAAAAATGAAAAGAAAAAGTGAAATCCCTGCTGAAGATAACGGGCTTGTAAAAGAGATTGCGAAGAACTTTATGCCGGGGCTGGAAAAAATCATCAAAAGGATGGAAGAAGTGTCTCCTGAATTCAGGGTAAGGATCGAGGAGACGGACCAGGACCTGAATCACAGAATGGAAAGAAAATGGAGCTGTACGCCGAAAATAAGCACGGGCTACAGGCTGGATACTGTTAGGGGAAGAAGAAAGCTGGATGAGCTGAGAATCATACCTGAGCCGGACCCTATTTTTGAGATCCTGAAAGAAGAGGATTACATCTACGTCACTGCCCAGATCCCTAATGAAAAGGAATGCAATATCAAAACCGAGCTTGATTGTAATGTTTTGAAGCTTTCTTCGGGAGATTTCCGCCGGACAATGGACCTCTCCGAAACCCCTGGCCCGATAGTGGAACAGTCATACAAAAACGGGGTGCTGCACTTAAAAATAAAAAGGTAGGAGCATGGCACTGGAGATAGATGAGGGGAACCTGAAAAAAGGGCTGCTCGGGCTTGTAATAGCCCTTGTGGAAATCATACAGGAGCTGCTTGAAAGGGAAGCTATAAAAAGAATTGAAAACGGAAGCCTTGAAGGAAGGGAAATCGAAAACCTGGGTGAAGCCCTGCTTGACCTGAAGAGCGCCCTTGAAACCATAAAAACAGATAACGAGATCGAAGACACGGTTGATTCCATAATATATGGGCTTGATGAAATCGTCCATGAAGCGGTTGAAAAATTTATGAATCCTTTAGAATGGGTAAAAGAGGAGTCAAATGAGCGAAAACGACGAGGGAAGATACCTTTACTCAATCCTGGACAGAGGCATTGAAGCAAGCTTTACGCAGCCGGGTGTGAATAACGGAAGGGTATACACGGTAGTTCATGAGGGCATCGCTGCGGTTGTGCACGCCTGCAATGAGAAAATAGGGCCTGCGGCCAGTGAGGAAGAGGGTAGGAAATGGCTTTTACAGCATATCCGGATAGTGGACATGATTACGGAAAAATTCGGTACTGTAATCCCCTTTACCTTCGGCACCATACTTAAAGGGGATGATAAATCCGTACAGGAATGGCTGGCTAAAAACTACGCCGACCTTAATGTGGAATTCTGCAGGTTTGAAGGAAAGGCCGAGTATCTGGTCCAGATTTTCTATGAACAGGAGGTATTTTCGGGAGAAGCCCTTCAAGCCAGTCCCGGGCTCCAAAAACTTAGCGATAAGATCTCGAGCCTGCCCAGGGGAACTGCATATCTTTTTGAAAAACAGCTGGAGCAGAGGATTAAAGAAGAAATTGAAGTTAGGGTCTCGGGACTTGCAGCCGAATTCGAGGCAGGAATCCGGAAATATGCAGATGAGGTCCGGGCCGACGAGAAAAAACCAAAGGTTCCCGATGAATACAAAGGCAAAAAAATGTTTGTAGCCCTTTCCTGCCTTGTATCTGACAGCCGGGTCCGGGAACTCGGGGAACTGCTGGACCGGATAAACAGTTGCAAGGGGCTGTGCGTGCGTTTCATAGGCCCGTGGCCCCCTTTCAGTTTCGTCGGGCTTCAGGGGATTTGAAGCATAAACGGAGGGTGGATATGCTTCCCCAACGTGATACCGGCACCCTGGTAGACCTGCTTGACCGGTTGCTGGAAAAAGGCCTGGTCTTAAAGGCAGACCTCATAATCTCCGTGGCAGGGGTTCCCCTGATAGGGCTGAACCTTGTGGCAACTCTTGCCGAAATGGAAACTATGCTCAAATACGGGGTTTTCGAAGCCCTGGATAAAAACACAAGAGTCTGGGCCCTGGAACACGGGAAGGGCAGCCCCAGCTTTATGGATGGGGAATCCCGGGTCTGCAAGGTTTATTGTTCGTATACTTTTTCCGGAGAGAGGAATACATGCTGGAAATACGGCTTTGTCTACGTAACGGACCGCAGGTTTTTTGCCTGGGATAAAGGCCTTGGAAAGGTCCTGTTTGAATTCCGGCCCGAGCAGATAAAAACGATTGGAGTGGAAAAACGGCTCTATGAGGAGAGGGAGAGGGAAGAACTGCATGTCCGGCTTCAGGACGGGATGTCCCTCTTTTTGCATGTCGGGGAGGTCCGGGAACTCAAAAAATCCCTTGAAAACGGATTGGGGTTAAAGGCCTCTTCTCCCCCCTGAATCAGACTCCGGAACTGTCCGATGAGGGTAAATAGGGAATTCGGTTCTTCTCCCGGCACCTGGCCGGAGAGCCTGTACATCATGAAAACTGCTGCAATAAAAGTCAGGAGGAAATGAGGCAAGACATGGCCAGAAAAAGTCAAGAGGTTCCGGAAAATCCCTTTCCCGGCCCGGGTTTGAAACTCAATATCGGAAATCTCCTGGACCTAAATCTTCATCTTCCTGACTCCGGGCCAGGCTACAGGTCCCGGAAAGGAAACTGGAAAACCCGGCTAAAAAGGACAAATCCCGGTTTTCAAACAATATCCCCGAACGTATACAGGCTTGCGGAGGGTTCAAATAAATCCCCTAATAATGAAAAACCCAACTTTAAGAGCAGAGCGAATAAAAGGATAGGCAATAATGCCAGTACCGGGAAAAGCCCCGGTAAGAAATGCGGCGATAACCCGGAAACAACTTATCACCCTTCGGTTAAAAACTCAGGGTATTTAAAAGCCGGGGGTAGATTCCTGAATGTGAGGGGTAAATCCGCGCAAAAAACCGAACTTGAAAAATGTGTAGAAAAACCGGAACATGATAAACACATACAAATCCCGGAATTTTACGAAATCGGGCAAGATTCCTGCAAAGCCGGAAAATATATGCAGGACCGGGAATACGGGAACTGTACACAGGACTCCGGGCCGTATGATGCCTGCCCAAAACCTGATGATATCCAGAAAGGGAATTCCGGGCCAGGCCAAAAACAGGAAGATAGGGGACTCTCTCAGGACCCGGAACCTGTTGAACACGGGCTGGGGGTTGAGCCGGTCAAATCAAAATCCCTGCCGTCAAAAAAGGCCGCTGGAGGGCGGATTCCCGAAAGGGATAAGGATTTCCGGGATTTCGACAAAAGGATTTCCAGGTGGAAAGAAGGGCAAAAAAAAATAAGATTGCAAAAAGTACAAAAAAAATACCGGTTACGAAAAGAACAAAAAAAGCGAAGATTGCAGAAGGATTCGAGCTCGGAAGGATTGAAATCCGTAAACCTGAAAACAGAACTTGAGAAAGGAAATCCGGAATATATTACTGAAGTCTTTGAAACTGAAAACAAAGTGATATTCCTTACTGAGGTTCCGGCCAATTACAAAAAAGAAGATATACATTTGAGATACTATTTCAAAAAGGGAGATGGGCACCTGATTATATATGCCGGTCCCTACCAGAGGCATATCCTGGTCAATCGGAAGGTGGCCTTGAAATTAAAAGGAACCGTCCCGGAATTTGTGTCCCTGATGAACGGGGTCCTCACTGTAGATATGGATAAATATTGAAAAATGGCCTTGTTTTTTGGGTCATTATTTTACGTTTTTAAAATGACCTGAAATTTTGTTTAATTTTTAGATTCCGAAATTTGAAAATTGATTTATAATCTTGGGTAAAAAATCCCTGTAATTTCATAATAATCAATAAGGTAGCAAAGTTCATCGGGTGGCAGAGTCAACGGGATCGGAAAAACAATAGGATAGCAAAGTCGATCGGATAGTAAGGCCTTTGGATGGCAGAGTCAACGGGATAGCAAAGCCAATAGGATAGCAAAGCCAATAGGATAGCAAAGCCAATAGGATAGCAAAGCCAATAGGATAGTAAGGCCTTTGGATGGCAGAGTCAACAGGATCGGAAAAACAATAGGATAGCAAAGCCAAACTATGCCCGGATAGGGCTTATCTGGCTTTTAGTCCGGGAGTTTTTTCATTTTTTCCGAATACGAAACCCTTTGAATGGGCCGGCTTTACCGGGCCTTATTCTTCCTGGACTATTTTGTATTTTATTTTGTTGTTTATCAGGTTTTCTTCCATATCATGCCTGAATTGAATATATCTCAAGAACATTTTTGCTTCCATTTTCGTGCTGCTTGAGAGCATTCTGATTTCTTCGAATGTATGCCAGTCATTGCTCAGGGCCTGCTGGATCTCATTATATTTCACCCGGTTCTTTTCAGGGAAATCTCCGGGCTCTATCCTGAAATATGCATAATTGTTCTCTTTGAATATGCGGTGGGTTTCCTGCCCAAATGCCGTAAGTGTCCATTTTTTTTTCAGAGGGGTTGACGCAGGTGATAGTTCTAACAGTCCTATATTCTCCATTTCCTTAAGTTTATTGGTAACTGTGGATTCCGCAACTCCGCTGAAGTCCGATATGCGATTGGCGGTAAGCATTCCAAAAATATGCAATGCGTCCATTATTTTCAATTCCCGAATTATTTGCTCCCCTCCTTATACGGGCAAGTTTTTTCCGTCCTGAAAAGTTCGGAAAACGGGTGAACTCTTCCGCATTCTTTGCAGCGGACGTTTATTTCTATGGAAAAACGGTCATCAACATAGCCTCTCCTGACAGCCCTTCCCATTGCTCTTTCAAGTATGGTGGAGGCGAACTTCAGGGAATCATTGATGTCCTTTATGGCTCTGGTTTTTTCATCAATTTCTTCCGGCTCGATGTTCACACATTCCTTGAGGTGCTTTCGCATGTCATTCTCGTTTACAAAGATATCGGAGATCTTATAGATGTCCAGTTTATTCTTCTTAAAAATTGCATTCCCGATTTCCCAGGTCCTGGAGTCCAGTTCCTGGCTTGGATCAATGCAACGGGCATGGATATACCTGCGAAGAGCCCCGATGTCAAAGGTAAGTTCTTCTCCAGGCACGTTTTCCCTGTACAGGGCTTCAAGGATTCTTTCATTAAACCTATCAGTCAAAGCTTCGATACTCATTGGTTTTTCATACTTTCCGGTAAAAGCATGGTTTAACCAGAGGTTGATTTCTTCTCTGTTCAGCAGCTTGGGGTTTAATAAATTGCAGATCTTGCACGCAGAGATTTCGGTTTTTATCGCTTTCATAAAACCTCATAAGGAAACCCTGACTTCCTAGTTCAGGGATAGGTGATCTTTGGCCGACCGGTATACATAGTTTCACTACACTATAATTTATCCTAACGTTTGAATTTCTCTTACAGTATTTAGCCTTTTTCTTTCCGCCTATATTTTTTCTGCTCTGGTTTTTCCTTAAACCGGGGTGTTTAACCTGTACCTCTGTACCTCATTGCCAATTTTTTCGCTGGAGAGGGTTGTTAATACAACTGTTTTGATATGTTTGCTTATGTACTCAATCAGATAATTTAGCCTTTGGTGGTCGAGGAATGTCAATTCATCCAGAACAATTACAGGATAATACTCCATTACTTTATATGTTATGTACCCGCTTAACATCACGACAAGGCCCACTACCTCAAGTTCCGATGTGCTGAGGGTCTTAAGGGATTCCCTGTCAAAATACCCGGCGCCTTCCCTGGATGTCCGGCTAATCTTCAGTTCAAAATTGGGGTCCAGTATAATGGCATCAACGTTTTTGAACCTGAGCAGCGCATATACCTGCTGAAGTATTTTATTGAAATTTGCACGGATGTTTTCTTCCAGGTTGCGGATTTCTCTGCGCCTCGATATGATCTTGCCTTCTACGGCTTCAAGTTCTTCCTGTTTATTTGCTTTTTCAACCTGGAGCAGGCTGTTTGCATTTAATTTCTTCCCAACGTTTTTTATCTCGGTCTCGAGTCTTCCAATCGCCTGGTTTACTTCGGAAAACTGCCCTGTGATTTCGGTGGATTTTGTTTCAAATTGATTTTCAAGCTCCCTGGCAAGCTTTTCCAGTTGTTCTTTCTTTTCTTCAGCAGCTTTCAGCTGGGTTTGGGATTGGGTGTGCCTTGTTTTCAGGGATGCAAGTTCCATGTGGATTAATGACATACGTTTTTTATAATCCCTGATGTCATTTTCAAGCTTCTTAAGCTCCTCTCCCGCTTCTTTAAGCTCGGAGATTCGGGCATCAACCCGATTGATATTCTTTAATTGTTCGGACCGGAGCTTGATTAATTGCTTTTTATGTTTTTCAAGGGCCGATTTTTGAGATGCCTGGCCGCAAAGGGGGCATAAGATAGTTTCATCAAAAAAAGCTTTTTCAAGTATGGACCCACATTGTTTTTCGGGGTCAAGGCAAAGCCGAACCGAAGATTTAAGCTGCTTTTCCAGTTCATCTATAAAATGATTGAGAGTATCTACCTGCGAATGGAACTCATTTTTTTCCTCATTATGGGCTGCAATCTCTTTCCAGATGGAATCCAGGTTACCCTTCTTTTCCCTTTTGGCCCTGTCGATGTTCTCCGAATGTTTCCCGGATTCGAGTTCCAGCATTGAAATCTGGTTTTCCAGGCCGGAGATCGAGGACTTGAGGCGGGAAATCAGACCTTTTGTTTCTCCAAGAAGCTGGGCGGCATTTTCGTATTCCTTGCCAGTGGAATCTTTTCCCTGCAATTCCCTCTGTTTTTCCTTTATCCTGTCATGCCTGGCTCTAAGGGTTTCAAGTTCCCTATTCAGGGCTTTGAAATCGTTTTGGAGGATGTGATCATCTGTGATTTTTTTATCCAGTATCTCCGATTCTTTTTGAAGCTTTTTTTTCCGGTCCTCAAGTATATTCAGCTCTGCCCTGAGCTGGTCCGTGTTTGTGTATTCCATCAAAAGCTGCTTCATATTTTGACCGGAGCGGACCGCCATAAGTATCTCGTTGTCGTATCCTCCTATAGCGAACCTGCGGACAAGCGGCTCAAGGTTTTCATCGACCAGCCGGTCTCCTTCGATTTTCGTACCTTTCGGGGTGCGAAAAATATTTCTCTTAAAAACATTGCCTGCGGAATCTTTCACTTCCACAGAGCCGTAAGGGCTGCCCGAATGAAGAATGTGGCTGTACTCCTCACTCTTTCCCGTGGGGGTAACTAACAAAAGCAATGCACGTAGCAGGGAGGTTTTTCCTGCGGCATTTGGGGCTTCAATTACATTTAGTCCTTCTTTTATATTTAATTTAAGATCCGTAAGCCCTCCAACGTTCTGGGCATTGATTTCAAAATCCTGTAACCTGGCTTTCATGGGGAATCCCCGCGAGTATAAACTCCGCTATTTTTGACAAAACATGACGATTTCTTAATATATTAAATGACTCTTTTTCTATTTTTTCAAATTGATCTCTGTTTTTCAGTATAACTCTTTCTTCTGTTTCTATACCCCTTTCTCGATTCTATGGATAATGGTCCTATGGATAACATTTGTTCTATTAATGGTATAATGTGTGTTGTATCCGCTACTTATAGACTATTGCTATATTTGTAGTTTATTCCTCAGGCTTGATCCCCATATTATTTATTATAGTCAGCCGAATTTTTTTGACTGGGTTTTTGCATTAAAGTCGTATTTCTTTCCATATGCTGAATTGACGTGTGCTTTCTATGTTTTCGGTTTCCCATAACTCTTTAACCTTATTTTTTGGTCTTGTTATTTTTTTCATTGTATATGCAGGATTAAGCAGAACGTTTAAGTATATACTAGATACTTTTTAGTATATATTTAAAATCCAGGGTTGAAGGAACAATAAACAAAAGTCGATATGGATGATAAACGAAGGCTATGAGCAAAGGGGGAATGAAAGTGTGCCCGGAAAAGTGTTGATTGAGAACCGCTTGCATGAGGACTTAAAAAAGGGGAAGGAGTCCCGGAAACTTAATGAGTACTGCAAAGCTCTTGGCTGGGACTGCAAAAAGCTGCAGCTCTCCCTGGTTTGTGAAGGGATTAAAGACGAGACCCTGTATCTTGACGAACCGAACGGCAAATTCATCGATACCCTGGCTCGTTTTTTGCTGCTTTCGGAGCCTTCAATCCTTGTGATATATTCTTCGGCCGGCCTGGGGAAAACCAGCGCAAAAGATTTTGTTACCCGGACCCTGAACTCCAGTGACGATTTTTACATTTCGGCGGTAAACGGTTCGGGAAAAACTTTCCTTCAGCTCCTGAAAGGGGTTCTAAGGGACCTGAGTTCTGCAAATAAGACTCCACGCAACCTGGACTTTGTCTGGAAAAAACTGATGATGGCCATCCTTGAGTTAAAGGAAGCAGGAATTACCACGGTTATCTGGGTTGATGATGCCGAAAAGCTTGAAAGTGGAGACCTTTTAATTCTCCGGTCCCTTGCGGAAGCCAGGACTTTTTCCGGGGAAAAAGCATGCAAGATCGTTTTAGCGGGAACTCCTTCCTTAAAGAAAAAGACGGATAACCTCCTTGAGTGGAATCCTTTTGACAAAGAAGAAATGGAGGCAAACAGGGCATTCTTTTGTCTCGAACTTAAAAAATGGAACGCGGACCATATCTTTAGATGGTGGGAACTCTTATCGAAATTTTGTTCCACTACCGGAAAGGCCTCCAATCCCTTCTCGGGGAAGGCGGCAGAGAGAGTGCTGGAATTCAGCGAGGGTATCCCTTGGGATATTATGCGGCTTACCAGGCATGTTTTATTTGAAAAAGCTTCGAAGTATCGGGGAAATGAGTCCGATGCCCGGATTACAGAAGATGATGTATTGAATAGTGTATCAAATAGTGTATCAACGACTTGAGCCGGAGGCTTGCAATAAATGGAAAAAAAAGAAAGCGCGTCTGATAAATTGAAAAGGCGTTTGATGGAGCCGAAAACTTGTTCGAAAACCACGGGAGCTCGGGCTGGCTCTGTCTCCGAAGTCAAAGGTTCCGGCACCGGCCAGGATGCGGGTCCCGGTGCAGGGTATGACAGGGAACTGATTTCCCGGGCAATTGATGCCGCACTGAAAAACCCGAGAATAGGAGCCTGGTCCCCCAGGTCGGCAATGATCCTCAATTACATAAAATTCACCCGTCCGCTGGGTGGGACTTCCCTCAGTTCCGAAATCGATGAAATCCTTACCAGAGGCCTGATTTCCAGATACCCCGAACTCCATAAGGCAATCGAGGAGTTCATGGGTGAAAAACAAATAGAGATCCCCGGGAAAAAAGGGAAAAAGTAAAGGAAGGCCTGAGCTCTGCCTTCTGACGCTTTCCTTTATACTGGTCTTTTCCCGGAAATATCCCGTGAACGAAAAAGCCGTTGATTTCGGCTTCGCGCTCTTTGAAGTATTCCATGAATGCGGATTTGATTTCGAGGAGAGTATCTTTCAGGGGGAGGCCTCCCGCGTGGAGAAATTGAAACAGTTTTTGAGGGTCATTTTTCTAAAGTCTTTAGCTTGATTCTATTTTAAATCTTTCAAATCTTTTCTGTTTCAATTACTTCATCTTTTTCATTAAATTCAGGGGCAAGCCGGTTGCTGCGCAACCGTGGGTGGGCATGAGGTTGGACTACGAAACCGGGAACTCGGTAACTATTGACAAAGTGAAAAGTAAAAATTCGCTATGAAAATTCATAACCGTTTCCAAGTCTACTAAAAAGATCCAAGAAGAAAGGTAATTCAGAAAGATTATTAATAGTTAGGTCTATAGTTAGCACAGTTTCGAGTAACACTATTATAAAATTAAATTATAACTTTTATGTAAATATCATTAAAAAAGTAGAATTATAAATTTTATGTAATGATGTTACTTACTTTTATCACTGGGTTTTGGAACTGAGTCTTTATAGGAATCTTCTATTGTAATATGAAATATTTTGAGAGAAAATTTACACAGAGAACTCTGGGGATAAGAGTACATGGACAGAAAAAAGCTGATTAAACTGTCAGGCCTGAATCTGGGCATTGCCGCCGCCAACATAGTTACCTTTTCTCCAAGATTGATCGGACTGGGGTTCTTCGGGGCCAGTGCACTTGAAACAGCCCTTGGCATCACATTCATCTTCTTAAGCGGCGCCGGGTTAATCTACGGCAATTATGAGCTCCTTACCGGACCGGAGAAAGTAGTTCAAATTGATAAAGTCTGGACGGTGGATGATTATATTAAAGCACTGAATATTCACAGGGGGCTCAAAACATTCGAAAAAACCGTTGACTTGATGCTCGATCAGATTGAGCGGCTGCAGAAAAAGAATACAACTATCCGGGATATCCTTCTGCAGATCTTCAGTGCCTCAGAGATGAGCTACAGGAAATTTGATGCGGTCATCGCCGAGGTGGAAGAGATCTTTTTTATGAATATCCGCAGCATCCTCAATAAATTGGATGCATTCGATGAAGATGACTACAATTTCGTTAGAAAAAAGTACGAAGAAGGGGCTTTTTCGCAGCAATTTATGGAAGAAAAACTTAAAATTTTTAATGAGTATATCAATTTTGTGAAAGCTGCCACTGAAGATAATGAGCAGATCCTGCTAAAGCTTGATAAGCTGCTGCTGGAGATCTCAGGCTTAAACAGTGTAGAGAGTGGCCAACTGGAGCAAATGCCCGGCATGATCGAGATCGATAATCTGATCAAACAGGCAAAATACTACAAGAATTGAAGAGGGAGGCATCGGCATGCCGAACGAAAACAACAATAAAGTAATTTTAAAGATAATCGGAGCAGCAGTTGGAGTATTTATTTTAGTTTATCTGGCGATTACTATAATAGGACCCGATGAGAGATCGCTGGACGGCGTCGTTAAAGACATCAATGTGAATACAGTCTCGCATCCTATGGGCCATGTTGACGTTTCCCCGGACCGGAAAAACTCCCTGTCCGAAGACCTGCCTGATATCTCCAAATACCCTCCGCAGGTTGATAGCAGCACTCCCACCTACATCGAAATATTCTCCTCAACGGAAAAAGCTGGCAGCGGTGCTGATGGCTGGCTAACGGAAGTGGCAAGAGACTTCAATGACGCGGGAATAATGATTGACGGCAAACAGGTATCGGTAAGGCTCAGAGGAATTCCTTCAGGGGAAGCCGCCGATTATATTACTTCCGGGAAGTATTTGCCGGATGCCTATACGCCGTCCAATGAGCTCTGGGGCGAGCTGATCATCTCCAGAGGGGTTAAAGCCGAGTTAGTGGAAGAAAGACTTGCTGGCAATGTAGCCGGGGTCCTGCTCACCAAATCCAAGAAAGACGAACTGGTAAACAAACACGGGGCAGTCAATACCAGGACGATTACCGATGCTGTCGCGAACAAGGAACTGGCGATGGGCTACACCAATCCTTTTGCCAGTTCAACCGGGCTGAACTTCCTGATCTCAACTTTATACACCTTTGACAGCAGCAACCTATTGAGCGACAAAGCAAAAGCAGGATTTGAGGGCTTCCAGGCCAATATTCCCGTGGTCGCCTATACTACTCTGCAAATGAGGGAATCTGCCAAATCAGGTGCTCTGGACGGTTTTGTCCTGGAATACCAGACCTATGTGAATACACCGGATATCGGGTACTACGAATTTACTCCCTTCGGGTTCAGACATGACAGCCCGATGTATGCGATCGGCGAACTATCGGCAGAGGAAAGGAAAATCCTGGACGAATTCGTTGAATTCTCCCAGCAGGAAAAGTACCAGAACCTGGCCACCGAGTATGGTTTTAATGGCTTTGATGAATACCAGTCCGAAACCGGACCCGTCAGCGGCGATGTGATCATCCAGGCCCAAAAACTCTGGAAAGAAAAGAAAAAGCCTATTTGCGCAGTATTTGTGGCTGATGTCTCCGGCAGCATGATGGGCGAGCCGCTGAACAATTTGAAAGATTCATTGCTCAAAGGCCAGTACTACATCGGGGAGGACAATATGATTGGCCTGATCTCATATTCCAATGATGTCAATATCGATCTGCCGATTGCCAGATTCGATCTGAACCAGAGAGCCTCGTTTGTCGGAGCGGTTAATGATTTGCAGGCCGTCGGCGGCACGGCAACCTTCGATGGGATTGCTGTCGCCATGAAGATGATCGAGGACCAGCGGGCCGTAGATCCCGATCTGAGACCGGTTCTCTTCGTTCTCAGCGACGGCGAGACCAATGAAGGCCATTCGCTGAGCGACATTGAAGACATCGTGGAGGACCTTGGAATACCTATATACACAATTGGCTACAATGCGAATCTTCCGGCCCTGCAGGCTATCTCCAGCATCAATGAGGCTGCCAGCATTAACGCCGATAACGATGACGTTGTTTATAGGCTGGGCAATCTGTTCAATGCTGAAATGTAAATACGGGAGGGGCTAAGATGACTTTTACTATGGAAGTTCCCGATGAAGCGGCGATCAAGAGTGAGGTGGAGGAGCAGGTCAAACCGGTATCTGAGGAGGTCGCCCAGCTTCGGACTGTAGCGGAGAAAAATGTTGCGGAAATTCTGACCCTGGATATCGATGAATTTGCCAAAAAGAAGCATATCCTCCAGTCGATCGAGTCTTTTGGGGCTGCCTCGATGAAAAGCTCGGCAGATAAAAATTCTTTGCTGCGGGTGACAGTCGGGAAGCTGTCCAAGGACGGCGATGAAGGCGGTGTTGTGGCAAAAGGCCTAATGGATTTGAACCGGGAATTAAAAGACCTGGACCCCAGCCTGGTTGATTTCACCAGGACCGGCATTTTCGGCAAGCTGTTCAACCCGGTCAGGGACTATTTTGCCAGATACCAGAAAGCAGATTCGGTGATTGCGGATATCATTGTCTCTCTTGACAAAGGGAAAACAACTCTGAAAAACGATAATACTACTCTGGAGCTCGAACAGCAGGCGTTGCGCAATTTGACTAAAAAGCTGATGAAAGAGGTCCGGCTTGGTACCCTGATGGACGAATCCATTGAAACGCAGATCGAAGCAGCCAGAGCCAGTAACGAAGACCCGGAAAATATTAAATTTGTCACCGAAGAAGTCCTGTTTCCGCTGCGGCAGCGGATTATGGATATGCAGCAGATGATCGTAGTCAACCAGCAGGGCGTAATGGCAACAGAGCTTGTGATCAGAAATAATAAGGAACTGATGCGCGGGGTAGAAAGGGCCAAAAATGTGACGGTTTCCGCTTTGAAGACTTCTGTGATGGTTGCCGGCGCTCTCTATAACCAGAAGATTGTCCTGAAGAAGATCCAGATGCTCAATGAGACTACGAATAATATCATCGGCAGCACCTCGCAAATGCTGAAGGAACAGGGAGCGGAAATCCAGGAACAGTCAATGGAAACCAGTATATCTGTCGAGACGCTGAAGACTGCCTTTACCGATGTCATGGAAGCGCTGGATTCCATCAGCACCTATAAGCAGGAAGCTCTGCCCAAAATGCGGGATACTATAGAGCAGTTCAAGGAACTGGCTGCCAGAAGTGAAGAACAGATTCAGCAGCTTGAGAAGGGCCATAAACTGGAGCTCTAGCTGAAGAAAGCCGATGCATTGAATGTAAAGCTTACAACTCCCGGCAGTCGGGGAGGCCCTGGATGTGATCGAAGAAATAAGTGGAGTATCAGGGACTACCTGTACTCAGCCGGGGGACCTTAGGTAAAGTTTTTATAATAAAAACACTGATGACTGATTAGTCAATCTTTAATGCCGAGAGTAAAAAAATGGATAAGCAGGTTAAGGACAAAAGAACCGCAATTATGGATGCAGCCCTGAAGCTCTTTACGGAAAGGGGTTTTCACGGCACATCCACCGCCCAGATTTCAAAAGAGGCGGGGGTTGCCACAGGCACTCTATTCAATTATTTCCCTACGAAGGAAGACCTGATAAACAGCCTGTATTTCGAAGTAAAAGGGCAATTAAGTAAAAGCATGGGGAAAGAAATTGAAGCACAGAGTACGTTCCAGGGCAAATTAAGAAAAATATGGTCAAATTTAATCAATTGGGGTGTGGACAACCAGGAGGAATTCCTTTTTGTCGGGCAGTTCTGCTCATCCCCTTACATATCAAAATTTACGCGGGAAGAAGTGATGAAAGAGTATGTCTTCCTTCATGAACTTGTGGATGAAGGAATAAAAACGGGAGAGATCAGAGATTTTTCCGCGGATTTGACCATTTCAATGTTTTATCAGGGTAGCAGGGCGGTAGTGAACCTTCTCCTTGATTCAGGTCACTTGCAGGATAAAAATAAGATTATAGAAGATGGATTCCAGATTATCTGGAGAGGGCTGGCCAATAATTAATTTTTTTCATTCAATCATCGAGTGATTAGTCAATCAGATTTTAAGCAAACATTTATATGGCATTATACATTTTATTGATTGACTGGTCAGTCAAATCGGGATTCACATTATATCATGGTTTCGTCTCAAACTGCGCTTAAAAATTAAAGGAGACTAAAATATGAATGTATCAAATGATTTAAGTGAAAGTACAATTTTTCCGAAAGGAGAGGAACTTCCGGAAATGTTCAGCAAGTATTTTTCAGGTAAAGCATGGCTTAGCATGCTAGTTGGGAGGGATAATGAATTTAATTGTCCCATCGGAAATGTGACATTCGAACCCGGATGCAGGAATAACTGGCATAAGCACCCAGGCGGGCAGATCCTGTTAGTTACAGGCGGACGTGGTTATTACCAGGAGGAAGGAAAGCCTGCACGGGAACTTAAACCAGGTGATGTAGTGCTAATCCCTTCAAATGTAAAGCACTGGCATGGAGCAGCACATGACAGCTGGTTCGTACACCTTTCTGTTGAGACGAATGTTAGTGCAGGTCCGGTTGAATGGCTGGAACCCGTAACCGATGAAGAATATCCCGATTTGAAATAGGACGGTAAAAACAATTTATGCGATGTGTGGGATAAAAATGACTAATTTCAACGAGAAGAAATATCTTATCGTCTATTATTCGCATGCGGGTAATAACTATACCACATTTGAGTGATTAGTCAATCAATACACATATGTACTAAATATCCTATCCATTACTGACTGTTCAGTCAGTCACTCACAATACTATTGATACAATTCTAATATTCGGGAGAAACAAAAATGTCAGAAATTATAGAAAACAAAAGAAAAGTCAGTGAAAAAACCTTTGAACTCAGTGAAAAGGTAACTGTAGAAAAAGTATCCTATAAAAACAGGTATGGAATTACCGTTGCAGCAGACATGTACCTGTCAAAGGACATAGATAAGTCTAGAAAGTACCCGGCAATTGTCATAGGAACACCTTATGGTGGTGTAAAAGAGCAAGGTGCCGGTATTTACGCACAGAATATGGCAGAAAGGGGATTTGTTGCCATTGCATTCGATGAATCTTTCAATGGAGAAAGCGGTGGTGAACCAGGACATACTTCATCTCCGGATATATTTGTTGAAGATTTCAGTGCAGGAGTAGACTTTCTGGGAACACGTCCCTTCGTGGACAGGAACAGGATTGGAGCTATCGGCATCTGTGGAAGTGGAGCATTTTCAATTACTGCAGCTCAAGTTGACCCACGTATCAAAGCTGTTGCCACTGCAAGCATGTATGATATGAGCAGAATGCTACGCAATGGATGGGAAGATTCAATGACTGAAGAGCAGCGTGCTGAAACTCTGGTTCAGCTTGGCGAGCAACGATGGAAAGACTTCGAGAATGGTACTCCAGAATTGCCTATGGGTTTCCCAGGTGAACCAGCTGATTCAATTCCAGAAGGATTGGATCCAATTTCAAGTGAATTTTTTGAATACTACGGAATGGAACGTGGACATCATCCTAATGCAGGAGCCGCATTCACAATTACAAGTAGCATGTCATTCATGAACTTTCCTTTGCTGAACTACATTGATACCATTTCACCAAGACCAATTTTGTTCATCATCGGCGAGAATGCTCACTCCAGGTATTTCAGTGAAGATGCCTATGAAAGGGCTGCTGAACCCAAAGAACTCTACATTGTTCCGGGAGCAAGACATATTGATCTGTACGACAGGACTGATATGATTCCGTTTGACAAATTAGAATCATTCTTTGCAAAATATCTAGGTTACAAAAAATGAGCAGAGCAATGTTCCACGAACCGAAATTCGAAAAATTATCTGGAGAGGTCTAGTTGAAAACGAATTTTTCACCCGTTTTGTGAGTGACCGATCAATCATACACAATAATTAACGGATGATTTCTCGTAAAAATAAGCAGTCAATCAAAAGATCAATCAGGAGCAAGTAAAATAGAACAGAAAATAAGGAGAATGAAAAATGCTGTACAGAAAAATGCCAAAGAACGGGGACGAACTCTCAGTACTGGGTTTCGGCTGCATGCGTCTTCCGGTAAAAGAAGACAGGACAATCGATGAAGAAAGAGCAAAAAACCAGGTCCGCTACGCAATCGACCACGGGGTAAACTACATCGATACGGCCTGGCCTTACCACATGGGTGCGAGCGAGCCATTCCTCGGAAGAGCCCTTGCCGACGGCTACCGGGAAAAGGTCAAACTCGCAACAAAGCTCCCCTCCTGGATGGTTGAAAGCCGGGAGGAAATGGATAAATTCCTGAACGCCCAGCTTGAAAAGCTCAACACCGACCACATTGACTATTACCTCATACACTCCCTCGTTGGCGAACTCTGGGACAATGTTGAAAAACTGGGTGTGGCTGATTTCCTTGACAAAGCAAAAGCTGACGGTCGTATAGTCAATGCAGGCTTTTCCTTCCACGGCTCGAGAGAGGATTTCAGGCGGATAGTTGACTCTTATGAATGGGACTTTTGCCAGATCCAGTACAATTTCCTGGACGAAAAGAACCAGGCAGGCACCGAAGGCCTGGAATATGCAGCCTCGAAGGGCCTTGGCGTAATCATCATGGAACCCCTGCGCGGGGGCAAACTCGCAAGCCCCATGCCTCCTGCTGTGGAAGAGATCTGGGACGAGGCTTCGGTAAAGCGGACAGCTGCGGAATGGGGCCTTCGCTGGGTCTGGAACCACCCTGAAGTAACGGTCGTACTTTCCGGCATGAACGAGGAAGCCCACATCGAGGAGAACCTGAAAGTGGCAGGCGAGGCTTACCCGAATTCCCTGACAGAAACCGAACTTGAGCTGGTCGGAAGGGCCGAGAAAAAGTACCGCGAACTCATGAAAGCAGGCTGCACCGGCTGCAGGTACTGTATGCCCTGCCCTTCAGGGGTGAATATTCCTGCCTGTTTTGATGCATACAACAACCTGCACATGTCCGGCAATGCCGATGAAGCAAAGTTCATGTATGCAGCAAGTCTGGGCGGTGCCCTTGGAGGAGACCCCGGCTTTGCTTCCCAGTGTGTGCAGTGTGAAGAGTGCCTGGAAAAATGCCCCCAGCACCTTGAGATCCCCACTCTCCTCGAATCTGTGATAGAAGACCTCGAGGGGCCGGACCTTGAACAGAGGGTCGCAATGGCAAAACAGCTGTTTGCGAAGAAAACCACAGACTGAATATTCAGGACCTGACTCCGGGTCCGGTATTTCAAAAGTGAACCTCGATAGATTGCTCGAAAAACCTTCTTAATATGGAGCATTTATCGAATCACATTCTTTTTTTGAAAAATATGCATATTTTCCGGAGAAAATTGTAATTTTAGAGCAAATCTTCCATTTTCAGGGTAGCTTTTCAAATCTTCAGACAAATCCATGTCGATAGATAAATTTAAATAGTATTGTACCATTTCGATGATAAATCATCAGTTGATTTTTCATCAATCTGAATACAAACTATTAGTTTATTGACTATCTTTATACTAACTATTGCAATTTCATCTGCTGAAATCTCAGCTATACCCGGAAAGGGAACCAGGCATGTGGTTGCTGAAGCCTTTTTGCAGGATTGCAAATCTACAAAGTCATTGGTCTCTTACGGGCTTATTACAGCCTTATAGATCCCTGGAGAAAACATGGACCCTGAACGTATTAAGAAAATGAGGTTGATGAATCTTGAATGCCGGGCACTTTTCAGTAAATTGTTTGTAGACCGGTTTTTTCAAAAAGTAGCCGCATCTGAATATGCCGAACTCAAGGAGCTTAGCAAAAATCAACCTGCTGTTATCACGATAATTGGTCTGGTAAAGGAAATCATGCCTTCGACCATCGGGACATATGTGGGCATGGACCGGAGCAGCCTTTCGAGAATGGTTGATTCTCTGGAGGCAAAAGGATTTGTCCTGAGAAAAAACGATCCTGAAGACCGCAGGAAAGTCCTTGTTTCCCTTACGGAAAAAGGGGAAAGGTGCTATGAACTCCTGAATGAGATCACCGAGGAGCTGACTGCCGAGACCCTGAGCTTATGCGATGAGCAGGATTTCAGGGATTATGAAAAGAGCCTTGAAACAAAGTTACGTGTCCTGAGGAAAATCGATTCTGCTATGGAAGGCGAAAAGAAAGCTCAGGGACCGGTTAAGCTCGAAACCCTGAAAAGCACAGCAAAAATAATTTGAGAAATTCGGGAATTTAAATAAATTGATGCAGGACTTCAATTTTTAGTATCCTTCAAGGAGGGAAAACATGACCCTGAAACTTATCAACAACCTGCAAAAACTCGGCTTTACGGAAAACGAGGCAAAGATCTACGCCTCCCTTGTCTGTTTGAAAGAGGGCACAGCAAGGGAAATCTATGAAGCAAGCAGTGTGCCCAGGCCCAAAGTGTACAAAGTCCTCAGGGGCATGGCGGATAAAGGATATGTCCGGATTATTGAAGGGGAACCGACCCATTTTACTTGCCTCCGTCCTGATAAACTGATCTCGAGGATCAGGGCTGACTTTATGCTCTCTTTGAACGAAACCTTCTACGGTCTCAATGCCTTAAGCCTTGAAAAAGAAGTCCAGGATTTTGAAAATCCCGCAGAAATCGGACTAAGGTGCTAAAAGGAATCCCAGACAGGGTTCAGTTTGATCTGTTTGGGGCTTTTTTGCAGCAAAATCATTGTTCAAAAGCTGTTGCTATGGAATTTTTCGAATTATACGAAAATTAACTGGATCAAAATTAACTGAATGACGGCTTAACTTGATTAAGGTTGAGTGAATCAAAGTTGAGTGAATCAAGGCTTGACTGAGTAGAAAACCGGAAGAAATTAAATAATGATACAAGCCTCCAGAGGGGGATTCCATATAAAAAACATTTTTGAAAAACTGGGCATTTTTATCCAGGGCAACCGTGCAATCATACTTGCGGTTGTGTTTATGCTGGTCCTGCTCTCTTTCCAGGGAGCCCAATACATCGAAATGGCGTCCGGGACCGATACCCAGGTGTCAAAGGATTCGCAGCTGTACAAGGACTATGACCATCTCTTCCTGAACACCTTCAGTACGGAAAGCATTGTTGTGATGGTGGAAGGAAACGATGTTGAAACAGTAGCCCTTATGAAGGCAGCCGATAGGCTGGAGCATCAGGTAGAGAATATCCCCGGGGTTACTGCGGTTTCAAACCCTGCTTCCATCATGAAGCAAATTAATTATGCAAATACCGGAAGGTCCAGGATTCCCTATTCTGATCCGGAAGTCAGGGAGATGGTAGATAGCTATCCTGAATATTTCGACTCACTTGTGCTTGATGATACCCATATGCTCATATCTATCGGGATCGAAGGGAGCAGCACGGACCAGGAGCAGGAAGACATCATCAACAATGTCGAAATCGCCTCAAAAGAAGCCGTTTTTCCTCCGGGGTATAACCTGATTATCACAGGCGGACCTTCTCTTATGCTTGACATTAACAGTGAACTGGGAAAGAGTATGGGCGTATTGCTCGGGATTGCCGGAATTTTGATGGCAGTCGTCCTTATCCTTGTGTTCAGGCATGTCCGGTGGGGCCTTCTCCCGCTACCTGTAGTCCTGGTCGGGATCGTCTTTACCTTCGGGTTCATGGGATATGCAGGTGTTCCCATGACAATGGTCTCAATGTCGGCTTTTCCGGTGCTGATAGGGATCGGGATTGACTATGCCATCCAGTTCCACAACAGGATGGAAGAAGAAATCAGTGCCGGGAAAACTTCCGCACAGGCCCTTGTCTATACGGTCAAGCACACCGCCCCCGCCGTCCTGATTGCCCTGGCAATGACGTCTCTAGGCTTTGTTTCTCTGTTCACCTCTGTCGTCCCCATGATCCAGGATTTTGGAAAACTCCTGCTCATCGGGGTAATCATGTGTTACCTTTCTTCACTCTTTTTCGGGCTGGTTACCCTCTACACTTTTGACTGGATATCTCAGAAAAACCTGTTTGGGATGTTTAAAAAGAGGGAGGGAGGAAAAGGTGAAAATGACTCCGGGAAAGGGTCAGAGGATTTATCCGGATCCGCCCCCGCCGGGCATGAACCCGGAGCTCTTGAAAAAACCCTGAAAAAACTGACAGGCTACACCCTGAAATATTCCACCGTAATTCTCGTAGTCGCTCTTTTGACCTGTTCCGCGGGGCTGTATGCCGACCGTTCGATTCCTATCCAGACCGATACCAACACCTTCATTCCCCAGGACATGCCTTCCCTGATCAGCTATAAACACATGCAAAGCATCATGCCGGGGTCCGGGGACCACCTGAATGTCATTCTGAAAGTTGAGGATAACAGCGATCCCGAACTGCTGGAATGGATGAACGATTTTTCCCAACATGAAGTAGCAAGTCGGTCGCACATCTATAGCGCCACAAGTATCGTGGACCTGGTAAAGGAAAGAAACGACGGGACAATTCCCGAGACCTCTGAGGAAATACAGGCAATATACGAAGAAATCCCGGAGAGCCAGAAGCAAAAATACATGGAAGGCGGGCAGCTGCTTCATATTGACCTGGACATCGGGACCGCTATGGATGACCTTGAAGTTACGGGCATCGAGGAATTGCGGGACATTGTTACGGAAGATCTCGGATGGATGCAGCCGCCTCCCGGGGCCACTGTTACAATCACGGGGGATTCCGTGGTTCTCATTGGTATGATTGACGGGCTTACAAAAGGCCGGACCCAGATGACCCTGCTAGGGGTTTTCCTGGTACTTATAGGCCTTCTGGTGGTTTACAGGGATCTCATAAAGGCACTCTCCCCCATTATCCCCATGATAATCGTGATTGGCTGGTCAGGCCTTTTCATGACGGGCATGGGAATTGCATACAACCCTATGACTTCGGTCATGGGCGCCCTTATTCTTGGGGTCGGGTGCGAGTATTCCATCCTTATGATGGAACGCTATTTTGAAGAAAGAGATGCCGGAATGGACCCGGTTGAGGCTATTTCCCAGGCCATAACAACCACGGGGACAGCCCTGATTGCGTCGGGGGCAACAACCGTATTTGGCTTTTCAGCCCTGATAGCCTCGCCGTTCCCGATAGTCAGCAGTTTCGGGCTGGTCACGGTTATTGATGTCCTCCTGGCAATGCTTGTGACCTTTGTGATTTTCCCGCCCCTTATTGTACTGATGGACGGACACAGGGGAAAGAAGCTGGGAATAGTTGAGAAATTACAGAGTATATGGAAGAGAAGCCTGCCTGAACCTGGCAATACATGAAAATATAGAGAGCCTGGAGAGAATCAATCGGAAAAGCGGAGAAGATCCGGAGAGGATTTAAAAAGGGTTTGGAGAGGACAAGCATGAAATCAAAACTACTGGATACCATATTCTTTTCGGAAAAGAGAAAGAACCTGCTGTTGTTTCTGGCAGACGGCCCGAAAAGTTCCGGGGAGATAAAGGAAGCTTTTGATTTTCCCTGGAAATCCATGATCCCGCAGATAAAGCAGCTCCTGAAAACCGGCCTGGTCGAAAAGGAGGGCGATATGTATCGGCTTTCGGGAATGGGCCCCGTAGTGGTTGCAAACATGAAAAACCTGCTCGGGACTCTGGAGCTTTACGAAGAGAATATGGATTACTGGAAGAACCACGAGCTCAGTTCTCTTCCCCCTTTCCTGAGAGAAAGAATCCATGAACTGAAGAGGTGCCGGGTTATCCCTCTCAAAAACGAAAGTATCCTGCTCCAGAACAGGGTACTGAACAGCATCCTGGCTTCAGGCCGGGTCAGGCTCTTTTTTTCAGCCTTTTACTCCGAACTTCCGTTTTTTTATTCCGAACTCCTGGAAAGAAAGATCGAGACCGGGATCATAATCAGTGAAGCCGCTTTTAAAGACATGCAGGAGGAACTGCTTGAAGACAAAAATTCCCCTGAGCTGAAAAACTCCCTTTTCGGAACTCTCTTCAAGGGATACAGAAAAGAAACAGGCAAACTCCTGGACAGGGAAAACCGGGACATTTTTGTATATACAGGAACCAGACTTCCTGCGGCAGTCCTGCTCACCGATGACCTTCTTTCGGTTGTGCTTTACGGGAAAAACGGGGTACTGACAAATCAATACCTACTCTCTCAGGAACCGGGGGCTTTGAAATGGGGAGAAGAGTTATTTATGTACTACATGAACAATTCAAAGCGGGTTTGTGATTACGAAGTAATCCGAAATTAAACGGCCCTTTGAATCCTCAAGCTATACGTTTAATATCCTCAGGCTATACGTTTATATATAGTTTAGAAGTTTATACAAAGAATGTGAAAAATTAAAAAGAGATGAACTAACAGGAAGAGACGAAATAATAGGAGACGGGAGGGAAAAATGGCACTTAGCGCTAACAGGTATGTATGGAGGTTTCTGTTTGCAATCTCCGTGTTTTTTGCAGGTTTTTTTGCGGTCCTGTTTTATTTCCAGGACATTTTCATAGTTCTTATTCTTGGGGCTATCCTGCTCCTGATCAGTGAAAAATTACTCTCCGGCTTCAACAGGGTAATGGACAGGTTCCCGAACCTGAACCGGAAGGCTATAGGTTTTTCCCTGATCCTTCTTTCCCTGTTTGCTGTTGTGGTTCTCATCAGCAGCCAGATGGATGAGATAGCCGCCCTGCTTGCCGAAGCTGCAAAAGTGCAGCAGAACTTCACGGGTGGGGCTTCTGCGCTTTTCGGGAGCGAATCGAAGTTTGCAAGGCTAACGAATTCCGGAGTTATCAAACCCGGCGACCTGCAGGAAGTAGGCAACGCCATCTTTACCGAATTTACCGGAATCATATCAAAAATTTCATATTATCTCTTTGCAGGAGCCCTCATAATTCCCCTGATGTTCAGCATGTATTTCAGACATCGGAATAAGCTTGTCAACTACATCGGCGAATATGCCCCTCCGAAACATGCCGAGATTATCGATAGGGGTTTAAAGGACATGGGAAGGGAACTTGAAGATTTCTTCAGCGCAAAGATGATCGAAAGCTCTGTTGTGGGCCTGATCTGCTGCATAGGTTTTTATCTTGCAGGAGTTGACGGCTGGTTTTTCCTGGGAGTCCTGGCAGGTTTCCTGAACATAATCCCTTACATCGGCCCGATAATAGGGGCGATTCCTCCCATAATTGTGGGCTACCTAACCAGCCCGGAAACAGCGATCCTGGCAGCAGGCACGATCCTGGCAGCCCAGCTTGTGGACAACTTCTACCTTATCCCCTTCATGATCTCCGAAAAGGTAAATATCAACCCCCTCCTGAGTGTGGTCCTGACCCTGGCCGCTTCCAAGCTGCTCGGGCCCCTGGGGATGATATTTGCAATCCCGATTTTCATCATATACAAGATAATTATTACCGAGTCTTACAAAGCACTGATTATAATTTATCCTGATGAGGACTGACGGTTTGCAGAATAAAAATTTGCAGAATAAAGGCTTGCAGGGTTTACCCCGATAATGAATAAAGACTAGCAAGACTTGCAGGAGCCAGGAACATGATTGAGGTAAAAGGTCTCTCAAAATCTTATGGAAAAATAAATGCAGTGGACAGCGTGGACCTCTCCGTCAAAAAAGGGGAACTTTTCGGGCTCCTGGGTCCGAACGGCTCCGGGAAAACCACCATGATAAAAATGCTCACGGGACAGATAAAACCGGATTCCGGCTCCCTGAGAGTACACGGCGTGGATGTCCTGGAAGCTCCTCTTAAGGTCCGGGAACTTGTGGGGGTAATCCCTGAGCAGGAAACCCCGCCCAGTTTCCTGACTGCTGAAGAGTACCTGCATTTCGTTGCAAAAATCCGGAAGCTGGAAGGATACGAAGAAGCCTGTGAGCGCTGGTTCGAGTTTTTCGATTTCGGGGAGCAGAAAAACGTACTCTGCAAGGACCTTTCCCGGGGTACCCGCCAGAAACTGATGTTTGCCCAGGCTTTCCTGCATGAGCCGGAACTTGCAATCATCGACGAGCCCCTGATCAACCTGGACCCGGTTATGCAGCGGAAAGTAAAGGATTTCCTCAGGGGATACGTGAAAAACGGAGGCACGATTTTCATCTCCACCCATATCCTGGAAATCGCAAAGGAGATCTGCAGCAGCATCGGGATCATCTATAAGGGCGAACTTGTCCACAGCGGGCGCATGGACAGCCCGGAGCTGGAAGATAAGAGCCTTGAAGAGTTCTTCCTGGAACTGGTGGGTAAGCCCGGGGAAAGCCAGCTGAACAGCGGCACTGACGCCGGAATTCACGGGAATCACGGGAACCTGTCCGAAATAAATCAGGCAGAAACGGATGAAACAGAAATAATTGCATGAGAATGATCGCCTATGCTTGACATTTTCAAAAGCATGATGAAAGAAGAGTGGCGGATGCACTCCAGCCTCTTCGGGCACAGCGGCTTTGCCCTCTTTCCGTTATTCATCTTCCTCTTCACCTTCTTTGTGAGCCTGGTCCTCCCGGTCTTCCGGGAAATCGTTACGGATGCAGGGATCGCTCTCGGGATGCACTATTTCTTCCTGCTGGTAGGCGGCATGGTGGGAGCTTTCGGGCTCATGGGAAGAGAGTTCATGAACCGGCGCTTCGGGCAGGCAAGCCTTATTGCGTATTCTTCAAGAACGCTTCCCGTTTCCGAGAGGGTCGTTTTCCTGAACTTTCTGGTAAAAGACGTCGTGTACTATTTTTTCCTCTACATCCTGCCCTTCATTGCAGGCTTTGCCCTGGCGGTAAAATTCATGCTTCCTTCGGCTGCCGAAAGCTTCAATATCCCGCTTCTCACCCTCACGCTTTCCCTTTCCTTCATGATCGGGCTTTCAGTTGTGTTTTTCCTTTCCACGGTCTATGCCCATTCGGGAAAAGCCGTGCTTGCAGGCTTATTACTGGCATTTCCTGCCCTGCTTTTTGCCTCCGGGAACTTCAAGGGGGAAACCCTGTACGCCCTTCCGGCACTTGCCTTTTACCTTGTTCCTTCCCAAACCCGGCAGCTTCTGGCCTCTGTTTTCCTTATTCTCGTCCCTTCCGCCCTTTCCCTCATCTTTCTGAAAGTGGACTATCCCCAGGTGCAGAAGAGTTTCTCCAACTCCTTTTCCGGGCTTTCTTCCCGCCTTGGCTCCTACCGCTACGCATCATTCGTTGCAAAGGACTTCCTTGACCTGAAAAGAAGTGAAGGAGGGCTCGGGAAAATTATCTTCTCCTTCCTGCTCCCGGCCACACTGGTCTGGGTGCTGCTTTCTGCCCTTGGAAACGTGATCCCGGCTCTCGACTCCCTGCTCCTCTTCTCCCTGGTCCTGGGGGTGCTTTCTTCCTCGATGTACAACTGGCTTACGGAATTCGACCTGTTTTCATCCTACGCTTTCCTCCCCCTGAAGGTCTCGGACGTGATAAAGAGCAAACTCGACAGCTATGCCTTCTTGAATGTCGTCCCCTTCATATTCCTCCTCGTCCTCGGCTTGAAAACGGCACCTTACACCCTTGGCCCCTCTTTGCTGGTCTTCCTCTCCATATCTTTCTACATGGTGACAGTGCTTGTCTACCTGACAGGGCTTTACCCTTCGGTGAACCTCTATAATGGAAAGACCTTTGCTCTCTATGCCCTCTCGATAGTCCCGGTCCTGATCCTCAACATCGTTTTGTCGATTTTGGGACCCTACTATCTGCTTGCAGACCTGGCGCTCGTACCTGTGGCCGTTTCCCTGCTCGGAAGGAGTTTCAGGAAATGGGACGGGCTGGAAAACCCGCAGTTTTGAGAAGATAATGTCTTCTGCTTAAGATACGTTGTCAGTTATTATTATAACGAGTTGATGAAGATTCGGAGTTGATGATGATTTGTACCTGACTTCAAAGTTAAGGAGAAAGAAACCATGCTCCCTTACTTAATCACATTTGTGATGTTTCTGAGGCCTTTATACGAACTGGTTAAAAAACCGGAGACACGTGCCCTTTTATTTTCCGTGTTTTTTATTCTTATCCTCGGGACTTATGTCTACCACAGTCTCGAAGGCTGGAGCTGGCTTGATTCCTTGTATTTTTCGGTCATTACACTGACGACTGTGGGGTATGGAGACTTTTCTCCGCAAACGGATATGGGAAAAATTTTCACTATAATCTACATCTTTGTAGGGCTTGGAATTCTTTTCGGGTTTGTTGATGTTATCGGGGAGCATATTGTGAACAAGAGGATGGAACACATTGAAAAGAGGAGAGAAAGAAGAGAACAGAGAAGAGAACAAAGATAAAGAAGGGTTCATCGAGCTTCTTCCTCCCTTTTTGATTCTTTGCCCTTTTGTTTCTTCCCCCTTTTGCTGATCGGCATTTTCGGGTAAGCTGCCATAGAAGGTATATTTTTAACCTTTTGTTATTATATTCTTAAAGGGGGGCAGGATTAATGCTATCTATTTTCATCACTTTACTGTTGTTTCTCAGGAGCTTAAAAAACCAGCTTAAAAATGAGGAAGTGCAGACCCTTTTAACTATAGTAGTGTTAATTCTTATTCTGGGTGCTTTCTTTTACCACAACGTCGAGGGCTGGACCTGGCTTGACTCATTCTATTTTTCAGTAATAACCCTGACAACCGTGGGATATGGAGACTTTTCCCCTCAAACGGATCCGGGAAAAGTTTTCACAATGGTCTACATCTTTTGCGGGCTGGGAATCCTCTCCGGTTTTGCCACTGTAATTGGAAAGCAGATCGTCGCTCACAGGCTGGAAAAGGTGGGGAAGGCCGAACCGGAAGGGAAAGAGTCAGAAAAGTAAATCCGTTTACTCCTGCCTGCCCGGAGGGAGGGTTTTGAGAATCAAGCATGGGTATTTGTGTGCAGGATTTGTGTGCAGGACCACGCCTTCCAGTGCCTGAAAACACTACAAAGAATCCTCTGCCTGGTTTTTGAAAATAGATGCCGACAACAGTAAACCAAAATTTTGCCCAATCAAAAGAATAATTAGGATTCCGAGTTTCATAATATTATCCAAATGGGGGGTATTGTTATGAAACTCAAAAATACATCCGTAGGTCTTGTTTTACTTCTTACTATCGGGCTTATGGCTGCGACTGTTTTTTCGCTGGGCTGTGCCGAGCAGGAAGCCCCTGCCGAACCTGAGGAAGCTAACGGGGCAGAGCCTGCCGAAACCACACCTGAGGATCTCGACCAGGCAGTGGTTGAGGAAGAAGAGGTTGAGCAGGTAGAGGTCGAGCAAGAAGAAGCCGGAATGGAAGAGCCTGGAATTGAAGAGCCCGGGATGGATGAGGCAGAACAGGAAGGAAGCGAAAAAGAAGGGGACGAGCAGGAAGAGGTTGAAACAACTCTGGCTGAGGAAATTACTAACATCGAGTGGCAGTGGATCGAGCTTCAGGAGCCCGGCCTTGCAGGCAAAACAGAAGTGTCGAATCCTGAGGACTACACCATTGTTTTTTCCAGGCACGGTACGTATTCAATCAAAGCTGACTGCAACCGCGGTGGAGGGAGCTACACGCTCGAAGGAAACTCCCTAACACTGGGAGCAGGCCCGATGACGCTTGCGGAATGCGGACCCTTATCATTGTATGATCAATATGTTACTCTGCTGTCCGAAGTAAATTCAGTGGAAATGGAAAACGGCCAGATTGTCCTTTATTCCGGGGGCGAAGACACCATGATGATCTTTACCAACGGAGGGGTGGTTGAAGGGATCTGAAACTTAAGAATCTGAAGTCCGGGTGAATTTCAATCTCATCTTCTGCTTTTTATTTTACTTTCTATTTTTCATTTTTTTGTGATCTCGAAAGGTCTCAGATAGCTTTGGACAGCCGCCGACGTGAACCTTACCAAAGCTCAAAAAGCCTTCCAACCTTCATTCTAACTCCCGCTATCAGTTTAATAAAATGTATCTGGAATTAATATCTTTATATACAATAATTTATAACACATAATTGGGGAGTGTATTTATCGGGGAAGTAAGTCTACCGTTGTATATTTCCCCATATGTGTACATATATGTGCATCCATTCTTATCTTAAACAATTGGGGGAAAGTTATGAAGAAATTGGGTATTCTTGTGGCTGCAGTACTCATTGCGGCAATGTTATTTGCTTCCGGTTGTGCTGAAGAACCTCCGGAAGAAGGTGTTGAGGAGGAAGTTCCTGAAGAAGAAGTAGTGGTAGAAGAAGAGGAAGTTCCTGAAGAAGAAGTAGTGGTAGAAGAAGAGGAAGTAGTAGAAGAGGAAATCCCTGAAGAAGCCGTGGGAGTGGAAGGGGAATACAGCCCTGTCATAAACCCCGAGGACTTCGTCGAAGAAATTGATAACCCCTATTTTCCGCTGGTTCCTGGTACAACTTTCGTGTATGAAGGAGAAAGCGATGAAGGTGATCCTTTAAGAACCGAGGTTTACGTCACCGACGAAACCAGAGTGGTAATGGGAGTGACCACCATCGTTGTCAGGGAATCGGAATACGAGGACGATGAGCTGGAAGAAGAGACCTTTGACTGGTACGCCCAGGACAAAGATGGGAATGTCTGGTACTTCGGTGAGGAGTCCAAAGAATACGATGAAGGTGAAGTCGTAAGTACCGCCGGTTCCTGGGAAGCCGGAGTAGATGGGGCCCAGCCAGGGATAATAATGCCGGGAGACCCTCAGGTGGGAGATATTTACTACCAGGAGTTCTACCTGGGTGAAGCCGAAGACCAGGCTGAAGTGGTCTCTTTGACTGAATCGGTCACCGTTCCCTACGGTTCTTTTGAAGACGTCCTTAAGACAAGGGAATGGAACCCGCTGGAACCTGGCCAGGAAGAGAACAAGTACTATACCTCAGGCGTCGGTCTGCTTCTTGAAGAGGAAGTTGAAGGTGGAGATGAAAGACTGGAACTTGTAGAAATTAGCACTGAGTGAACGGGATTTAACTTCGAAGAAAATCAGTCCGCATAAACCTCTGGAAACTGAGGTCCAAACTCAGTTCCGAAGGAATTTTATTCGGCCTAGGGTTTTCAATTCTTATTTTTTATATCTTATATGTTATATCGAATGATTAAGTTATCAAATGATCAAATAAGCTCACTTTTTCCTAAGCTCACTTTTTCCTAAGCTCACTTTTTCCTGTCTCCAAAATTCCACATTTCAATGAAGTTGTCAAGAAGCCTATCGGGAAAACAGTCTTTGTAGGATATAAGCAGCCTGGCAGTAAGGTCCGGGTCTACAATTTTGAGATTACATCTTTGCCCTGTTCTGTCCTTTTCAATGATACCGGACTTTACCATCTTATTGAGGTGCCATGAAACAGTTGAGGGGGAGAGCCCGACTGCGGTAGATAGTTCCTTATTGTTCGTGCCGGGGTTCTGGAGCAGGTTTATCAGGATATGCCTGCAGCCTTTCCTCCTTAAAAAATAGATAATTTCCCTCTCACGCTTTTCGGGAATCCTTTTATTTACGAAATATCGGACGTATTCCTCATCTTTAAAATGCGAAATCAGGTTATTCTTTTCGAGATAGTGAAGGTGGTACTGCAAGCTGCCCACTACCAGATCCAGCCGCCTTTCGAGCTCCCTTAAATGAATTCCCGGGGAATCTCTTATCAGTTCGTAAAGCTTTTTTCTTGGTTCAGGTTCAAATTCCATCTTCACCCTGATCTTTCGTTAACATGGTAAGTGAAAAGAATATCAACACAAGAAAATTGAGTGCCTGTCCCGGATTTGAAAATAAACCTCATGTCCGGAAAGGATCCTATTATCATGCATTGTCCGGTTCTATATATCAAAGCTACCCCCAGGTTATAAGAGGCAAATAGCCTATAATAAATGAACATTTTGTAAGAAGTATATTGCAGACTGTAGATTGTAAACATTACCTTGCAAAAAATAAATTAGGAGGAACCGGTTTTATCCTCCCATTTTATTCAGTAGTAATTTCCACGAGTTCCAGTCTCTCATCTCCTCCTTCCACTTCTTCTTCAAGGAGCAGACCAACACCTGGAGCATAGTATTTGTTTTCCTCTTCGCCGGGTTCGAGGGGGTTCCATTCCTTTGTCTTCAGGCAGTTTTCAAAGGAACCGTAGGCAACCGTGATCGTTTCACTCAATGAGAGCACTTCGGCCTGGTCTTCAGCCTCGCCCGGTGAAAATTCCTGGTAGTAAATGTCCCCGACTTTGGGGTTTCCCAACATTATGATTCCGGGCTTTGCGCCGTTTACTCCGGCTTCCCAGGAACCTTCGGTACTGACAGGCTCTCCGTCCTCATATTCGATGGAGTTTTCTCCGAAATACCAGACGTTTCCGGCTTCGTCCTGGGCGTACCAGTCAAAGGTTTCCTCAACCAGCTCCCCGTCTTCGTATTCAGTATCCTGGACAACGGTGGTGGTAACTCCCATTACCTCTTTGGTTTCGTTGGTAACAAAAACCTCATTCAGGATGGTCGTGCCTTCCTCCTCGCTTTCTCCTTCATAAACGAAAGTTGTACCCGGGACCAGCGGGAAGTAAGGATTGTCAACTCCTTCGACGAAGCTCTCAGGATTTATTTCAGGATCATATTCTTCGGTTACGTTATCGGATCCTGTATCTATTGGCTAGGAATCCTATCCTCCGTCAGTTACATTTTCAGATCCTGTTTCCGTTACGTTTTCAAATCCTGTTTCCGTTACGTTTTCAAATCCTGTTTCTGTTACATTTTCAAATCCTGTTTCCGATCCCGGAGCAAGCGCAACCACCGACCCGATAAGGATAAGTATTACACAAGATGCCATACTTTTTGTAAGTGTTTTTTTCAACCTTCAACCTCCAGAATTTTATTCCACTAATTTTTCCTATCTATGGTGTAGAAAAGTAGGGATTTTGGAGCCTCTGGTGCTTTGTCCCTCCTTAAAACTCAGTTTCGCATTTCATCGAAAATTATCAGGCTAAAATCAGAAATTTCCCCAATTATCTTTCTGATCATTCTTTCTGATTATTATGCTGTTGATGTATTGGATCCCCATGAGGTCTCGCAACTTATAAGGTTCGATTTAATACCTCATCCTGATTTCCGTGAAAGTTCAGTCCCACTTTTCCCCTGTCATAATAGGGGGAATGAGTTTTAATAACGGTTCTGGTACATTACTCGAATATTATATTTTTTTAAATATCCTGCTGCCCTGTGATGTCTGATCCGGCTAATGATAATTTTCAACTTTTAACTTCCAAATCTTATTTTTTATTTTTTGGCGGTTTTGGGGCGCTTGCGTGAACCTGGCCAGAACGACATGAATTCTTCTGCGAATAGGTCGTGAAGTGTTTTCTCCTCCCTATCGAAAAACAGAGTCGTATGACTGCAAATCAAATCGTAGCTTAAACAAAAATTATATTGTATCAATGCTTTTCATCAGGTAGTCAATCCAAAGAGGTCTATGATGAAAATGAAAAACATGTCCATTTATCTTGTATTACTCCTCACTATCGGACTTATAACCGTGAGTGCCTTTTCACTTGGCTGTACCGAGCAGGAAGAAACTCCTCTTGAGCCTGCCGAAACCATCCCCTCGGAACCCGAAACGATTTCACCTGAAGAAATTACCGGCATCGAATGGCAGTGGACAGGCCTTCTGGAAACAAATCCCACTGCCCAGTCAGTGGTCCCGGATCCGGAAAACTACACTCTTGTCCTCTTCCCGGACGGCACATATTCCATCAAAGCCGACTGCAACCGTGGCAGTGGAGGCTACACGCTGGAAGGAAACACCCTGACCCTGGGCACGGGCCCGATGACGCTTGCAGCATGCGGCCCCGATTCATTGTATGACCAGTATGTGACGCTGCTGTTCAATGTAAAGTCCGCAGCAATGGAAAACGGCCAGCTTACCCTCTATTCCGGGGACAACGGTGACAAAATGTTCTTCAGCAACGGAGGACAGGTCGAAGCGTAAAGGACTGCCTGAAAATAATCTGAGAAAAGATTATTTTCAGATCTTCTTTTTTATTTTTTAGTTGTTTTGGGGGGCTTGCGTGCTGCTGTCCAATACAATTTCAGGCTTTCTAAAAAATCGAATATACAAGTCCATATATTTGTAAATCCTAAATACAAGCTCTATTACTTGTATGTGTTTGGCTACCAGCTGTATTTTTTCTTATAATCCGGTGCAAGCAAAGTGAGAATAGCTGAACCTAATGGGGGTGGTTTTAGTGATTGATTTTTGAACTTTTCCGAAGTAACCGGAATGTTGTCTACCAGTCATTTTTGTTCCGAGCGAAGCGAGGCTTGCCCGCTTCTGCTGCCATGATAAAAAAGATGCAGTATTGAAAAGAATGGTGAATCGATGTGAAATACGCAGCGATTTTTTTATATGGCGCCGGCGATTCCCAAATCTCATTTTTTATTTTTTGGCTGTTTTGGGACGCTTGCGTGAACTTAACCGATTCAACGTTTACTTCTTTGTAAAATAAAGACAAGTTGACTAAGTCTTTGATTCGAAAACTCTGAAAAATCTGGGCTGGACGGTTAAATTTTTGTTTCCATTTCTTTTTTTTGCATGTTTTCAGGGAAAGGCCGGTTGCTTCGCAACCGTGAGTGGGTATGGGGGATGGACTACGAAATTGGAACCCCTGAAAAGTAATAAAAGCGAAAACACCCCAACCCTGCTTTAAACCAATCCCTTCGGCTGCTTCTCCCCCGGCACAACCGGAAGCTCCATCGTATTAATTAAAATCGGCCTCTCGATATCCTTTGCCCTCTCAATCACGAGCTCCTTCCCTTTCTGCGTGAGAGCGAAAAGCGGGATCGCAACCGCCACCTGGACAAGCGGCTTTGCAAGCTCCCTGATATGCCTGGAAGCACAGCTTATTATGACATCCGAGTTTTCCAGAAGCCCCCTGGCTTCTTCCTGGCTGACCCCTGTTACATGGACTGCAATCACGATCAGGTCAAGCCCGAGTTCGGTTTCTATTTCCCTGCATTCTTTTGCGGTTTTTGCGTCTGCTATAGTTACTGCGATCCTTTTGTATCCCATTTCAGCGGCTTTCCTTACCCCGCCCGCAGGGTCGATGGCTGCGCTTGAGGGATCGAGCACAGTCCCGCCGTTTACCCGTATTCCTTTTATGGTCTCGGGGATGGGTTCGGTCTCGATCAGGCCGGACATCCTGCCCCCGATTCCCTGGACAAGGGCAGGGTTACCGGAGATCACGGTCCCTGCGCCGTCGCAGACGGTTACGGTTGTTTCAAGAAAGCCTCGACGAAGGCCGCTCATCATTACTTCGGAGGCTCCGAAAGCCACGTAGGTGTCAAGTTCGAGGAGCTGGCGTTTGTCGGTGAACAGCCCAAAGTCGCTGATCCTGAATTCGATGTTTTTCCTCACTTCTTCGGCAGTAATCTTTCGGATTCCCTTCAGCTTGTCAAAGAGGGGGCACCATTCCACTTCCGGAGGCCCAACTTCCATGACCTTTCCATCTTTTACGACGACCCTGGCTTTCCCCAATAATTCCATTATATGAGGCATAATAGACACACCTGTAGGTACTGAATAAAGTTGTATTTGTTCAAACTATATATATGCGTGACTATATATTGATATTTTTATCTAATATGTAGACCATTGCAATACATGTATATATATAGTATGAACCCCATATATATAACAAACAAAGAGTATAAGGTTTTTAGTGCTTTCTGTTTTTTGATCGACTGCAGACTACTGAAAAATGAATATATTATTCAAGGAGTGTTTTATGGAACTAATGGATTCTTCTATGACTGTTAGGCAAAAAAATTTAGTAATAAAGTCTCTCAGGTATATGGATAGACATAAAAAAATCAGTCAGTATTGCAATGAATGCGGGAAGAGCTGGACTGAATTATCCTTTGATGAGGCAAGCAACTTAACCAAGATGCTTGATAAGATGTCCTGGCAGTAACTATTTTTAGCCTCTTCCCTTTAATTGTTTAACCTTTTTTTCTGATCGATTTTCAAATTTGTTTCACCCCTCGATTTTAAAGTTTATTCATACAGTTTTATTTTTTCATTTTCCCCTTCACGGAGTAATTTACCCGCTTCTCCCGCAGTAACTTCAATATCTCCGACCTTGCATGTGGTGTCTGCTCCCGCAGGGAAAAAAGAAAGCAAGAAAGGAAAAAAGAAAGAAAAGAAAAGAAGAAAAAAGAGTAAAAAAGGCCTTGGAACGCCCCTTTCCGCCGCCTTAAATCAAATCCTTCGGCTGCTTGTGCTCCGGCAGCACCGGAAGAGCCATCGTATTGATCAGGAGAGGGGTTTTGATATCTTTTGCCCTTTCGATCACAAGCTCCTTCCCCTTCTGAGTCAGTGCGAAAAGCGGCACGGCAGTCCCGACCTGGGCAAGGGGCTTAACAAGGTCCCTGACGGGCTTTGAGGCGCAGCTGGTCACGATGTCCGAGTTTTCGACAAGAGCCTGGGCTTCTTCCCTGTTTAAGCCTGTAACATGGACTCCGATTACTATCAAATCAAGCCCGAGTTCGGCTTCAAGTTCCCTGCACTTTTTGGCGGTGTCGGCAAAAGCGGCTGTTACCGCGATTTTCTTGTAGCCGAGTTCGGCTGCCTTTTTCAGTCCGGCAACAGGGTCGATTACGGCAGTAGAGGGGTCGAGCACGATTCCGCCGCGTTCCTGAATGCCGTTTATGATGCCGTCGATTGGCTCGGTCTCGACAAGGCCTGACATCCTGCCTCCCATGCCCTGGACAAGGGTGGGGTTGTTGGAAATAACGGTCCCTGCACCGTCACAGGCGGTTACGGTCGTGTCAAGCAAGCCCCTGCCAAGCCCGGTCATCATAACTTCGGAGGCTCCGAACCCTACAAAGTCCTCGAGTTCCAGCTTGCGCTCGTCGGTGAACATCCCGAAGTCCTTAATCCGGAACTCCATGTTCTTCTTTGCTTCCTCGCCTGTGATCTTCTGAATCCCGCGAATCTTGGCAAAAAGGGGGCACCAATCGACTTCCGGCTCTCCGACTTCCACGACTTTCCCGTCTTTAACAACGACCCTGGTTTTTCCAAGTAATTCCATTACATGAGGCATGGTTACACCTTTAAAAGCTAAGCAAAAATATGATTGTTAAGAATTTCAAATCCGGTAAAAATTGCAGGTAAAGTTTAGGGTTGTTTATATAATAGGTTATTGGTTTCGGGCTTTGGCTTTGAAGCCTGAGCGGAATGATCTGAAGCAGGAACCCGGATTTTCCCTGAATATCCTGGTTTTATTAGCGACCGTTTTTGTTCGCTTAACTAATAGCCGGGTTCCCAACTTGGTCTTTTCCCCGGCAGCAGCCCCCGTTTGCGAAGCAAACGGCTTTTCCCCTGAAGTTGAAAAAGAAGAACTAAATCAATCGTCAGACCCTTCAAGTTCCTTCAATTTCTGCTCGCAAAAGCCAATTATCCTCGGGTCTTCAATCATCTTTCCTATAGCCAGGGATTGCTTCAAAAATTCAATCGCTTTTCTGGGCTTGCCCAGATGACTGTATGCGTTGCCCAGATTTCCAAGGTGATTTCCTTCTCCGCGCCTGTCTCCGATCTCTTTAGCAATTTTCAGCGCCTGTTCATAATATTCAATCGCTTTTCTGGGCTCGCCCAGATTCCTGTATGCTAACCCCAGATTTCCAAGGTGATTTCCTTCTCCGCGCCTGTCTCCGATCTCTTTAGCAATTTTCAGCGCCTGTTCATAATATTCAATCGCTTTTCTGGGCTCGCCCAGATCACTGTATGCGTTGCCCAGATTTCCAAGGTGATTTCCTTCTCCGCGCCTGTCTCCGATTTCTTTAGAAATTTTCAGCGCCTGTTCATAATATTCAATCGCTTTTCTGGGCTCGCCCAGATTCCTGTATGCGTTGCCCAGATTTCCAAGGTCTGCACCTTCTCCGCGCCTGTCGCCGATTTCTTTAGCAATTTTCAGCGCCTGTTCATAATATTCAATCGCTTTTCGTACATATCCAAGTTGCTGATATGTGAGTCCAAGGTCACCAAAAACAAAACTCTTCATTTCATTGCTTAAAAGGACTTTTTCTTTGAGAGGGTCGGCTGGTAGTAATCGCCTGTACAATATTATGAGGGAAGTGTAATCTCCCCAAATATCAAGATAAACGTGTAGCTTTGAACGAAGGATAATCTGTGCAGCCAGATCGTATATTCCCGCTTCGCAGGCGTGGTGATGTGCCTCTATTGCTGACTGGAGTTCTTCTTTCGTTCTGGGGTTTTCGGGGAGAGGGATGGAGAGATAATACTTACAGGCGATATCATGGGCTTCATTCTTATTTTTCAGGTCATCATAGGCAAATTCCCGAACAAGTGGGTGGAGCCAGTAACTGCTATTGTGGTTGGTTTCGAGGAGAGACTTGTCAATTAACTTTCTAACGGCATTTGTGGGAGTATTTTCTGTAAACATTACCCTTAGAGCCTTTAATTCTACAGATTCCCTGTAAACCGATATTCTCTCTATAAGCTTTTTTTCTTCACCTGCCAGTTTGTCGAATAATCTCTTTGTCTTTTTGATGGTCTCCTCTTTGCTTTCCTGATACATGCTCAAGTCTTCAAGCGTATCCACTACACCGAATTCCTTAACCAGTTCCACAAGTAACTTCAGGGCAAGGGGATGACCGTCCACGCCTGTTGCCAGTTCTTCCAGTTTTTCGGGTTCCACTTCTTCAAGCCCATTTCTCACAAGGTAGTCAACTGCAAAATCCATTTCCAAACCGGTGAGGTGCTGTTTTTCCTCGTCTTCCACAACATCGATCAGGCTTTCCCCGTTTTCGAGTATGGGCAGAATGCGGCTTGTTACGATTACTTTTGCGTTGTGGGTGTTGTATCGCAGGGAGGAAAAGAGGAGTTCGATTCCTTTATCCCTGAACTGCCTGTCTTCTAACATGGTGCTCAGGTCATCGAAGATGAGCCAGACCTGGCTTCTTCTTCTTTGCAGTTCATCGGTGAGCCTGTCCACGTCAGGTTTTCCGGGTTCCCGCCTTTCGGCTTTGAAGGCTGCAATTTCAGGGGCGTTCATGTAGGCGGCGAGTTTTTCGAGGATGTCTCCAAGTTTTGCGTCCTGGTTCTGGTTAAAGTTGAACCAGAAAGGTTCGGGGACGTTTACGGGTCTCAGGTCTACGAGGGCTCTTGAAAGGGTGGACTTTCCCACGCCGCCGACTCCGCTGAGAAGTAGAATCCGGTGGTTTTCAAGGTAAATGAGGGATTTTTTTAACTCATCAGCCCGGTTCTGTGTGACAAATTGCTTCAGTTTATCAGGATAATAGAGGAGAGTTGAAGGGTTGTAACGGCTCAGGATTTCCTGGCTTGAGGCTTCTTTTCTCTGTTGGTTCAGATATTCGATGATCTTGATAAATTCGTCACCTGAAGGGCTTTCGAAATTGAAAAAATTGTTGTAGTTTCCTACTGCAAGTTGACCATAATTTTCAAGGTTTTCGATATTGAGATTTATGGTAAATTCTATTTCTCTCGCAAGGTCAGGGTTTTCCATCAGCAGTTTGAGGATTTCCTGCTGCAATTCTTCCTTTGCTTTCGGGTCTTCGGAGTTTTTGGATACTTTTGTAAGTGCTTTTTCCAGGGATGCAGTCATTTTCGGGCTTATTTTTTCCAGCAGAGATTTCGCTCTTTTCCCGCTTTTCGAACCTACTTTTTCAAGGGTTTTTTCGTAGAGCATATCCCCAAGGACTTCTTTACCCTTCTCCACTACAGGTTTTCCTGCAAGGCACAGGGAAGATAAGGTAGGGACGAGAATATCTGTTGCTTGCTGGGCGAGAATAGCCAGGTCCATAAACTCCTCCAATTTCTTTTTTGATATTGGCGGCAGGTAAAATAAGTTTTGCCATTTGGAAAGTTTAATGGCTGAATATTTCGGGTTTTTTCGCGATAAAATTCAAAGGCTGGCTGAAATTTCAAAGCTGCTGCCTCTTTCCAGTCTTCAGGGAAAAGCCGTTCGCCTTCGGCGAACGTGGGTGGGCATGGTTTTAAAACTAAATGGTTGCTTTGGGAAAGAGCTTGAAGCTGATTAAAAAAACTAAAAAAAGATAAAAATCAGTCGTCAGACCCTTCAAGATCCCTCAGTTTCTGCTCGCAAAAGCTGATTATCCTCGGGTCTTCAATCGCCTTTCCTATTGCCAGGGATTGCTTCAAAAACTCAATTGCTTTTCCGTTTTCGCCCAGAATATAGTATACGTTGCCCAGATTTCCAAGGGCATTTCCTTCTCCTCTCCTATCGCCGATTTCTCTGGTCATTTTCAGGGCATTTTCGTGATATTCAAGCGCTTTTTCGATTTCTCCCAGCTGACCGTATGCGTGCCCTAAATTTGAGAGATGGATTGCTTCTCCGTGCTGGTCCCCGATTTTTCTGGTGATTTTTAGGGCATGTTCGTAATATTCGATTGCCTTTTTTGTTTTTCCCTGCCGGTTTAGTGAGTTTCCCATATTCCCGAGGGTGTTTGCTTCTCCCCTGGGATCGGGGAATTCTCTGGAAATCTCAAGGGCTTCTTCGTAATATCCGGATGCTTTATTTGCGTCTCCGAGTTCTTCGTATATTATACCCAGGTTTCCGAGAATGTTTCCTGTCCCTTTTATGTCGTTGATTTCTTTTGCAATTTGAAGGGCATGCTCAATATTTTCCTGAGCTTTTTGAGGATTGCCCAGGTGGTAATAGGCGATTCCGAGCTGGTTGTAGATGTATTCTTTAAGGTTCCTGTTGTTTATTCCGGATGATATTGATTCGGCGGTTTTGAGGTATTCAATAGCTTCTTTTGACATTCCGGAAAACAACTCAATTGTCCCGAGGTTGAAGTACAGGCGGGCAAATTTATAGGGGTCATAGATTTGCCTTTCTTCATACTCTTCAATTGAATTCTGGTAGTATGTACTAAGATTTTCAAGGTCACTTTTTGTCTTGTTGATAAATTTTTCAAACTCAAAAACCGGGATGGTCGGGATGGAAGCGATTTCTTTTTTCAGGTCAAATTCAAAGACCGCAGTTCTCCAGGAGAAAAAATCCGGTGCCTCCTTGAGAACCAAGTTGAGGGATGAGCTGTTTAGCCAGATTATTATTGGGTGCTTTATCTCCAGGTACCTGTCCCGCATCAGGTTCATCAGGAGCAGGGCTTCGGATTTTCCCTCGGAATTTTTCTTTTTTGCGGCACTGTCAAGACCGGAAACGAAAAAAGCAATTTTTCCATTTTTTTCTTTTCTGGAATTGTAAATTTCTGATTCGGTTGCCTGCTTTAAAAGGTAAAAAAGATCTGTTGACGTTTCATCCATTTTTAGGCTGTATATGAAAACCCCGTCAGAAACCCTTTCTGAAATTTCCCTGAATATAGCCTTGCATAAAACAGGCTCATTGCAGCGTACAAAAACTATAGTGCAGTCCTCGGAAAGCTCAAGAAGGACAGTTAATTTTTCAATTTTTGAGATGTGTTTCGGATCCAGTTCCATATTGTAGCCTGGTCTATGGTTATTTTTGAAAAGAGCTTTTATTTTTCCTAAAGAATGTCTTTTTCTTCCAGAATCTCACGAACTATAGGGTTGAGGTCGCACCAGCTTCTTCCGTTTTTGTATTCCAGGATACTGAGATTGTGAAGCAAACCGACAAGCTTCTCATCTCGTTTTATTTCTTTTGTTTCATATATTTCCTTAAGCACTTCATAATCCTGCTCACTTAACTGTGCCTGATATGAATTTTTAAGTTCGTCGACCACTCCGCTTACAATCTCCCTGTCAATCAAAGCTTTTTTCCCGGCTATGGCACTTACTGCTGAATTTCTTATAATTCTTATAAACTCCCTTATGACTCCGCCACTCATTTCTATTATGTATTCAAGGGCATCAGGAGTAAATAAATCCAGAGAGACCCTTTTTTCTACGATTTGCCTCATAGCAATTCTGCCTTCAGGCTCCCGGGTTTCACTGGAATCTTTTTCATGAATTTTAATGTTCGGGTACATAATGTCATCACTAAAATTCATTTTAATCTGGGTGAACTTGTTGGAGCTTCGAAGTGAAATAGGGAATGTGTATACTATCTTGCATCCCGGCTGTGTTAACTGGGTTCCGTGTGAATAAAAAAGCTTCAATGCCTGTTCATGGTCGCATTTCTCAAGGTTGTCAATTATGACAAGAACCTGACGGTCGCTTTTTTCAATCTCTATAATTATATCGTTAATCAGAGTAATCATTTCGGAAACTCTCGGCCTGATCTCTTCCCTGATTTCCTGCCTTGTGCCTGTTTCACTTTTCATTCTTGCCAGGACTTCGGCAAAAAAGGCTGAGAAGTTAAATCCCCCGCCAGCTTCCATTTTTTCTTCATGTGTTGTCGTTTTTGTTATTTCCTTTCCCAGTTTTTCCGTTCTTTCCTTCAATGAAGAATTTAGGTGGTTTCCTTCATTTTCAAAATTTTCTACTATTTTTGTAATTATTGAAAGCAGGACATCGGTATAGCTTATGTCATTAATATCAAGAAAATCAATAGCACTGAAATGTACGATGAAAAATTGTTCGCCCTTCTCTTGCTTCAGATCCGAAACTAAACGGTTTAATGCTGTAGTCTTGCCTGAGCCTCTATGTCCTGTAAAAAGGAGTTTAACCGTTTCTCCTGTTTCATGGCTTAATTCAAGGCGGATTTTAAGCTCTTCAATGTTCTTCTTGTTCTGGCCAATTTCGACATAATAGTTTTCCAAATCCCCATTTTGAAGAGCTTTGTCAGGATTAAATAAGTGATAGATCTCTTTCAAGTCCCCGGCCATCGTATGTACTTCCCTTTCAGAAATTACGGTATTTTAAGTATAAAATGAAGTAAAGAACATATATAACCTTCTGAGCAATATCCTTCAAGTTAAAGGTTACAATTTTTGATTGCGATGTGAATTTGGCCTTGAAAATTCTGATTTTTCCCAGATCAACTCATTGAAACCAGCATGAATGACAAAGGTGGGGTATTCGGGTTTTTTTGCGATAAAGTTCAAAGGCTGGTGGAAATTCCAAAGCTGCTTCTTCTTTCCAGTCTTCAGGGAAAAACCGTTCGCCTTCGGCGAACGTGGGTGGGCACGGATGTTAAAACTAAATGGTTGCTTTGGGTTTTAAAATATTAGTCCGCTTGAGTGAGCGTAGCGAGGGAAACGGACTGCGCACTGTTGCGATTTCATCGCAACTAAAAGAAAAATCAAAGATTTTTCTGATGCCGAGGCGCAATTCGGCTATTCAAAAAAGGAAAGGCAAGGAAAAAGTTTCCTGAAATTCTTTAAGGACTATTAATTACTAAGAAATAATAATTCTTTTTATTATATATAATTACTAATTATATTATCATATATACTCACAGGTTGGCTAATTTAGGTACGTCACGTTCAAAAACGGATGGATTTGATGCTAAATTAGCTACGGGAGGATATGGTATATGAAAAAGTATGTACAGGTCATATTGCTTGGCTTTTTGTTCACGGTATTAACTGGGACTTGCCTTGCACAGAATGAAACAGAGGAAACGAAGGCTTTTCAAGAGGCACTGGAGCAGGACGGATTCACCGTACAGGAAGGTGAACTGGCTTACTTTGATCTAATCAAGTTATTGGAGGAAGGAGCATTACCTTCTGCGTATGGAAACAATCCCACCACAAAATATCTGATATATTTTGTTCCACCGGCACCTGGTTATGAAGTGGAAGAACGAATTAAGCAAATAACCAGTACACTGGGCGTAAGCGAGAATGTAACTCCATTCTGGAACCTGGGTCCTGATGAAGCTGTTGTTTTTGTGGGAAGGACACCGCCGGAATGCAGGTACTTCAGCTACGACCATTACATAATACACAGGACAATTGATGATGAGAGGAGATGGATCTTTGCCAACGTGGAAGATACGGTAAACAACCTGGTTATCAATACCGAAGGGACTCCAAACGGGTCTTCCGGAGATCCTTTCAACCAGACCACGGTAATAATCATTACAGCCGACAAAGGCATTGATCAGCGCATCCGGGCTGCTGCCCAATCAGCAGGGTATTCGGATAATATAACCAACACCCAGGTTCTTCCTCCAGCCATATTGAACCTGGGCCTGGAGAATGACTCCGATACATTTGCCGCATTTATCCGCCCGGCCCTATTCAATGACACGGAGGCTGGGGATGATTACATAAATAATACACCTGCAACTATTTTCCGGATTACTCTCAACAACACTAATGAGCTTGACCCGTATGATTATCCGGAACTGAGGGTTCGCGGAACCGGGCAAACAGAATTCGACCTTGTGGATGATCTCGAAGAGCTAAGGATTGCGATTCTTGACAGATATAACCAGTCCAATGCCACAGAGCTCCCGACCAGTCAGGGAGTTCCTATGGGGAGTGATGCTATCCAGAGAGGAATTAACGCCGTAGGTCCCGATAACGACGCTGCCTATCTCTGGTCAGCAAACCAGACTATCTCTTCGCCGACACCGCCTTTCTTTGACACCTCGCAGTACTATCCTTTCCTGAGGGATCCGGCAATTACCCTGGGCAACAATACCGAAGAGTTCATAATTGTCTATGGGGTCAACCATGTAGCCACAGGAAAGGCGACGTACTCGAACTTCTGCATATACGGAGCTGATGTGTGGAATGGTGTTAGAGCAATTACAGATGCAGATTTCAGTGGATCTGCCGAGGAATACCTCCCTGACAATCCCAATGCGAAATACCTGTACGTCTACAAGCTCGCCAGGAACTGCACTGAAGAAGACACATACTGCTACGAGGTGCCCTACGGTGTGGGAGCTCGCGGCATAGAGCTTGACCAGCCGCTCTTTGTTGCCTGGAGAGCCTATTTGGAGGAAACAACAAAAACCGGACCATCCTATTCAGAGATCGTGTACGACCGAGCTATAAAGTTCGATCCTAAGGATTCCGGCAACATGAGCTCCGGATCTTAAGCAAGTTAAAAATTTAGCTGAGCATGGATGTGTTTCCTGTAAACACATTCCTTCACTTTTTTTATCCACAACGCCAGAGCCGTATTTTATACCTCATGATCAACTTCTACACGATAAACTCTATTTTCCATGATGTTTCTCCATGACGTTTCTCCATGATGGCTTCTAAATGGTATCGAGAAATGTTGATTTAAATTCCAAAGTTTATTCTTCTTCTATTGCTTCTTCTTCTTTCCAGTCTTCAGGGAAAAGCCGTTCGCCTTCGGCGAACGTGGGTGGGCACGGGTGTTAAAACTGGATGGCTGCCCTGTTTCTTGAAAATAAGCAAGTTAAAAAACAATCCCTGTTTCTGGAAAGCAATAGCTAAAAAGTAATTGAATCGGTACTTCGAAGAAGAAAAATTCGAAAAAAAAGTAGGGGCAGGGAATTAGTTTTCCCTGAATAACCACTTCAAGTTAAACTAAATTTACAGCTTTTCCCTTCTGTCGATAATCCTCTTAGCCTTTCCTGCGGTCCTTTCGATGCTGCCTTTCTCAAGCAGCTCGACGTTCGTGCGGATGTTCAGGATGGCTTTGAGTTCTTTCTGGACGTGGTTCTGGACGGCAGAGAGGTCTTTTAGTTCGCCGGTGAAGGCATTTTCTTCGAGTTCGACTTCGACGGTCAACTCGTCAAGCATGTGTTTGTTGCGGTCGAGGACTAGCTGGAACTGTTCGCCTACTTCGGGGATCCGGGAGATTACGTCCTGGATCTGGGAGGGGAAGACGTTGATGCCTCTGACTATGAGCATGTCGTCGACACGGCCGAGGAGGCGGGAGATCTTTGTAGTTGTGCGGCCGCAGGCGCAGTCGGATTCGAGGAGGCGGGTCATGTCGCCGGTCCTGTACCTTATGTTGCAGAAGCCTTCTTTGTTGAGGGAGGTAAGGACGAGTTCACCTTTTTCGCCTTCTGCGACCTGTTCTCCGTTTTCGTCGAGGACTTCTACGAGGAAGTTGTCGTTCCAGATGTGCAGGCCGTCCTGTTCCTGGCATTCGAAACCGACACCTGGGCCGATCATTTCGGAGAGGCCGTAGCAGTCGTAGGCTTTTAGGTTGAGCCGCTTTTCAAGCTGCTTGCGGGTGTTTTCGGACCAGGGTTCGCCTCCGAAGATGGCTGCTTTTAAGGAGAGTTTGTCGATAAGGTCGAGTTCTTCGGCGGTCTCTGCCAGGTAGAAAGCGTAGGAGGGGGTGCAGTGGACTGCGGTTACGCCGAAGTCGATCATCATCTCGAGCTGACGGGCGGTGTTTCCGGTGGCTGCGGGGACAGTCATTGCTCCGAGTTTTTCCACGCCGTAGTGGAAGCCCATGCCTCCTGTGAAAAGGCCGTAGTTCATGGAGTTCTGGATAACGTCCTTGTTCGAAAGCCCGATCATGGTCAGGCTTCTTGCGATCAGGTCCGACCAGGCATCGAGGTCATGTGCGGTGTAGCCGACAACCGTGGGCTTCCCGCTGGTCCCGGAAGACGCATGGATGCGCACGATGTCGTCCTGGCTTGCAGCAAAGAGCCCGAAGGGGTAGTTGTCCCGAAGGTCCGTTTTGCGGGTATGGGGCAGTTTCCGGACATCTTCGAGGGTCTTGATGTCGTCCGGAGTGACCCCTGCCTCCTTAAATTTCTGCCTGTAGAAGGGAACGTTGTCATAGACCAGTTTGACGCTGTTTTTCAGGCGTTTTAACTGCAGTTCTTTCATCTCGGCGTGACCCATTGTTTCGTATTTCGGCTGCCAGTATTTCATTAGAAGGACCTTCTTTTGACTTGATGATTTTTGGTGAGTAGTTCTATGCCATGACTCTGCATGTCATGCAGCATTCAATAATTCCTTTTTCGAATATAACGATCAGGGAAAAATCAATCTGTAGTGTAATTTCCTTCCAACATATAAATATTATTGAATGGGGACGCGAATTGAATTAGAAACGAAGATAAAATTAAAAGAGTTATATGGGAATTGAGCTTGATTGCTTGATTTATAGTTAATTCCTGGTTTGATTTCTATTTTGATTTATAGTTGATTTCTATTTTGATTTCTATTTTGATTTATAGTTGATTTCTATTTTGATTTCTATTTTGATTTCTATTTTGATTTATAGTTGATTTCTATTTTGACTCCCATTTTGGTTCCTGGTTCCATTCCGGTTTTCATTCCTTCTGAAGGTAAGCCGCAAGCGGGAACCCTAGAAAGGTTGGGATCCAGAACGAAAACATCCGGTAGCCGAGGATGACCACAACTGCAATCGGACCCGGCACTCCAAGGCCTGTGTAGAGAGCTGCCATGGTACTCTCCACAATCCCCACCCCACCTGGGAGGAGAAATGCCAGTCTCCCGAAGAGCAGGGGCAGGCCGTATCCCACAAGCAGGACGCTCGGGCTTACCTGGTTTCCGGCAGCTATGAAGAAGAAGTAAAGGGTCAACATATCGAAGCCGATGGTGAGCACTGCTCCAAGAGCCGGGCGTTTCCAACCCCCTTTTTCTAGCACATCGAAGGCTGCGAACATGCGGAGGACTGCGGTTTCAGTTGAATGTGGGTTGTAGGGCCTGTGGAGAGCCCTGGAAAAAAAGGCAGCTTCCCTGACAGCTGCAGCCATGAAGCCTTTCCTGTGCTGTTTTCCCCAGCCTACTGATGCAATCCCCAGGCCCAGCCCGACAAGGATCAGGAGAAAGGCGGAGAACTGTGCGGAGGAAAGCTCCTCTGCTGCCAGTAGCTCGAGTATTCCTGCTACTCCCAGTATCACTAAAATTGTGTTGTTGAAAAAGGTGGGGAGGGTACCTGCAAGCCCCGAAGCTTCGGCGCTGATGCCCAGTTTCCGTACCCAGCGGTATATGGCTGCCCCGTTTCCGAGCGGGCCTCCTGCAAGTAGCCCGACGCTAGCTGCAGCAATAGTTATCAGGGCTCCCCTGGACACTGAAAGTTTCTGGTTTACGTTTGCCACAATAGAATGCAAGAGATAGCCGCTTCCCATATACCTTATAACCTGGGCAAGGGCAGCCAGCAGCACAGCCCACAGGACCATTGTTTTGATGACCTGCAGGGACTCTTCAACCGAGGCGAGCTCGGGAAGAATAAGATTAACTGCAAACCCCAGAAAGATCAGGGTGGGAAGGTAGCGGCCTGCCCTCAGTATAAGCGGCGGAGGAAAAGCTAGGCTATGGGAATTTTGTTTTTCAGCTCCCATCGTTAACTCCCATTAATCGTCTACTTCCATTGACCATGGACTCCCGTTACTCATCAATCCCCATTGATCGAATCCCATTGGTCGAACCCCATTGATAATAAACTCACGTTGATCGTTTGCTCCCCTTTATTTTTCGTCCCCCTTCATTTTCCACCCCACTTTTTTGCCTGCATATATTGGTTTTAGGGTTACTTTTCCCTTTCCTTCAAAATCCCTCCTCAAAGATGTGAGATTAAAAAGCAAACAGTTTCAGAAGCCCGGAATCTCCGATGAATATCACAGCCTTTAATTATTATTATGGATAATCCCTTTCCATGGAAAACGGCATGTACCTTTTTATTCCCATCCTGTATGCTGCACTTAACTCAGTTTCTTTTGTCCTCTACGGGCTGGACAAGTTCAAGGCGAAACGGCAAAAATGGCGCATTTCGGAGCAGACCCTCCTGATAGCAGCCTTCTTCGGACCCATCGGGGCCTGGATGGGGATGCAGCGCTTCAGGCACAAGACCCAGAAACCCCTGTTTAAGTTTCTAGTACCTTTGTTCATAGGAATTCATGTAATGTACGTGCTCTGGATAAATCTTTGATACCTGTACGCCCAGCTTCCATGACCTGAATAATGAGGATTGGGAGACTTCTTTCCGGACGAACAGTGCCACAGTTTTTTTATTTTTTGTAAAATGTTTTTTATAGTACTTTCTGCATAGAATATTGGGGGTTACAGTTTCCGTTACTTATCGTTACTCATCATTACTTATCGTTACATATCGTTACATATCATTACTTATCATTATTTATCCCTGATACAATCGGCAGCAGCAGGTGTCAATGACCCTGTTGTAAGCAGCTGGATCGGGGAGGATAGATCGGATAAAAAGCACTGTGATTTAAAAGAAATTCCATACATTATTTCCGGGCTATATTTATTGGGGATAGAAAGCTCAGGAAATCGCATTCAGGGGGAATGCAGACGGCTGGGGAGAACAGGATTAGAATAGCTATTGCAGGGCTGGGGAACTGTGCAAGTTCCCTTGTACAGGGAATTGAGTACTACAGGATAAAGGAAAGCTGCGATGAGGGAAGCAGTGAAAGGTATGGTGGGTCCAGGGGCAACAGTGATATAATTGGCCTGATGCACCGGGACCTGGGAGGCTACCATCCCTCTGATATTGAGGTTGTGGCGGCTTTTGACATTGATAAACGAAAAGTGGGAAAGGATGTCTCGGATGCTATCTTCGCTCCTCCCAACTGCACCACCGTTTTCTGTTCCGGAGTCCCGGCTACGGGCGTGGAAGTAAAAATGGGAAGGGTCCTGGACGGCTGTTCCGAACATCTCGTAGATTATCCTGAAGAATGCAGGTTTTTGCTCTCGGAAGCGGAGGAGGCTACAAAGGAAAACATCATCCAAACTCTCCGGAGCTCCGGAGCCGAAGTCCTCCTGAACTACATGCCTGTAGGCTCGGAGCAGGCTGCCCGCTTTTATGCCGACTGCGCCCTTGAAGCAGGCTGCGCGTTTATAAACAACATGCCCGTGTTCATAGCAAGCGACCCCGCCTGGGCCAGGCGTTTTGAGGAAAAAGCCCTCCCGATAATAGGTGACGACATCAAGTCCCAGCTGGGAGCCACAATCGTCCACCGGACCCTTGCCGACCTTTTTAAGAAGCGGGGGGTCAAAGTGGAGCGCACCTACCAGCTCAACACCGGCGGGAACACCGATTTCCTGAACATGCTCAACCGCAGCCGCCTGAAGTCCAAGAAGACCTCCAAGACCGAAGCCGTGCAATCCGTGCTGGCCAAGCGCCTGGAAGTCGAAAACATCCACGTGGGACCCAGTGACTACGTGCCCTGGCAGAAAGACAACAAGGTCTGTTTCCTCAGGCTGGAAGGCAAGCTCTTTGGGGACGTGCCAATGAACCTGGAACTCCGGCTTTCGGTGGAAGATTCCCCGAATTCCGCAGGCGTGGTCATCGACGCCATCCGCTGCTGTAAACTTGCCCTGGACCGCGGGGTAGGGGGAGTGCTCTATTCTCCGTCGGCCTATTTCATGAAGCACCCGCCAAAACAGTTCCCTGACGATGAAGCATACCGCATGACCGAGTTATTTATTGCGGGAGAAAAATAAGAGCTGTACAGGGTAAAAAAGAAAGAGGGTTCGGATAAAGGACTCCCCTCAAAATATGATTTTTTGAAGGTTCAGGATTCGGGTATTCAGACCCGGAATCAGGATTTATGTCAGAACTCAGGCCTCATGAAGCTTTATTTGGAGAGTTCTTCTTCCACCTCTTCGGCTCCTGCTTCCAGTTCCAGCCCCTGCTGCGGGTCAAACCTGAGTAAAAGGGTCTGGAACTCCCCCACATGTGTCTTTTCTTCCTTTGCAATGTCCAGAAGGATTGCCCTGATGTCCTCGTTTTTGGTCAGGTCAGCCATCTGTTCATAAAGGCTTACAGCATCGAGTTCGGCGATGATACCGGCTCTGAGAATCTGCTTGTCAATGTCTTCTTCTGGTACTTTTTCAAGATCGATTGGAATCTTGGATAACATAATATTCACCCCTTACGTTATTATATGGGAGACTTAAATCATAAAGATTTTTGTTCCGGTTCTTAAATTTCCCCACATTGAAAATAATTTCTACATCGCAAATCATTTTCCACATTATAAATTATATTCAAATTACAGGTTATTTCACATAGTTAATTATTTAAATAACTCCCTGGCCGGTTCCCAGATAACTGATCCTGTAGATCGCATCATTTTTATCGTCCGAGACCAGCAGCGCCCCGTCCGGCATGACAAGGACGTCCACAGGTCTTCCCCAGGATGAAAAGCCCTGAAGCCAGCCTTCCGCAAAGGCCTCGTAACTAACGGGTGTCCCGTTTTCCAACCTGACAAGGGTCACCCGGTACCCGATTGGAATTTTCCGGTTCCAGGAGCCATGTTCTGCAATAAAGGTCTGGTTCCTGTACTCCTCGGGAAACATCGTGCCCGTGTAAAAGGTCATTCCGAGGGCAGCCACATGCGGGCCGAGCTTGACCTCAGGGGGCGTAAACTCCTCGCAGTCCCGCAGTTCCCCGAATTCCGGGTCAGGGATGTCGCCTCCGTGGCAGAAAGGAAAACCAAAATGCAGGCCAGGTTCCGGTGCCCTGTTCAACTCGTCCGGGGGCAGGTCGTCCCCGAGCCAGTCCCGCCCGTTGTCCGTGAACCAGAGTTCTTCGGTCTCCGGGTGCCAGGCAAAACCCACGCTGTTCCTTATCCCCCTGGCAAAGACCTCAAGCCCGCTTCCGTTTGCTTCCATCCGCATTATCGTTGCGTAGCGCTCGTCATCTTCTTCTCTATTGCAGACGTTGCAGGGCGCCCCCACAGGCACGTAGAGCTTCCCGTCAGGCCCGAACTTGATATACTTCCAGCCGTGGGACTGGTCGGTGGGGAAACTGTCATTTACTATCACAGGTTCGGGCGGGTCTTCCAACCTGCTTTCGATATCGTCATAGCGGATCACCCGGGAAACCTCGGCCACATAGAGCGAACCGTTCCTGAAGGCAACCCCGTTTGGCATGTTCAGCCCTTCGGCTATCACGATCAACTCATCGGCCCGGTTGTCCCGGTCCCGGTCCGGGAGCGCATAGACGTTCCCTGCATTCCGGCTCCCGACAAAGAGCGTGCCGTTCGGGCTGAGAGTCATCGACCTGGCATTTTCCACGTTTTCAGCATAGTATTCAATAGAAAACCCCGGCGGAAGCTCAATACAGTCGAGCCCCGACTCCCCCTCAGTACATTCCTGTGCCTGCATGTTTTGAATAATGGCGTACACTGCAAAAATCAGGACGATAAAACCGATAACTCTGAGAATCCCCATAAATATCTGCCTTCTAGCCATAAATCCCCCTTTCCGGCCATAAATGCCCCGCTTTACCTTAACTTTCATATCTCAGTCTGTTTCATCTGAAGCCGCTTCAGCCTTAGAGCGCCCTTGCGGTCTCTATCAGCTCATTTTCGGCTTCAGGTGTGGCGTATCCCTGCCCTCTCCAGCGGATAATCCCCTTCCGGTCCAGCAAAAAGACGTAAGCTGACTGGGTATCTTCCATCTCAAGGGCTTCCTGGTAGTCCGAATAATCCCCGTAGAATGTGATTACGTTGTCATGCTTTTCCGTGGGAATCCCACCTCTCATCCCGGAATCAATCATCCAGGAAAGCACTTTCCAGCCCTGGCTGATCATCGGGAGCTCGTAGATTGCAAAATGTTCGTCTCCCCCAAATTCCCGCTCGAAAGGCCGGATCCAGGAGTCAATTTGTTCCTGGGCATTGCGCACAAAGGCTATACTGACGAGCGTAATTTTCCCTTCGGAACAGTCAGGCAGTGTAAGGAGATTGTTCGCAAGGGACTTTGATGTGACTTTGGGAAACCTTGTGCCAACGACTTTTTTTGCGGCTTGCTTCATATTTGCAGTCAGCCTTTTTACAGAGTCATCAACCGCATAGCTTCCTTCCCTGAAAACTTTACGTTCCTGATTTTCCTGCATAGGTATAATGAAGTTCCCCCCACTTCATGAATAAAGGCTTCGAAATTTTCTTTTGCAAGCTGTCTCAAAACCGTTTTGAATTCTACAATTGGGTAATATCCATTTCAATTTCAATTTTTATTCGAAAAGAGATCAGTTTTCATTGATCAACATAGCTTACTTGTCTTTCCCGCCACAATTCTGCATCCATTCCCTAATTTATTTCCTCTCCCGGTTATCATTTTCAGAATTTCTTTCAAACTTTTACCTTCTCTCTTCATGAAATCCACTATTTTCTTTAGATTGTGTACAGTACACATCATAATAAACTCAATTTTTGTCTTCCTTTTCCCTCTCAAAAGAAATTCCCTGAATCCTCTATCCTGTTTCATCTGGCCAAACACAGGTTCTACAGTAAACATTCTTTCCTGATACTGTTCCGTTCCTTCTTCTGTATTCAGTTTAGCCCTCATATTCTCCATCAGGTACTCCCTTGGATCTCTTGATATTGTCCTGTTTTCACTCTCGGTACATGCATTTTTTAACACGCATAAAGAACAATACTTACATACATAATACCGTAAATCTGGCTCATCGTTCCTTTTTTGTATTCTTGTAAATGGGATTTCAAATGCAGCAGGGCAATAATAACAGTCCTTTTCCTGATCATATTTAAAGAGAGATTTTCTGAACTTCTTTGCTTTTCCCCTTTTCTCTACTTCATAAAAGTTATCAGGAATATAAGCATCAATTTCTTGATCGAGTAAAAATTTCACATTATCATATGAAAAATAACCTGCATCTGCCAGCACTATTGTTGGCTTGTATCCCAGTGTTTCTTTTACATTTTCTATCATTGGTTCAACTTGATGCAAGTCATTTTCTTCATCGACAACGTCTGATGCAACGATTATTTGTTCCTTTTCATCAACAGCAACCTGACAATTATAAGAAGGTTTCTTGCTTCCATCTTTATGCTTCATAATTTTAGCATCGTTGTCTGTGATGTTTACTTTTTTTAACTTTTCTTCGTCAATTTTTTTCATAGCAGCTTTGATTTTCTCTAATCTTTTCTGCTTGTTAACCAGTTCTTCTGGCACCTGGTATGGTGTCGAATCACCATAAATTTCGTCTTCCTGTTTATCGACCTCAATGCTTTCTTTGAGTATCTTATCGATCTCTTTTTTGAGAGCGTCGGAACTCTTACTTTGTCTTGGTGAAGCGTTTGCCTTAACCTTTGTTCCATCGATCGAAATACTGGAACCAATCATATCCATTTCCTTACAAAACGTGACAACCTGTGAAAATATTTCTTTAATCGGGTCAAGATGAGTTGAACGGAATCGACAAATAGTATGGAAATCAGGTTTTTGCATAGCTGCAAGGTACATAAAAGCAGTATCAGTTTGTGTCATTTGCTCTATCTTGCGTGAACTTCTAATGTTTATAAGGTACCCGTAGAGTAAGATTTTTAAAAGAAATCTTGGGTGATAGGCAGGGCAACCTTCCTCAGAGTAAGTGGACTCAATATCACTAATATCAACGAGATCTATGAGGTCGTTTAACACTCTGGCAATATGGTTTTCAGGAACAAACTCTTCCAGGCTTAATGGAAGTAAAAATTGCTGCTTTTGATCGTACTTTTTGAACATGGTGAAACACTGGAATTAATTTTATCAAATAGTATACTTATATGTAATACATATTTTTAAAAAGATAAATATTCCTAATATTTCTTACCCAAATGTGCGATCAAGCATAGTTTTGAGACAGCCTGTTTGGCTCACTTTTAATTATCCTGATTTTTCTAATTATTATTTTTCGTTTTCTAATTATTATTTTTCGTTTACTAATTATTATTTTTCGTTTTCTAATTATTATTTTTCGTTTTCTAATTATTATTTTTCGTTTTCTAATTATTATTTTATATTAGTATGATTATCTAATTTATTCCAGCTATTCCAATTATATATTATATTATCCTGCTTTGTAGAAATGCTTTTTTCGGGAAGTTTCATTTCCCATTTTCATTCCTTTAATTTCGAGCAGGTTAATACTTTCACCCCGCATGCTCAAGCTTTTTTAAGATGTAGCTTTTATCTATCGCGTAATGCCTGCCCCCGATCCGAATAAAAGCGATCCTAAAAAGCGGATTACTTTCCATGTGGACATGGACAGCTTTTTTGCTTCTGTGGAGGTCAGGGAGAGACCCGAACTGAAAGGGCTGCCCGTTGTCGTGGGTTCCGACCCGAAAGGAGGGGTGGGGAGGGGAGTTGTAAGCACCTGTTCCTACGAGGCGCGGGAGTACGGGGTCCATTCGGCAATGCCGATTTCAAAGGCGTATAAGCTCTGTCCCGAAGCGGTTTTTTTACCCGTCAACATGAAGCTCTATGTGGGAGTCTCGGCGGGGGTAATGGAGGTCCTCAGGGGCTTTGCGGAAAAGTTCCAGCAGGTCAGCGTGGACGAGGCATACCTGGTGCCCGGGCCCGAGGTCAGGGATTTTGAGGAAGCTGCCCTTTATGCCCTTCGGATCAAGGACGAAGTCCGGAAACAGGCTGGAATTACCTGTTCCGTGGGGGTAGGCCCCAACAAGCTCCTTGCAAAGATTGCTTCGGGCTTCCAGAAACCGGATGGGATGACCGTGGTCCGCCCCGAAGACGTCAGGGATTTTCTTTTTCCAATGCAGGTCTCGAAAATCCCGGGCATAGGGGAAAAAACCACGGAAGCCCTGAAAGGGATGGGAATCTCCACTGTGGAAGAGCTTTCAAACTGCAATGTCCAGCTCCTGAAGGAAAAGTTCGGGAAATTGGGCTTGCGGATGAAGCAGATGGCAAACGGGCTTGACTTCGGGGAGGTAAGGGAAAAAGAGAGCGTAAAGTCTATCAGCAGGCACGGAACCTTTGAGGAAGACACCGGCGACCCGGTAAAGATCTTCGGCTCCCTGGATTCTCTTGCCGAGGCAGTGCACGGTTCCCTGCTCAGCAATAACTTCCTCTACAGGACCGTAACCCTGACCGTACGCTTCGAGGACTTTTCAACGTATACCCGTTCGAAAACCGTCCCGATCTGGACTTCGGATATCTTCGTGATAAAAAGGCTGATCCGCCAGCTTCTTTCCGAGTTCCTGGGCAGCAGGAAGTTCCGGCTGGTGGGAGTTGGGGTCTCAAAGCTTCGGGAAAGGGACGAAAGGCAGACCATGATAACGGATTTTCTGTAGAGTCTGCGAAAAAGCCTGCAAAAAAATGCCGGAATCTCCGGGGTTTTCGGACTTTCAGGCTCTTCGGCTCTTCGGCTCTTCGGCTTTTCAGGTCACTATTCAGACTTTCAGACATTCAATCACAGGTTATTTTGGCTCCCAGGCTCACTATTCGAGCTTTTGGGCTCACGGGGTATTCAGATTTAATAATTTTTCACAAAAAGAAAAACAGAGGATTTGTATCGTGATAGAATATGGTGTTTCGGGTGCGGAAAAAGAACTTTTGAGGGATGTCAGGTCTAACGGGATTCCGGCTGAGCGTTTCCGGGAAATTTCCGAGGAGAGGCAGAGGCTTGAGTCTGAATATTCCGAAAAGGCAGAGCTGGCTGAAGAAGAAATCCGGAGGGAAATCAAGGCCCTGGACGCAAAGATCGGAAAATTGAGGCAGGTTATAGAAAAAGAATCCTGCCGCATCTCGGAAGAAACCAGGCTGGAACTTGTAAAACTGGAAGCCGAATTAAAAGAAGCTAAAAAAGTGCGCCCGGTCCCGGGAAAGCTGATGTCCTATCTCCTGGCCCGGGTGAAAAGGTACCTGAAAGGCAGGCGCCATGCCCGGCTGAGGGCGGAGTCCCAAAAAGAGGCGGACAGACTGCTCAGGAACGAATACGCCGCCCTGAAGGAAGGAAAAGACCGCTCCGAGTACCTGAAAAACAACAGCGGTTCGGAAATCGAAAGAAAGCTCTTTCCCCTTGTAAGGCAGCTTGAAGCTCTTAAAAAAATAATGGTCTCAAACAATTACTGGGGAGCTGAGGGAGAGTTGCATGTTATTGAAAAGCTTCGTACCCTCCCTGACGAATACTATCTCTTCAACGACCTGAAGCTGGAGCTTGAGGAGTACATAAGTTTCGAAGGCAAAAAGCTGAAATCAGCCCAGATCGACCATCTGCTTGTGGGGCCTTCCGGGGTCTATGTAATCGAAACGAAAAACTGGAGCCCTGCCTATGTGAAAAAGGTCTTCAAGGAACACTCCTTCACCCCGTACGACCAGGTAAAGAGAAGCAGCTATCTTGTCTACAGGTACCTTAACGGCTTGAAATACGGGAGCCGTCTTCAGAGAGGCTATTTCAAAATCGCAAACAAAGAGATAAAAGTACAGCCTGTAATCGCCATAGCAGGTTCGAAAATCCCTCTGGAAAAAAGCCCCGTCCAGGTGCTGTTTGCGGACAGCCTGAGTTCCCACGTCCTGAGTCGGGAAGTGACCCTCTCAAAAGGAGATGTTAAAAAAATTGTAAAGCAGCTGGAAAACCTGTTCCCGATGTGAACTTTTCCATCTTATTTCTCCACCGAATTTCTCCATATAATTCGGTCAACCTATTTCGGTCCGACTCTTCGGGAGCCGTTACCGGCTCCGAAATACAGCTTTTATAACATTAAGTCTAAATTACGAATAGATGGAAAGCCCTTTCAAAATGAGCCTGGCCCTTTTCCTGATCATTATTCTGGCAGCGGCGCTTTCCTACGCTCTCCTTCCCTATATAAACTACTTCTTCGGAGCTTTCATCCTGTTCGCGATTTTCAGGCCGCTTTACGTGTTCCTGCGGGGGAAGCCGAAGTTCAGGAAAGGGACAGCAGCCCTGACCTCAATCGTTGTTTCCATCATTGTCGTGCTCATCCCCCTTTATTTTCTTCTGAGCATCATCGTGGGAGAGACCCAGGCCCTCCTTGAGGACTCGTATTCAACGCGCCTGTTTGCCCAGATAGTGGACGATTTCTTCAGCCAGTACCTGTCTCGTTTTGACCTGCCTTACGCGACGATTCAGGCAGAAGTCGAAGGGAGAGTCCTTGAATTTGCCTCCGAAGCCGTTAATTTCGTAAGCAAGTTTATCCTTGATTCCATCCAGGGGCTGAGCAGGCAGGTAGTGGGTTTTACGATAATGTATTTTTTGCTCTACTACCTGTTCACGAGTGAAGAAGGGTTATTGGAGACGCTTCACAAGGTTATCCCTTTTAACAAGGAAAACACCGAGATCCTCCTGGGGGAGTTTGGAAAAATTGTCCACAGCGTCCTGATTTCCAGCGGTATTATAGCCATTTTCCAGGGTGGGGTCCTGACTCTTGCCTTCCTGGTTTTCGGGGTAGGGGGAGCTTTTCTCTGGGGTTTCATTGCTGCACTCCTATCCTTTTTACCGATTGTGGGGGCAACCTTCGTCTGGGTCCCTGCAGCTATCGTTCAGCTCCTCCAGCATGACTACTTCGCAGGAATAGGGATCATCGGGGCAGGCATAATCATAAGCTCGGTTGACAATTTACTCAGGCCCTTCATCCAGGAGAAAGTGGGTGCTCTGCATCCTTTCCACTCCCTGCTCGGGATAATCATAGGGGTATCCCTCTTCGGGTTGATCGGGATCGTAGTAGGTACCCTCCTTTTATCTTATTTTATCCTCATAGTCAGGATGTTTTCCGAAGAGTACCTTTCAGGAAAGGCACAAAAGGGAGGAAGTTATGAGGCTGCGGGAACGGAGGGTAAAAGTTCGGATGAAGAGAAAAGGGTAAATAAAGAGTAAAAGTTCGGATGAAGAGCATGAATCCCGGCATTTTCGTCCAGTTTTTATTATTCAAGTTTCTTTCTCCGGTTGCAAGCATCTATAGTCAATGACCCAAATTCCTTCCCCAATCTCAAGTGAAAGTTTAACCACAGAAAGCACGGAAAACACGGAATAAAGGAAATAGGGGCACAATCCTTCCGTGCTTTCCGTGTCTTCCGTGGTTATAAAGAAAGTGTAAATATTTATGTACGGGACTATAAATTCACCCCGTTCCATGCGTTCAAGCCAGAGGCAATTTTTATACGGGCAAAAATCCGGGTAAAATTCCCATTTTTCCATTTCCTCCGAAAAAGGGTTCTGGATGCACGTCTTAGTATATCATATGCAAATTGAGGTCCTGGGAAGCGAATCATTCGGAGCGAGGTCCCTTGCCTGTGTGGTCAGGACGGAAAACCGGGTGATAGTCATTGATCCGGGGGTTGCCCTGGCTCGCCTCCGCTTTTCTCTCTTTCCCCATCCTCTGGAAGTTGCTGCGGCTGCCAGGATCAGAGATAAGGTTCTTTCCGCACTTGCCGGGGCCACGGACGTGGTAATCAGCCATTATCACGGGGATCATATGCCCATGAGAGCCGAAGACCCCTACCAGCTCCCCGTAGAAGCCCTTCCACCTCTTGAAGGGATCAGGTTCTGGTGCAAGGGGCCGGAAAATATTTCCCGGCTTTCGGCCAGGAGAAGAAAGGAACTTTCCGCCTTTCTCGGATTTTCCCTTCCGAATTCCGAAGGGGAAAACTGCGGATGCATTTCTTTTTCCCGGCCTGTTCCCCACGGTGCGCGGGGCAAGGGCTTCGGGGAGGTGCTGATGACCCGCATCCGGGAAGGGGATGAGGTCTTTGTCCACTGTTCGGACATCCAGCTCCTGGACAGGGAAGCAGTCCTCACCGTACTTGCCTGGGAACCCACGACAGTCCTGGCCTCAGGCCCTCCAGTCTACCTTTCCCACCGCGTCCCGGAAGCCAAAACGGAAGCCTTTGAAAACGGGCTCCTCCTTGCCAGAAATGTCGATACGCTTATCCTTGACCACCATCTGCTCAGGTCCTTTTCCGGATACCGCTGGTTAAAGGAACTGGGTGAAGCTGCAGGAAACAAATCCGGGGTGCTCTGCGCTGCAGAATTCATGGGAGAAAAACCGAATCTGCTGGAAGCCAGGAGAAAAGCCCTCTACAGAGAACTGCCCGTACCCGCGGGCTGGCATGAAGCCTATGCAAGAGGGGAGGCAGGGTTTGAAGAGTACTTAGAAAGGTAAGATGAAAGCTCAAGAGCCTTAATCGAATAAAAAAGTCACAACAGGTCCTGCAAAACAGGGAACTGAGCAATACGGAGATCGCTCACCTGCAAGTCCTGTTAGATTGGTTCTCTGTTAGATTGGTTCTCTGTTAGATTGGTTCTCTGTTAGATTGGTTCTCTGTTAGATTGGTTCTGGCTCAGACAGCTTCCTGCTCTGGCGGTTCTTCAGAATTTTCGAGCTTTTCTATTCGGGTTGCCAGTTTCTGAAAGTGATCAATATATTCATCTCCCCATACGCGGGCAGCGGGCTCGAAACTCATCAAGTATTTCCGGTCAAAAACCGCTGATTTGGGGAAGAGAGCTATTGCCATGAAATTGTCTGCTACCATGAGTGAGGGGACCTTAGCATTTTCCTTAAAGGTAAAAAGTTCGGCATTTTCAAGGCTAAGTAATTCTTCCGTTTCCACCCTGTAATCTTCAACCCACCTTCTCAAGATCGGTTCGGGAATAAGAAGGGATACTCTGATTCCTTTCCGAGCCAGGTCAAGGTAATGAGAAGGAAAGAGGGGATGGAAGTAAGAAAGCAGCGCTCTTAACCTTTTAGCCTTTTTCATGTTTTCTACTAATAGGGGGATCAACTCAAACATGCGGTCAATATCGGGCTCAGTCGTGGTGCATTGCCCAAGTTCATTGATCCTGCGCAGGAGCTCCTGAGGAATTGTTGCCATATCCCTGTTAGCCCAGTAGTCTACGTTTTCTTCCAGCAGGTCAAGGGTGTCCAGCAAAGGTTTCATTTTTTCCACAACGATCCTTCCGATATCGGTAAGTACGTAGAGGTCTTCTTCCTGGGTAACCAGGTGCTGTTCCTTGAGCTTTTTTAGCTGGGGCTGGACCGAAGTGGCATTGGCTTTGAGGATTTCCCTTATCGTTTCGATGTTTTTTGGGCCTTCCATTAAAAGAAGGAGTATATTCTTTCGTTTCTCGGAAAGGAAGAGCAGATCGACCAGTGGGTTTACCATAAGCATGCACCGTGGGAAAGGGTTACGGGATATTTTTGTGGGCGGCGTTTGTAGTGCGTGACAGTTTTTATTCATTAATCGGGTGTTGATGGTTAAATGCGTGTTGCTTACTAATGCACATTAACCGGCGCACAGTAAAAAATGCACATTAACCGATTCATATTAACTAAGTGCATAACAATTAATAGTTGAGCATATATAATATTATACAGATTAATTCTTAATATATTTATTTTCCTATTATATATGTTGTGTGTTTATGATTTTCGAGTAGCTTTGCGCAGTTTTTCCTCCCGGAAAATCTTTATTCAGGAACTCTATTTCAAAATGCATATATTTAGACCATATGTTATATATTATACAGAATAAATATTGTGCATATTTGGGGAGGGTCTGCCTTAGTTTCCACTCGTTTACCCGTTTCTCTGGTCTCAGGGGAAATTGAAAATCCGCAGAGACCCACCGAAGAAGAGAAGGAACTTTTCCTTGCGATTGCCGAGCGCCTGATAAAAGCCTCGGAAAAAGAAATGCTTCCCCATTCCATACACGATGTAGTTAAAAGTCTCTCAACGGAACCTTTCAGGAAAGAAATCAACTGCACTGTTTTTCAGGAAAGTCAGGTGGAAAAAGTCAGGATCCTTATAAGGACCCTGTTAATCAGCTGGGATGAGAGCCAGTCAGGGAAATTGGAAGAGGGAAGCCTTGGGGCTTATTCGTGGAACAGCTGTGAGATTGGGATAAAGAAGGGAGTTAAAACGCTGAAATTTACAAACTACCTCATGCTCAACCCTGAGGAACTGAGGGAAAAAGAAAGAGACGATTTCGGGAAAATAGAAAACGAAGGCCTGCTCTACCATGAACTGCTGCACGGCCAGCTCCTGATTGATGCCATGCAGGAAAGCCTCTCCTGGCAGGAAAAAGTTTGCAGGCACGATTTTGATTTTACCCCCGTGGACCTGGAGCACAGGGTCATCTATGACTTTCAATCGGATTTCATGAAAAAATCAGCCGTTGAAAAGGGATACCAGCTCACGGTAAAAAGGATAAAAACAAAATCCGAAAATGGAAGCGAATTCGAATTTGTTCTGGGAGATGTCTCGGAATTTATTGGCAAAGGGGACATTACCCTGATGTACTACGTCCCCCCGGGCTGCGGTATAAGCAACATGGAGTTTGAGGTCCCCAGGGACTCCGCGGGAAACATAAAGACCAGAGGCCCCATAAAAATAAAAGGAAAAATCACCCCTAAAACCAGGCAGGGAAAATGCTACTACTGGGTCCTCCATTCAGGAGGACATAAAAAGAGCAGTCTTTCCGGGCCCTGAACACTTCCGGAACCTCGCCCTATAAACTCTATTATTCCCAAATACAGGTTCTGCAGGATACGGTTTTAGAATACAGGATTCGGAACCGTACCCCACAAAACCCCGGGTTTGCAGCTATTTCCGGATTAGATCATGCCGGTTTTCCATTCAGTTCCCCAGCAATTCCTGTTTCCGGTTTACACTTTCGTCAGTTATTTGGAGTATGGGATTTCCATACTCATACCTACTCCTCCCCCCAAAGGGAAATATGGAGCAAAGACAGACACAATTAAAATTATATCTGTAAGTTACTCATGTATATTCTCACGCATAAATAGTTAATTGTTAAGGAAGTGCCAAACCTTATTAACAGTATCAACAATTACTATTATTTCACACTGAATGCACACCTTCCAGGATAACACGAACTCCGGGACCTGGAATTAAACAAGCAGTAAGGGTTCAGAAACCGATACATGGGTTTGGAGAGATGGTTTTGCAGGTATATGGGTTTGGGGAAAGGTATGGCTTTTGAAAGATGCGAGGAGATGAATGGGGAAGAAACTTTTGCGGGACAGGGAAAAGGGGTACACAGCTACGACAGGCTTGCCCTGGTTCCCGGAAACTGCCTTTTCCCATCCACCGAACGGTTGAAACCCGATGAAAAAACCCTTTTTTTCATGGCCGAAGACCCGGGACTCTGCACACGCTACGCTTTTCACAAACATAAACTGGTTTTCGTACTTTCGGCAATGCGTTCATACCGCGACTGGCTGGCCGAAAAATATGATGTGCTGTACTATCCGCTTCCCGGAATAAAAGAACCCGGGTCCGGTGAAAACTTCAAAGAGTCGGAAAACCCGGTCACTTCGGAAAACTTTATCCCCTCAGCAAACCCGGGCAAACGCAAACTGGCTCATGCCGTAGTCGGTTCCCTGCAAAAAGCCAAAAACCTGACTTACGAGACAAAACTGAAAGATGTCCTGGAAAAGTACGGGATTGGAAAGATCGTTACCTATACGCTCGAGGACTCTTTTTTCAGGGAAAGCATCCTTAATTTCTGTGCCCGGAACGGGGTTGAGCTTGAAATGGTGGACTCTCCCGGTTTCCTAACCCCTGTGGAGACTTTCAGGGCTTATAAAGGGGAGAGGAAAAAGCTCCGCTTTAACGACTTTTACATCTGGCAGAGAAAACGCCTTGGTGTCCTGCTGACAGAAGACGGGCTTCCTGTTGGTGGCAAATGGAACCTTGACCGGGAAAATCGAAAACCTCTTCCCCGGAGACTGGAAGTCCCGAAACTTCAGGCTGCCCCTCGAACCGGGAATACGGAAGAAGTAATAGCCCTTGTAGACACCCTCTTTCCGGACCACCCCGGGAGGACTGAGAATTTTTACCTGCCCACGACAAGAAAAGCAGCCCTTGCCTGGCTGGACACCTTTCTCAAGGAGCGTTTCAGGTATTTTGGGCCTTATGAGGACGCCCTTGCAGAAGGGGAACCTTTCCTTTTTCATTCCGTACTTTCACCCCTGCTTAACTTCGGGCTCCTGACCCCCGGAGAGGTGGTTGAAAAGGCTATCGAAACTTACGAAAGGAGCACAGCAGCAGATGAAATATTCAGAAAGGTTGGGAAAGAAGAAGAAGAAGAAGAAGAAGAAGATAGAGGGAAAGAAAGAGAGGAAGAGAAAGGGGGCGAGGAAGGAAAAGTCAGAAAGGTTGGGAAAGAAGAAGAAAAACTAAAAGAAAGTGAGAAAGAATATTTTCCGTTTTCAAGCCTGGAAGGTTTTGTGCGCCAGGTGATTGGCTGGAGGGAGTTCATGCGGGGGATGCACCGCTGCTCGGAGATTGAGGGAAACTTCTTCGGGCACGAAAGGAAACTGGACGGGCGCTGGTACCGGGGGGATCTGGGGATCGAACCTGTTGACCGGACAATCCGGCAGGTCCTGGAATACGGGTATGCCCACCATATCCAGCGGCTGATGGTGCTCGGGAACTTCATGCTGCTCTGTGAAATCCACCCTGCCGAAGTCTACCGCTGGTTCATGGAACTCTTCGTGGACTCCGCGGACTGGGTGATGGTCCCGAACGTCTACGGCATGAGCCAGTTTGCGGACGGTGGGAGCTTTGCCACGAAACCTTACATCTCGGGCTCAAACTACCTCCTTAAGATGGGGGATTATGAAAAAGGGGAGTGGTGCGAGGTCTGGGACGCCCTTTTCTGGAGCTTTATCGATAAAAACCGGGAGTTTTTCCTTAAAAACTACAGGACAGCCGTGCTGGTCGGGACCTGGGATAAAATGTCAGGGGAAAAGAGAAAAAAACTCCTGCAGGTAGCTGCACGGTTCCTAGATAAAATAAGTTAAAATCCGTTTTAAAAGTCAGGTGCCTGCCAGGTGCTTTCAGGCTCCTCCGGAATTTCGGCACCCCATGATTTTTTTCAGGCCTTTTCGTATTTTTCCGTGACGTCTTCGATAATTCCCTGGAAATGGGTTGCAGCTCCCTCTTCGTCCCTCTGGATAAAGGTCGTTTCTTCCACCCAGCGCACTTCCCCGGACTTCGTAAGGATACGGTATTCACGGTTGAACATTTTTCCGCCTTCCTTGCAGTTCTCGTCAAGTTCGAGTTCCACCTGGAGCAGGTCATCAGGGTGGACGATCTTTCCGTAGAGGACCCTGCCGGAGATGAAGTCTTCGGGAGAATACCCAAACTGCCGGATGTTTTCGGACACATAGAGCGTTGGCCAGTACTTATCGGCTTTCCACAGGAATACAACCATGGGGCTGTTGTTAATCACGGTCTCCAGGGCTTTTTCCCGGTCTAGCAAGGCTTTTTGTTTTTCCATGAGGGCTTTCTGGCTTTCCAGGGCATCCCTCAGGGCCCTTTCTTTTTCAATTTCTTCGGTAATGTCCCGGACTATTCCCTGAAAGTGGGTTACTTCCCCCAGGTCATCACGCTGTATAAAGGTTTTTTCTTCTACCCAGCGCACTTTTCCCTTACCGGTGAGCACCCTGTAGCGCTGGACAAAAATATCTTTTCCCAGTGCACAGCACCTGTTGAGCCCCGATCGGACCTTCTCCAGATCCTCGGAATGCACGATGTTGCCATATACGATCCTGCCGGTAAGGAAATCTTCTGCGCTGTACCCCAGCAGGCTGACGTTTTCAGAGACATATTCCGCAGGCCAGTTTTCTTCCGCGGTCCACAGGAAAACCATCACAGGGCTGTTGTTGATCACGGTTTCCAGGACTTTTTGCCTATCCAGTGCCTCATCCAGAGCCTCTTCATCACTTTCAGCTAAATGATTGAATCCCATTGTAACTCCTCTCACTCTCAAGAACCCTTTTTTGGTAGTTCCGGGCAATTTGCCCGTGAAACTCCCAGGTAAATATAATATATTCTGAATATAAGATATGTTTTGATATCTTATAAATTGCTGTCCTTATGCACGGAGCCCGGAGAATGAAAGTTTCGGGGGTAGAAATCGAATCGGAAAAAAGAGTCCGGTGATGCTCAAAGGGGAATTAAAGGAGAAAAGGAAGAGTAGAAGGGAAGATTAGAAGGGAAGATTAGAAGGGAAGAGAAATAGAAGAAAGAGTGGAAATGGAAAGTGAAGGGAAAAAAGGAAATGAAAGGAAAAACCGGGTCCTTGTAAATGACCCCATAAAAGAACCTGAAAACTATGGCAAGTATTTCGGAGTTTGTTTTTCCTACCACAACTCAAAAGCCTGCATCTGCGGCAGCTGCCCTTCGTACCCGGGAAGCGGAAATATGTTCTGTGCAAGGGGAAAAAGCAGGCTAACAGATGACATGCTCCCTGAAAAGAAGGACGATTGCCTGTGCCGGGACTGTGAGCTTTACAGGAAGTTCCGCTTTGAAGGGCAGTATTTCTGCATGGGGGAATGAGCAGCTGTGGATCACCCTTACTTTTCGCTCTTTTTCCCAGGGTTCTGGATTCAAATCCATAAAAGTTCCACGAATAACCATAAAGATCTCATGGATATCCAAAAAAGTTTCTTGAATAACTATAAAAGTCATGTGAGTAACTAAAAAAGTTTCTTGAATAACTATAAAAGTCATGTGAGTAACTAAAAAAGTTTTTCTAATAACTATAAAAGTCATGTGAGTAACTAAAAAAGTTTTTCGAGTAACTATAAAAGTCATGTGAGTAACTAAAAAAGTTTCTTGAATAACTATAAAAGTCACCGAAATGACCGAAACCCGGGTTGAAAAAAGTTATAATGAATATTCTAAAACGGACGGCATGTCCCCCTGAACCTGAAGGTTCAGGGGGTCTTTACCCATGCTGTCATTGGGATGGCAGCTACCATTATGAGATAGGAAACGTTTGCCCCTCTCTGCATGTTTCCAGCCTCTCTCATACAGGTTGCTATCCTCGTTTATATGGTTTCGGCAGATTTTGGTGGCTTCTTTTCCTTCCGGAAGAGAAACAATTTCTCCTTCTGCTTCAGGGGATATTCGGGCACGAAGGTTCCCGAATGATTTCGTTTTTGTTTGCCATTTTTCAACCTCCATCAAACTTCGTGACACCGATCCGGTTTCCTGACAAACCCTTAGTCGGGTGTAAAAGGAAACAACCACACACGAAAGCTTCCTTTTATTCCGTTTTGTTCGCCATTTTTTACTTATATAAGTCAGGAACCGGTCCAGATCCTTGATGGGGCAGGACTGAAACAGAATGTTCCGGATTATCCAATTATATGTTAACAAAAATATTTAACCTAGCTCGTGGAGTCTTTTCCATGAAGTCCGGAATTTGAAAGTATCTGTGGCATTTACAAAGGTCAGATGCGCAGCCCTGCCATGGAGTCCCTGGATATCGGCCCTGAAAGATGAGCTTTGCACATGTCCTGAGATTTTTCAATCATATTGAAAAATTTAAGAGCTTTGAATCAGACTCCCAGGGATGTGGCTAACTTCCTTTCTCTCGGATGGGGTTAAAAAGAGAAACTGCTGGGGCTAAAAATATACTCTGAAGAATAAAAACGAAAAAAATAAAAAACAAAAGCCCGGAGATTGCGGCTGTGCTTACAACTGCAGGAATCTTCGGGCATTTTTCCATATATTATTTTTCCCTGTTTACAGTACGGATTCGCTCGGGACTGCTGTTTCCTTCACCGCATGCTTTGCATTCTCGTTCTGGGAGTAGAACCAGAGCGGCACATAGAGGGCCAGCACCACGAACCCGACGATGGTTGAAGTCCATCCCACTTCAAGGCTGTTCAGGAAGATCACACCGATCAGGCAGAGCGGCAGGTTGAAGATCCCGAAGATGATGGCAATGTACTGCCAGCCTTTCGGAGCCTTGAAAGGCCTTTCAAGGCTTGAGAATTCCGGATTCAATTTGGCCTTCACATAGGCAAAAAGACTGATCCCGTTTGCAAAGACGTATCCGATGGAAGACGCCGCCAGGATGGCAGCAGGGGTTCCCAGGGTAATAAGACCCAGATTGAAGATGGCAATCACGATCATGGCGTTGACCGGGGTCCCTTGAGGGTTCATTTTACCAAAGAACTTCGGCAGGTTTCCTTCATCGGACAGGGAGTACATTGCCCTTGAGGCTCCAAGGAAGGCAGTCTGGATGATCAGGATCATTGCTGCAATCAGCATGAGGATGGCAATGGCACCTCCTATGGGTCCGAGGGTCATCTGGGCAACCGGGAGCATCGGGGAGAAGGGCTCGGCCAGGATGCCTTCAATTCCAAGGGTCCCCGTACATGCTGCCTGGACCAGGATGAAGGTCACAAGACAGATCCCACCGCAGATGAAGAGGGCTTTTGGGACATCGGACTTCGGTTTCTTATACTCGGGCCCGTAGATTGCTGCGGTTTCCCAGGCACAGGCACTCCATTGGGCCATTGCGAAGAGCCCGAGCAGGATCAGGATGTGCTCAAGGTCCCAGGACCATTCGGGAGGCAGCCAGGCGCCTGTGATATTACTCATTTCAAAGTGCCCGGTTACAAAGGGGGCAAGGGTAATAACGATAAGAGGGGCAAGGGCAAGTACGGCAAGGATATACCCGAGCGTTGCTCCGCCGGAAAGCCCGCGATAATTAACAACAATAAGGAAGAGGAATACAACTGCCCCGGATGCTATGTAGAGCGCCAGGTCAGGCACCCCGGCAAAGGCAGGGACAAGGCCTTTGAGGTAGCTCCCGATCAGGATTGCAAAGATCGCCAGCACCGGGTTCCAGGCAAACCAGTAACTCCAGGCACTGAAACCTCCAAGGAGCTTGCTTTTGTCATACTTTGCGTTCTTATCCTTTGTCTTGAATACGCTCTGGGCATATCCGGGCAGTCCTGAGGCTTTCGGGAACATGGTAGCAAGTTCTCCGTAAGCAAAGTTTTGCATGAAACCCTGGAACACGGAAAGAGCCCATATAATAATCGCAAAAGCCCAGACATAACTTGCGAAATAGCCGATGGATGGCAGGATCAGCACAGGGACCCCAAGAGCAATTGCAAGCCCTTGCTTCCAGTCAATTGTTCTTTGAAGCCCTCCGGCTTCGCTGCTTTCTTCAGTCATATTCTGCACACACTCCACACTTTTTTGGATTGGACGAAGATTAGCTCCGCTCTTGACAGCAATAAACAGGTTCCGTAATTTTAGAGGAGAAAACAGGATGTCCTGTCCGGAAAGAGGCCAGGGTTCTTTCCAGGGAAAAGGACTCCCGAAAAGAAGTTATCTTTATCCTCCGGGATCTGGATTAAAGGAGAAGCTCCTTTGCTTTGGTAACTGCTTCACTGGCGTTTTCGGCATAGCAGTCCGCGCCGATTTTCTCAGCCCAGGCCTGGGTAGCGGGAGCCCCACCGACCATCACCTTGACGTTCTCCCTCATGCCTTCCTCTTTCAGGAGTTCGATGACTTCCTTTTGCCCCGGAAGGGTTGTGGTCATCAGGGCAGACAGGCCGATCATGTTTGCTTTGACCTCCTTTGCCTTTTCAACGAAGTTCATAAGAGGGATATCCCTTCCGATGTCATGGACTTCAAAACCTGCGGACTGGAGCATGGTAGAAACAATGGACTTTCCGATGTCGTGTACGTCTCCTTCTACAGTCCCGTTTACAATGACCCCGAGCTTTTTGCTTTCACTGCCTTCCGGCATGTCGGCTTCAAGGACTGCAACCCCTGCGGTCATTGCATCGGCAGCCATCATCACATGGGGCAGGAAAAGTTTCCCTCTTTCGAAAAGGACTCCTACCTCATTCATGCCGCCTGCAAGTCCTTTATCGATGATTTCTGCAGGTTCCATTACTTCTTTTGCCTTTTCTACGGCAGCGAGTACTGCGTCCTTCTTACAGGAAATAATCGCATCCGAAAGTTCCTGAATTAATTCTTCTTTGTTTGCCATTTTTAAAACCTCCATTCATAGGAAAACCGTTTTGCTCCTGATAGGGACAGGGCTGATCCTTTTTCATCTGCCATTTTCAACCTCTGTTGTGTGTCATGAAACAGTCAGGCTTTCTGAAGTACAGGGATAATCTGGAAATCTGAATAACCCTGATTGATTTTCTTTTTGTTTTCAAAAATATTTAGCCTAGCCCCTCATGTTTTTACCAGAATGCCGGGAATTGGGCGCTATCCCGGTACCCGGGAAGGTCAGAAGGCATTTGCAGGGATAAAGAGGTTCAGGAAGGCAGATGTGCCAGATCCCTTCAGGGGGATAACGACGTTAATTATGCGCATATACACAGGGGGCTGGTATAGCGCAAAGGATTAGCACGGCGCAAAGGATTGGCATGGCGCAAGAGGTTGGCCATACGCGGGAGATTAGTATATATGGAAATGCTTGAATAATTAGAGTAGACCTTTTCGGGGTACAATATAGAAAGATCTGTTCAAAGTACAGTATATTGGATATGGTACACAGGGTATTCAGTATAGTATACAGGATGTGGAGAAGTTTCACTTCCTCGTACCTTTATCCCTCTGCTTATTGTTGCTTTATTGGAGTCCGGGACCGGAATCTCATAAAATGCACAATATTTTTATAAATAGTAAGTATAAAATCTGATCGAAATGAGCTCTTCGTTATGTGATACACTCTGGCTTTCCGAGAAAAGGAAAAACCTGCTCCTTCTGTTGATGGAGGGTCCAAGGGATATGGGACAGATCAAAACGTCCCTGAACGTGACCTCCAAAGCCATGACTCCCCAGGTAAAAATCCTGCTGAAAGATGAACTGGTCGTCCAGGAAGAGGATTCCTACGAGCTTTCTGAAATCGGCAGGCTTATTGTCGGGAACATGCTCCCCCTTCTTAATACGCTGGAGGTTATTGAGGATAACCGGGAATACTGGGCTAGCAGGGACCTTAGCATCCTTCCTGAAAATCTTTTCCTGAGGCTCGGGGAACTTGGGGAATGCATGCTTATCGAACCCGACCTTAACCACATGTTCGATCTTCCCAGGGAGTTTACGGAAAACCTGAAAAAAGCCGGGAAAATCCTTACCCTGGTTTCCTATTACCACCCACTCTACCCTTCCCTGTACTCGGAACTTGCGGAAAGCGGGGTTGAAATGTCAATAGTGGTTACCGAACCTGTGCTTGACCGGATGAAAAACGAGTGCAAGGGAGATTTTGAGACCATCATTAATGCGGGAAATACACAGCTGGAAGTCTGCAGCGAAAAGCCGGGACTGCCAACCCTTGCCATCACGGACCGCTTCATGTACCTCTGCCTCTTCGATAAGCAGGGGAAATATGACCACAGTAAAATCATGAGCTTTGATGCAAGTGCCCTGGAATGGGGCAGGGAACTGTTCATGCATTACCGGAAAGAAACCCGGAAAGTATCAGATGCCTGAGAATGCGGGTGTTTTCAAGAAGAAATGGAAAATAAAGAAGAATCATCCCTAAGTGGTCCCTGCTAATCCAGTAAAAGGAGAAGTCCAAATTCGGGTTTTACTCGAGAGTTATTACCTTCATCTTCCTTTATTCCATTATTCCATCCCTTTATTCCATCCCTTTAACCTTCCCCTTTATTCGTCCTTCCCCTTACTCCTTCACAGCAGGCCGAAAAACACAGGATTGAACCCATCATGAGATTCAAGGATGTCCCACTAAAAACCAAACTGATCCTTTACATCGTAATCGGGGTCTTGCTGGTTCTGGCAGCTTCCATGGGGGTTATCATCTCCACGGTTACCTCCCAGGAAGAAAAGCTGGCATACCAGCAGTCGGTAGAAATGTCCGCCAATTATGCGAACAAGTTCGATGCGGACATGAAAGCCAACTTTGCCATAGCAAAGACGATTTCCAACACCATGGACAGCTATGAGGCTTCGGATAGGGAAGAAGTCCTGGGTATCCTGAAAAACCTGCTTATTGAAAACCCCGACCTTCTGGGAACATACGTAGCTTATGAACCAAATGCCTTTGACGGGAAGGACGCTGAGTTCGTAAATGGTTCAGGCCATGATTCCACGGGCAGGTTCGTTCCTTACTGGAACAAAATGAGCGGGCCGATTGTCCTGGACCCGCTGCTCCACTACGAGCACTCGGACTATTACCAGCTTCCGAAGGAAACGAAAGGAGATTTGCTTACAGAGCCCTATTACTACGAAGGCGTGTTCATGATGAGTTATGTCTCCCCGATCTTTAAAGACGGAGAGTTCGTCGGGATAGGGGGAGTGGACGTGTCCCTGGAATACGTGGACGAGGTAGTCAGCGAGGTAAGGACCTTTGATACGGGCTATGCTTTTATGGTGAGCAACACAGGGACATTTCTTTCCCACCCTACCCATAAGGACTGGATAGGGGAAAAAGGCCTCCATGACTTTGGGGGAGGGGACCTGGAGAAAGCCAGCAAGGACATTAAAAACGGGGTGGGAGGGCATCTGGAGACCACGGACCCTACAACCGGGAAAACCGTTGTAATGTTCTACGAGCCCGTGGAAACGGGAAACTCCGCATTCGTCCTGGTCATCCCTAAAGAGGAAATGCTGGCCGGGGTGACAGCCCTCAGGAACAGGCTGCTCATAATCTCGGCTGTCTCGATCCTCTTCATGGCCGCCCTTGCCTGGATGATCGCCCGGTCCATTACAAGGCCGATTGATGAAATTGTTGAAGGGTTCAGCTGCATCGCTGATGATGCGGTAAAAGGAAAACTCAACAGCAGGGCAGATACCGATGTGGAAGTTGACTTCCGGGAAATCCCGCGGGGCCTGAATAAGATCCTTGACGCGGTAATCGTCCCTATCCGGGAAACCATGAGGGTGACCAATGCCCTTGCGGAAGGGGAACTGAAAGAAAGGGTCAACCTGGATGTCGAGGGCGAGTTCAGGGAACTCGGGGATACCCTTGACAAGTTCTCCGAGACCCTCAACACAATAATCGATGACTCGAATGCGGTCCTCACCGCCTTCCAGGATAACGATTTCAAACATCCGGTCAGGGTCCATGGGCAGGGAGACTTCAAGCTCCTGACCGACGGGATAGAAGAAGCCCGCCGTTCCCTGGGCAGGGCCACGGCCGAGCGCAGGGAAGCTGAAAAAGCCCTGCTGGCTTACGCAATGGAGCTTGAGCAGTCCAACAAGCTGAAAGAAGATATGGAAAGGGTTGTCAATAACAGCCCTGTGGTTGCTTTCCTCTGGAAATACGAAGATAAGTGGCCCGCAGAGTTCGTTTCTAAAAACGTCACCCGGTTTGGGTATGAGGTTGAGGATTTCACTTCTCAGCGCGTCCTTTACGGGGATATAATCCACCCGGATGACCTCAAGATGGTAAAATCCGAACTGGAAAGGAACGTGGAGTCAGGTTCGGACGCTTATTCCCTGGAATACCGGATCTTCACTAAATCCGGGGAATTGCGCTGGGTTGATGAGAGGACCTTTGTTCAGAGGGACCTGAAGGGCGGGGTTCACCTGCAGGGTGTCATCCTGGATATCACAGAGCATAAGAAGGCTGAGGATGCCCTGCTCCTGATTGAAGAAGTCCGGAAAAAAGAAATCCATCACCGGATTAAGAACAACCTTCAGGTAATTTCAACCCTGCTTTATCTGGAATCCGGGAACTTCGAGGACGAGAAAGTAATCGGGGCTTTTAAGGACAGCCAGCACCGGGTCAAGTCCATGGCCCTGGTCCACGAAAAGCTTTACCAGTCCGAGGACATGGTAAGCGTGGACTTTGCAGACTACATCCGGAACCTTACCAATTACCTCTTCCAGTCTTATTCCATTCGAAACGGAAATATCAGTCTGAAACTTGACGTGGACAGGATCTTCCTCGGGATGGATACGGCAGTCCCTCTGGGAATCATCATCAACGAGCTGGTCTCAAATTCCCTGAAACACGCTTTTGCGGAAAAAGACAGCGGAGAGATCAACATCAGCCTGAAAAGGGATGAAAACCGTACGGCTGAAAATCCTGAAGAGTACTTTTTACTTGATGTCAGAGACAGCGGTGTGGGTTTCCCGGAAGACCTCGATTTCAGGGACACGGATTCCCTGGGTCTTCAGCTGGTGGTTTCCCTTGTTGACCAGATCGAAGGTGAAATCAGGCTTGACACGAGTAAAGGAGGAACCGAATTCTTCATCTGGTTCAAGGAGTTGAAGTACAGGACAAAATTATGAAGGAGTTTACAATGACCGAAGGAAGGATTCTTGTCGTCGAAGACGAGCATATAGTCGCCATGGGCATTAAAAAAATGCTTAAGAGCCTGGGGTACCAGGTCATGGGAATAGCCTCTTCAGGAGAAGATGCTATCAGCAAAGCCGAAAGTACCTTTCCGGACCTTGTGCTTATGGATATCATGTTGAAAGGAAACATTGACGGGATCGAAGCCGCCCGGGAAATCATAAAACGTTTCGACCTCCCCGTGGTCTACCTCTCCGCATATTCCGACAGCAAGCTTCTTGAGCGGGCAAAGCAAACGGGACCTTTCGGCTATATCGTCAAACCTTTTGAAGAAAAAGACCTGCACAGCAGTATCGAAATGGCGCTTCAAAGGCACGCGGTGGAAAAAAAGAAGCAGGAAAAAAAATCCTGATTTACCGGAAAGAGTATAGTAATTTTCAAACGGGTGATATTAAGCCCTGAATCAAAAAATAGATGGGTAAAATCTGCGGGATACTTTTTACACGCTGGTTTTTCTTTTTAAAGGGGTTGCTTGAATCGGATACGCCTCCCCTTTTTTGATAATAGGTTTTCCTCTCGTATGGGGCCTTCCCTTTTGAAGGGCTTTAAACTTTCATGTGTCAGTTTAATTAAATCCCAGCAGATTTTTCGGACTTTCGTATTTTATTGGTGAGTTCCCAACTCATATCCCATTTTTTACTATTGCCGTTTTACTATTGCCGTTTTTTTGTTGGTGAGTTCCCAACTCATATCCTATTTACGTTTAGCTGCTGTTTTTCTGCTGATGAGTTCCCGGCTCATCAACTCATATCCATTTGTGCTTATACTGCCGGCTTCTTCATTGATGAGTCCCAACTCATATCCCGGCATTGAGGTTCTTATCCCGTATGTCCAGATTTCCGCTATATGCCCTCCGTTTTCTTTTCCCACTACGTCAGGAGGGGGCAGATCTGCTCACATATATTTTATTCCCGATTATTTACTTTCTTGAACCTCTGATCATTTCAAGGTTAAAACCGACGCTGACCGGAGAATGGCCAACGGGTTTCACTGTTCCCTGACAAATTAGTATATACCCCTGCTGATATAAAGCCCAAACTCTGTGGATTCACCAAGAGTGACGGGGTCTGGAAAGGACCCGGAGACTTTGCCTGCGACAGGAGATTTTTTCATAGCTTTAAAAATTATAATGGGATTAAAATGCAGTTTTCGTCAGTGCAGTTTTCGTCAGACATGAAAGTAGATACCTGGTATTCCGGAAACTGAAACGTGGAAAAGGACATCAAAAGAACCACGGAATACACGGAATACACGGAATACACGGAATACACGGAAAGCACGGAAGGATTGTGCCCCTATTTCCTTTATTCCGTGTTTTCCGTGCTTTCTGTGGTTAACTTCAACTTGAGATTGGGGAAGGAATTTGAGTCCTTGACTATAGTTGAAGCTGCGTTAGAAGTAGTATTAGGAACGCTCTGACCTATTAGAAATGCTGTTAAAGCAAGAAATTAAAGAAAAGACCAAAAAACAGGAAGCTAAAAAACAAAAAATAAGGAAAGCTTGCGGAGAGTAGCTTACTGGCCAGTGGCTTCCTTTTCATTCATCAGGTTTCTTTCGAAATTCAGGACTTTCCTGACTATAATCTTTTTGGACCCGTACCAGAGTTCCTGGTTTTCAGGGTATTTTTTCATGACGTACTCGGCAAGTTCGGAATTTTCCATGTCGTCGAGTTTCCTTTTGAGCTGGTTAAAATCTTCCATGACAGACACCTTTTCCTTAAAACGTTTACAGCTTTATGCGGAACCCTTTCCTGAAATTCGCAGGAAAGTCCCGGGGATTTTTCCGGGCGGCTACTCGCCGGAGTTCTCAGACTATATTCCCCATGATACCGGTTTTTTATATATAATTCACGGAATCATAACTTTTAAAATGATACTATAGTTATATATTCGTATTTTCACATACATAGGGGTGTAATTTTTGGATGAGAGTTCTACAGTTCCGGGGATGAAAAGTATTCGCCGTTAACAAATAATAAATAATTAAACTAGATATAAATAAATACAAAACAGGGGAGGGTCTGGTATAGACTTTGCGGATAAAAAAAATGTGGAAAAAGAAGAGAACTGGATGGAAGAATTTCTTGCAAACAGCCCTAACCTTATTCTCAGGACCGGAAACGACGGAACGGTTCTCTATGCAAACCGGACAGGTGAAACTTTACTCGAATTCTGGAATCTCCGTGCCGGAGAGAAACTTCCTTCCGATATCGGAAAAATTGTCCAAAATGTGGTATTCCAGAAGAAACCGAAAAAAATGGAATTACGAGCAGGAAAAAAAGTATATTCAATCACGTTCACCTCCCCGGAAGGGGGCGAGTATGCAGTTATCTACGGGTCAGACATCACTTCTCTGAAGCAGACGGAAGAAAAACTGCGAATGCGAGACCGGCAGCATGAAGCTCTTTCCAGACTGGGGGAACTGGCTCTCAAGGTCCCGGATCTGGAAGACATGATAAAAGAAACCACATCCCTGGTTGCCTCCACCCTTGAGGTCGAATACTGCAAAATCCTGAAACTTTTGCCCTATGGGAGCTTCCGCCTTGGTGCCGGAGTTAGCTGGAAAGAGGAGGTCGGGACTATGCTTAAAAAGAAAGCAGGCTTAAAGGCCAGCGGGATGAGTGTCCTGATCGGGAGCAGGGAAAAGCCTTTCGGGTTAATATCGGTTCACAGCAAGGAAAAAAGGAATTTCACAAAGGAGGACACATACTTCCTTAATTCCGTTTCGGTTTTGATTTCGGAAACCATTGAGCGGAAAGAAATGGAAGAAGCCCTCCGGTACAAAGTAAATTTCCTGGAAAACCTTCTTGATGCCATTCCGGCTCCTGTTTTCTACAAGGACAAGGAAGGTATCTACAGGGGTTGCAACGAACTTTTTGCCAGAAGGATTATGGACCTCCCAAAGGAAAGAGTTATCGGCCATTCGATAGACGAACTCAAAGAAAAAATCCCCATAGAACTGGGAGCGGTTTATAAAAAAATGGACGGGCAGCTGTTGCGGAAGGGGGGAGTCCAGTTTTATGAATCAAAAGTAATGTGCAGTGACTGGGTGGAGCGGGACTTTTTCCTCAATAAAGCCACTTACAAGGACCTTTCCGGGACAGTAGAAGGGCTTGTGGGAGTGATGCTGGACATCACCGGACGTAAGCGGGCCGAAGAACACTTGCAAAAGAGCGAGGAAAGGTACCGGATTATTGCGGAACAGACAGGACAGCTGATCTATGACCTGGATCTCAGGAACAGCAATGTCGAATGGGCGGGAGCGGTTCAGGAGCTTACGGGCTACAGCTACAAAGAAATCCAGAATTTCGATTACTATGACTTGCTGGAACATATTCACCCTGAAGACCGCAGAAGAGTGCAGAAAGAACTAAGGAAATGCTGGAAAAGCGGGAAAAAGTTCCATGAAGAGTTCAGGTTCCGGCGAAAGGATGGGAGCTACTTTTTCGTGGAAAACAAAGGGGTCTACCAGAGGGATGAGGACGGAAAGGTCTGCAGAGCTCTCGGTGTAATGAAAGACGTTACCGGGATAAAAATCGCCTCGGAAAAACTGAAAGAAAGTGAAGAGCGCTACCGGTCATTTTTACAGAACTTCAAGGGGATAGCCTTTAAACTTGATATGAATTTCGATCCCATCTTCGTACATGGAGCCGTGGAAGAAATCAGCGGGTACAGGGAAGAAGATTTTCTTTCAGGCGGAATGAGATTGCTCGAATCCGTTGACCCGGAAGACCGGCAGATGATCCTTGAAAACAGGGAAAAAATTAAATCCGACCTTGAATGCATCCTTGAACATGAATACCGGATCCGGCGAAAGGACGGGGAGATAAGGTGGGTCCACGACATTGTCCATAATATTTGCGGTCCCTCCGGGGAAATCATGTTCATTCAGGGTTCTATTTACGATATTACCGAGAGGAAAGCTGCAGAGGAAGCTCTCGCAACAGCAGAGAAAATCCGCATGAAGGAAACCCACCACCGGATAAAAAACAACCTCCAGGTGGTTTCCTCCCTGCTCAACCTTCAGGCAGATAAGTTCAAAGACGAAAAGGTCGTCAAGGCCTTTCAAGAAAGTGAAAACCGCGTTATCTCCATGTCCCTTATCCACGAGGAACTTTATAAATCTGGAGATATGGAAAGCATCGATTTTGTGGATTACCTCCGGAAATTAAGCACGGAACTTCTCAGGTCATACAGTGTGGGAGACAAGAAAATTCAACTTCACATGGACATGGAAAATATTTACCTCGGGATAGACACGGCTATTCCCCTGGGTATAGTCCTCAATGAACTTTTCTCCAATTCCCTGAAATATGCCTTCCCTGAGAAGAGGGAAGGAGAAATCCTGATTTCTCTCAAATGCGAGCCGGCTCCGGGAAAAGAGGGGGAGTGCGGGGTTTCGGTTCCTGAAAAGGACGGCAGGGATTCCGAAAAAGAGCAGCTTTATACCCTTATTTATTCGGATAACGGGGTAGGCCTTCCGGAAGGGACCGACCTTAAAGAAAACGATTCCCTGGGCTTGCAACTTGTAAATGCTCTCGTTGACCAGATCGAAGGGAGCATCGAACTTGAAAACGGTGCCGGTTCCACTTTTAAAATCACGTTCAAGGACATCGGGTAGACGCCCGGGACCGAACAGGGCCCTGTGATGATAGGGGAAAACTGCCCCTCCCTGAAACCTTCACCTGAAAGCTTAGATTTTTGAGGACCTGGATTTTCACCCGGCATTCTTTTGGAAAAAAACCATCTGTTTTGCGGCCGGAGAAGTTCATCACACAAATTATTTCTATAGTAAGCCTAATTCTTTCAGACTGGCTAAAAAACGGATGATACGGAACTGATGACTAAATTACATATGAATCGGAAAGGCAAGGATAGGCGAAACGTGAATGTTAATCGGAATTGATGTAGGGGGCACGACAACCGATGCTGTGCTCATTGAAAACGGAAAAGTGCGCAGTACCGCTAAAGTCCCGACAGAGCCCCGTAACCTTCTTGAATCGTTAATCTCCGCCCTTGACGCTGTCAGCGAGGGAGTTTCTCCCGGGCAGCTTGAAAGGGTGGTCTTCAGCACTACAGTAATCACAAACCTCATTGCCGAAGGCAAAACCGACCCTGTGGCCTTGCTATTAGTCCCGGGCCCGGGCATGAACCCCGCAGGCTATAATTTCCCGGACAGTTTCATCCTGAAAGGGGCGGTGGACTACAGGGGCAGGGAAATCCAGAAACTTGATGAAAAAGAGGTCCGGGAAACGGCTGCCCTCATTAAGGAGCAGGGTTTTTCCAGAGCTGCGGTTATTTCCAAGTTCGGGCAGCGAAACCCGGCTCACGAAAAGAGAGTGAAAGGAATCCTGGAAGAAGCGGTACCGGGCCTTAAAATCGAACTCGGACACAGGACTGCGGGAAGACTGAACTTCCCAAGACGGGTTGCAACCACCATGCTCGCCACAGCCGCAAAGGACCGCTACCGGGACTTTGTCGGGGAGATCCGAAAAGCCCTCTTAGAACGGAAGATCGAAGCCCCGGTCTATATCCTCAAAGCCGACGGAGGGACGCTTCCCCTTGAAAAGTCCGCGGAAGTCCCGGTAGAAACGATTTTCTCGGGGCCTGCTGCAAGCACCATTGGAGCCCTCTCCCTGACCCCCAAAGGGGAAAGTTCGGTGGTCGTAGACATTGGAGGCACCACCACTGACCTTGCCCTGATCCTTTCCGGGGAACCTCTGATGGCTTCAAAAGGCGCAAAACTGGACCGCTTCCTGACCCACGTCCGGGCTTTTGCCGTCCGCTCGATCCCTGTGGGTGGGGACAGCATGGTCAAGGTCATTGTATCCGAAAATGAAAACTCCGGGGAAAATAAAATAAGTGTCGGCCCCTACCGGAAAGGTCCCGCTTTCTGCCTGGGAGGCCCGGAACCGACGCCTACGGATGCCCTGCGGGTGCTTGGCATCAGCAGCATAGGAGACCTGGCCCTGGCAAAGGAAGCAATTGCTGGGATTGCCGCCAAGCTTGGGAAAAGCGAAGAGGAAACTGCAGAGCTGATTGTGGATAAGGCCACGGAAATGATCGCTGCCGCAGTGAAGGAGATGTTCCTGGAATGGGAACTGGAACCAGCATACCGCATCTGGGAAGTCCTCCAGGAGAAAAAGGAAGACCTGAGAAACGTCGTTGGCATAGGAGGAGGAGCCAGGGGCCTGATTTCAAAGGTTGCGGAAAAGCTGGACGCAAACCCCGTAATCCCGGAACACGCCGAAGTAGGAAATGCAATAGGGGCAGCCGTTGCAAGGCCCACCCTTACCCTGAACCTCCACGTTGACACCGAGCGGAAGGAGTATTCGGTAGCCGAGGACGGAAACGTCGTTAAGCTCCACACTACCGGGATCAAGAACATAAACAAGATGCGCAGTGAGGATGCCGAAGCCCTTGCTGCCGAACTCCTCAGGAAAAGGGCTGAGCACTTCGGGATTTCCGAGTACGCCGGGGAAGCCGAGACCACAAGGAGCGAGGTTTTCAACATGATCCGGGGCTGGGCAACCGTGGGCAGGCTTTTTGACGTGAGCATGCAGATCCCTGCAGGCCTGATCCCCGAATGGAAACGGGAGGGGAAGGCATGAAGCTCGGCCTTGGAAAAATAAGGGATGTCCTGACAGGCAGCCCGGAGCAGGAAAATAAAGCGGAAGCGAAAGATGTGGAAGCAAGAAAAGAAGAAGAAGAAGAAATTGACAGTAGGGACGAAGATCAGGAAGTAATAAATGAAAAAGGACAGGGAGAAGAAGGAATTAGCATGGAAAAACCCGAATCCCATATCAGAACCGCCCGCCGCTTCCAGCCGAAAGAGGGAAAAACCGGCCTTATCTTCTTCCCGGCCTTTGACTGGGCAATTTCCCCGACGCACCCGGAAAGGGAAGAGCGCCTGCTCTACACGCGGGACCAGATTTTCGAAGAAGGCCTTATGGACCTGCCCCAGATCGCTGAATACAAGCCCCGCCTTGCCGATTTCAAGGACATTGCGCGGGTCCACTTCTGCGTACCGGATATCAAGGCCCAGGCAACCGTCCCTCACCAGATATCCGCCGGGTGCAGCCTGGTCCTTGCCGATGCCCTGATGAAGGGCGAGGTGAAAAACGCCTTTTCCCTGGCCAGGCCCCCGGGACACCACGCAATGAGGGTTTCCCACGGGAACCGGGGTTTTTGCAATATCAACAACGAAGCCATCCTGGTCGAGTACCTCCGGAAAAAATACGGGATACGGAAAATCGCAATCGTGGACACCGACGTTCACCATGGGGACGGGACCCAGGAGATATTCTACCATGACCCGGATGTCCTTTTCATCTCTTTCCACCAGGACGGGAGGACCCTTTTCCCTGGCACGGGTTTCATGAACGAGCTTGGGGGGCCAAAAGCCCTTGCCCGGACAATCAACATCCCGCTCCCCCCTGCCACGCCTGACGAGGGGATCCACTACATCCTGGACAACCTTGTGTTCCCGATCCTGGAAGACTTCAAGCCCGAGCTTATCCTCAACTCCGCAGGCCAGGACAACCACTACACCGACCCCCTGGCAAACATGCGCTTTTCCGCCCAGGGCTACGCGAAACTGAACGAGAAACTCGCCCCGGACATCGCGGTTCTGGAAGGAGGCTATGCAATCGAGACAGCTCTCCCCTACGTAAATACGGGCATCATCCTTGCCATGGCCGGGCTCGACTACTCCCATGTCCGAGAACCCGACTACACCCCGGGTATGTTCGTCCAGGCAAAACGGGACAGGGACGTTCTTGACGAAATCATCAGGGTCCAGCTCGAAAACTGGAAAAACCGGGACTTCCTGGTCGAAGAAACCGTTGCCGGCCTGGGGGACTTCTACCGCCGCAAAAAGAGCATCTTCTACGACACCGACATGATCCAGGAGTCCCAGGAAGAAAGCGTAAGGATGTGTCCTGATTGCCTCGGGTACATGACCATCGACTCCCAGGCCCAGCACGGCTACAGCGGGGAAAAGGTCTTCTGTGTCTCCATCCCGATCTACGCCTGCGAAAAATGCCGCAAAGAAGCCATCGAAGAGTACAGGAACCGCACCCACGACATTAAATACGACCACGTCTACCTGCAGGACAAAAAAGCGGATGTGTACAAGAGCTACAATCCGAAAACAAGACAGGAAACCGTTTTGTAAAAGGGCTTTTAGCCCTTATTTTTCTTATTTGAATTGGCTTATTTCTGGATTATATGATAGTCCGGATTAGCATTAACGATTGGAAAACAAGCACTTACCAGGAAAGGGAGACAGGATCGGAACCGGAATTTAGAGAAAACGACGCAGCAGGAATACCGTATATAATCTGTCTTTCCCCCGAGCGGAGCGAGGCCAGAGCAGGAAAACCCTGAAACGAAGAAGGAAAAAGCAAACACAAACACAGCCCCGTACCTGAGTTTTCAGTAGATCTTCAGCCACCGGGTATCAGCTGAGCAAAACTTTAATTTTATATTTTTACTGTTCCTTAGCTTGATTCTTATTAATTTACATTTGGGAAAAGCCGGCCTCCTTCGTCGGCCGTACAGGAACGACCCAGATACGGCTAATAAGGTTGTTATGGCTTATTAACCAGCATTTTTCCAAAAAAACCGCTGTTAGTAAATCATAAAACCCCAGACAGGACCCGGGAGTGCGGGATCCTCAATGAAGCCCGGGATCACCGGTTGAAGAAGCTGGCCTGGTAGCTGACAGAAGGAAAGTTACTGAAAGGAATTAATAGGAACGCTATTATAAAATGGTTTAACGAACGGGTGGGGAGATAATGCTTACAAAAGAAGAGATAGAAAGCCAGATTATGGACCTCTGGGATGAGATCTTTACGCTTGAAGACAAAAGGAAAGAAGAGCTGGATATAAAGTATGCGGAATGGCGAAAAGTAGAACCGCGACTTGATGAAGGCGGAGATGGATTCGTAGCACATATAGAGTCAATGGAAGGAATCAGTGATGAAAGCATGCTTATCTACAAAGAAGTTAAAGAAATCAAAGCCAGGTACAAACAGGAAATGGATAAGATACATGCAAAAATAGATGCACTGAATAAGGAAAAATAAATGATGTAAAGCTGTCACTGGTTGACTTTTTAGGGCAATGGCTGGAAATTAAGATGCCTGAAAATAGGTTTTACCAGGGCATGTTTTCATCAAAAATGATGAAGTTGCCTTTTCCGGTCCTGATCACATAGCAATTCCTATCCTTCGACTCTTCTGGCTGCCTGGATTAGAAGTCGATTGAAAGGTATTTCGAAGTGGGACCGGGCAGTTTTAAGTTGTGTTTGCTTTTGTATTCGGAGAAGTTTCGCTCATTGGAGTAGCCGTGGGTGGAGAGTTCGTGGAGGAATTCGGGGGGAGGGGTGAGTGATTGTTACTCCCGGAATGTATAACTGTTTTATTAGATTTCGCCGGGGGGTTCCTCTTTCACTTCCCGACCTACCGCCCTCTTCAACAACCAGAACCAAAATACCCAAACCTGTTTTCATCAAAAATGACGAACTTGCCTTTCCCGGTCCTGATCACATAGCAATTCCTGTCCCTCAGCTCTTTTGGCTGCCTGGAGTAGAAGTCGATTGAAAGGCAGCCCGGGGTTGAACCGGACAGTTTCAAGTTGTATTTGCTTTCAGGGTTTTCTATCTCAATGCGGTCATCAAAAAAGGCAACCCTTACAGGAGCACCCCATTGTGAAGTACTGGGCAGTTGAAGAGGTAGAGTAATTCTCAGCAATGAAATCAAAATGTTACATTATTTGCAATGGTGGTTAACATCTGCAATAAGAATATATATATAAGGCTAGCATAGATTATTTGATAATAAAAAAGAAGGAATTGACAATGGCAAAGCCTATAGAACTTGGTCTTGTTCTTGAAGGAGAAGATGCAAAGGAGTTTTTCAGGAACGAAAAAAATCCTGTAGTTTCAAAGAAAATGGTGGGAATGTTCAAGCGCGCAAAGAAAATACATGAGAATAACAGGTTTTAAGCTTGAGTTTCATAATTCCAGACTCTGAACTTCATACAATCCCTCTTAATAAAAACCACAATCTTTCTTCTTTTAGCTGTTTAAACAGGGAATTGAATGATTTTCTGAAAAATGATGCTCTTAATGATCAAAATAATTTGATAAGCAGGACCAGTTTGTGCTTTTGGAAGAACGAACTGGTAGGATTTTTTACTCTTATAGCAGATACAATCGAAGCTAAGGCTGTAATAGACGGACTTGAACATTACGAATACCGCAAGTATCCTGGAGTCAAAATTGCAAGACTTGCGGTAGATTCCAGATTCGAAAGAAGAGGGATAGGTACATACCTATTGCTTGCAGCCATAGGTAAAACATTATCTGTTTGCGATAGTATAGGGTGCAGATATATTCTTGTTGATTCCAAAAGAAATTCAATTGGCTTCTATCAACTGAATGAATTCAAACTTGTAGAGAAATACAAAAACCGAGAATTCGTTCCAATGTATCTTAATATGCAGCCGATAATTGCTGAAATGAATACTGAGACTGAAGATTAAAAGCCCTGATTATCCAGATCTTTGTCGTGAATCCTATAATCAGGGAGTTTCTGAATACTTATCAGGCGAAGGGTAACGAACACTTTGTCAAAAATTTATTGTATCCCGAGATTATGGGGCTTTAAACTTAGTTTTTTATTATATTTCTCCCGGTGGGCTGCACCCCTACACTCCTCCCGTACACTTCTCACCCATCACCCTCTCCTTCCCAGATCAATCTTAAAAACATGCTCCGGCCTGACCCCCCTCTCATCATTCAAAACAACCCCACCCCTATAAAAGTGAAAATCAGGAAAAACGACAAAATAAACCACCATCCCCAGTTTCAAAAAATAAGCCGGAATCAGTCGCCTGTCCGAATATTTCCGAAACCTGCTTGCCGGAAAAGCGATCTTGTGCCAGCCGAGGTCCAGCCCGCCTCTCCCCCCGGGAAAGTTTTTCCCTTCGAAGAAATAGATGCATTTTTCCGTAAAGATCGAATAGTCCAGGTCTTCCATCCCTTCATAAGTGAAAATCCTGACAGGCTCCTGCGTCTTTTTGTCCCTGAAATACACGTCAAAAACGGAAGTTTTGTTCCCCCTGGGTCCGATATGGCACTCAGATTCCGAACTGACCCTGTCTGTTATCTGCCTGAAAACCCCTGTGAACCATAAATGCTCTATCGAGGAATTCTCGATCAGGTTTTCCTTAAACGCATCGTCAAGGTGCTCGAAATTCTCCGGGATTTCATAGTCCAGCTCTTCTGCCCCGGACAGGTCCAGGTCCAGATAGGGTTTTTCAAACCTGTTTTCATCAAAAATGACGAAGTTGCCTTTCCCGGTCCTTATCACATAGCAATTCCTGTCCCTCAGCTCTTTTGGCTGCCTGGAGTAGAAGTCGATTGAAAGGTAGCCCGGAGTTGGACCGGACAGTTTCAAGTTGTATTTGCTTTTGTATTCGGAGAAGTTTCGTTCGGCGGAGTAACCGCGGGTGGAGAGTTCGTGGAGGAATTCGGGTGAGGTGAAAAGTGGGGGTTTAGAAGGTTTGAATTATGAGGAGGGGGTGTAATCAAATCTCCTCTTCAATAAATAAGTCTAAATTTTGTACGGTCTCTTCTTCTCCATATAAGTCTGCTTCCTCTTCTCCCTCATATGCTATGGATTTTCCCATGGCATTTTCTATTCTTTTAAGTATAGCTCTTTTCCGATTCTTAAAAAATCCGGCAAAGTCGTTATCTCTGAGAAAATCTGGATCTATCACATGGGTTTCAAGAATTTCATCCATTCTTTCCTCATCGATGCCTGCAGTTTTTTGAAGTTTTTCAAGATAAATATTCGGTGCTTTACCACCTATAATCCTATTAGTTTTTGCGGAAAGAGGGGTTTTGTTAATTATGCTGTTATATTCATTGCGATCGATTCCATTGTCTCTACACCAATCCTGGGGGAATATATGGTGTATGTCAATATTGTCTTCATAGTAAGTTTGTATATCAATGGGATCACCAGTTCTGAAATCGATACCCCCATCTCTCATGAGAAGCGCATAAATTCCCTTGTATGCTGCACTGTTTCGGGTTCTAAGGGTGTGAAGACGTCCAGGGTCAAAGTTTGCTTCTTTCACGGTTGTAGGTTCGGGACCTCCATTTATCCAATCGAGAAGCTCAAGCAAATCTTTTGCAAAACGGGTCTCAATGGCACTCCCGTATAATTCCCCCAATACACCACACCAGTACCATTGGAATATTTTTTTTCTAATTCCGTCCTTATCTGCTTCTTCCCCCAGAACTGCAAGAGTGGCAGCTAAAGGAGTAATTTGTGTCCTATAAGGTATGTCCCGTGAAGTGAATATATTTTGAATATTGAGAAGTTTTGCCGCCTTTTCAAATCCTTGAGCCACTGCGCCTGCATTCTTCGTATATTCATCAAGCTTCAGTTTAAGGATTTCTTTCCTCTTGCAACTGACTGCGGGAGCTTTTTCTTCAGATTCTCCTTCCTCTAATTTCTTAATTCTCCTTTCGCGGGTTGCGAGAAGGCAAACTGCTTGAAGGAAGTCTGTATTTTCTATGCCTTGCAACACAGAATGTTTCTTAAGGTGCTCGTTTAGGATTTCCTTCCAATTATCTCTTAGATTAAAATCATCTGCAGCAAAAGTCGCTGTAAGAAGCTCAAAAACGGTAAGTGTTACACCTCCGGTATTGACCTTCTCAAATACTAAACACACTGCTTCCTTTGGAGTACTATTGTTCATCGCAATGAGGGGGATCTGATATTCCTCAAAACGCTTAATTATCTCTTTTTCAAATTTGTTGAACAACTTCCTCTTTTCCCGATAATCATTTTGATCCAACCAGTAATCATCGTATTCCATTCTCCAATCAGAGCTGTCTAGAATCTGATTAAAAGGGAAAAGACCTGATTCAAATTCATGCTCAGGTATGGAGTAATCCTCTATAGGTTCTCTTCTGAAGTTCCTTACAATCCTGTCTTCGGGAATACTTCTTATGCACTCCTCCCGGTCAATATTTGGATTGAGTGCTTTTTCAATGTCGATGTAATAATGTCGCTTAATTGGCTTTTTACGTATGTCTTCAGTCTCGACAGCTTCCGTTCTTAAAATAGCCTGGTAGAGTGCAGTCAACCTCTGCTGTCCGTCGAGAATAAACTCTTCAGGTTCGGGCTGTGGGTCAATATTCAGACCTTCGATGAGCCTCGGCTTGAACCGCACTTCGGCATTTCCTGTCTGGAGCATCATAACTGCGCCGATCGGAAAAGAAAGAGAAACACTTGCAAGCAGGCTTTTTATGCGTTCGTCATCCCAGACCCAGCCACGTTGAAAATCAGGGAGCTGAATTTTTCCGATGGTTATTTCCTTCAGGATATCTTTCAGGAATGATTTTGTACTGTCGAAAGTTGTAACTGCACTCATTTTTTACCCCTCTATTAATTTCAGGACTTATTATTTAAGTAGGGGATTTTTTAAAAAAGTTTCTAAAATTATCCGCAAAAGAAGGGATAATTTTGCAAGTTAATAATGCTCCCGGATATACTCATAAGCTTTATCGAAAAGCTCCTGATCTTTATGAAGCTTGTATTTCAACAAAGTCTTTCGGAGAGCTTTTTTAATCTCTTTTTCGCCTGTATCGGTCCACTGCCACCCATCGAACCTTGTGTATTTAACAACATTATCAATGTCGCTGACGATTTTCTCCACGATCACCGGTGTTTTTTCAATTTTACATTCGAAGAAAAGTTTGGTTAAGGCTTCTTTTGTATCGTCTACAGGTTCGGCAGGAATCTCTCTTTCAAGTTTGACGGTTTCCTTTGCGATTTCCAGTAGACCTTTAAGGAATTCGATACTGTTGATGGTGTTTTTATAGTGCTTGTCTTTCAGTTCTTCAAGCCGCTTGCCCAATTCCTTGAATTTCGGGTCCTTTGCATTCTTATGAAGTTTCCACTCGATCTTTATTTCGATCTCTTCAGCCTTCTTTTTCGCATCTTTTTCAGAGATTTTTCCCAGGATATCTGCATCCATTATCAGGGTTTCAAGATCATCCCTGATTGTCTGGACAGTGGTATTTTCGTGTATAAGGTCCAGGGTTTTGGGGCCAAGAACATACCAGACAAGTTTTCCGTCCCCGCTGGCGGGTTTGATGGACTGGTAAACCTGAGTTAGCCACTTATAATCAGGTTTGTACTGGTTCAGGAAGGAATCCGGGGATATGGCTTCCCAGTGTCTTGCAAGGTATGAATAATCCGCTGCAAAATTGTCCCTCATTTCGTTTGAAAGGAGACATTCCTGGGCAGGTAGAAGCCCTTCGTAGCCTTCGATACTTCGGTCTATTCCTTCAAAGTAAGCCAGGCAGATTTCAAGGGCTATCGGGAGGTCTTCTTTAAGGTTATTTATATTGGAGATAACATCCTGTATCTCTTTTATGTCGAAATTGAGGGCGTTTGCAACGTTGTCAAAGATGCCAAGGTAATCGACCACAAGCCCGTGATCTTTATTCGGATAGGGACGGTTCACCCTGCAGATCGCCTGCAGCAGGGTATGATCTTTCATCGGTTTGTCAAGGTACATTACCTGGTTAATCGGAGCATCGAAACCTGTCAGGAGTTTGGAGGTGACGATCAAAAGCTTGAGAGGATCAGCCGGGTCTCTGAATCGGTCCAGGAGTTTGGCAAGTTCGTCGTCTGTCAGGGAGTATTTTTTCTTCCAATCTTCAGGGTCTCCCTGCCGGAGGGTCATCACCACAGCTGATTCTTCAGGGTCAATGTATTTGTCGATTTCCTGCTTGTAGAGGTGGCAGGCTTCCCGGTCGAAAGTGACTATCTGGCCTTTGAACTCACCTGGTCCGATGTGCTTTTTGTAGTGCTCCACGATATTCTTACACACTTTTTCAATTCGGTCAGGAACCTTTACCAGCACACCGAATTTTCCGGCACGCTTTGATAGCTGGATCTTATCGTCTTCCTCCAGCTGATCAATCATACCATGGAAGGCTTCATCGATCGCTTTCTGGTTAATATGCAGGTCTACGGGTCTTGGCACAAAATAGATCGGAAGGGTTGCTTTATCTTTCAGGGATTGCTCAAAGCTGTACTTGTTCATGTACCCGTTTTCGTCTTCTTCCGCCCCGAAAGCCCAGAAAGTATTGCGGTCCCGGGTATTTATCGGTGTACCGGTAAGCCCGAAAAGGAACGCATTCGGAAGGGATTCTCTCATCTTTTTACCCAGGTCCCCTTCCTGAGTCCTGTGTGCCTCATCTACCAGGACAATGATGTTTTCCCTTTCGTTTAATACACCGTCAGCTTCCGCAAATTTGTGTATCGTGGTTATGATGATTTTTCGGGTATCCTGTTCCAGCAGCTTCTTTAGTTCGTCCCTTGATTCCGTTGTTACGGTATTCGGAATATTGGAAGCATTAAATGTCGCACTGATCTGGGAGTTCAGGTCAATCCGGTCCACAACAACAATCACAGTGGGGCTTCTAAGTTCCGGGTTTTGCCGGAGCTGCATGCCCGCATACACCATGAGATAGGATTTGCCGGACCCCTGGAAATGCCAGATAAGCCCCTTCCTGATCCGGCCCTCGATGACCCTTTGGACGATCTGCTTCGTTGCTTCATACTGCTGGTACCTGCAAAGGATCTTTATTTTCTGCCCACTCTGGTTTGTACTGAAAAGCGTGAAATTCTTCACAAGATCAAGAACCACTTCCGGACTCAGCATCAGGTTCACAGCACGCTTCACTTCTTCCAGCTGCTCAAAAGCCGTATCTGTCGTAGTTCTCCAGGGCTGCCATTTCTCGAGGGGCAGTTTTACCGACCCGACCCGGAACCTTTTCCCCTCACTTGCAAAACAAAAGGCATTCGGAACAAAGAGTTCGGGAACATATTTCTGGTAATCCTCAAGCTGGATAGCCCCATCAAGCCAGGACACGGACGGCCTCACCGGACTTTTTACCTCTCCAACTATCAGAGGAATCCCGTTCACAAGCAGGACAAGGTCAGGTCGCCTGTTCAGGTCTCTTTTCGGTGTATAACTATACTGCGTAGTAACTACAAATTCATTATTTTCCGGGTTCTCGTAATCGATAAGCTTTATAGAAACGTGCTCTCCCCTCTCCCCAAAAGGCATGGTCTTTTCGTTCTTTAGCCACCTGCTAAACTCTTCATTCGCCTTTACAAGTCCAGACCCTCTGACGGACAGGAGGATGGCTCTTAATTTATAGATGATTTCATCTGCACGGCCTGGGTTTCCCGCAATAAGAGGGTTCAGTCTGATCAGTGCGCTTACAAGATTTTCTTCTACAAGAACGTCGGATTCTGCTCTGTTGAGTTCACTTCTTGGAACAAACTTCCATCCAATATTTGTTAGCAGGTCCCGTACAAAATTTTCAACTGAATTTTCCTCATTGAACACCAAGAAACCCCTTCTGTTTATGTATTTTCCGATATTTAGCCATTTTACTAAATATTCTTGAAGAGTAGATATTATTTTTACATTATATACTATTCTATTCAGAGAAATAGAAATAATATTCTAATAGTTTTTTATCAGTTTCGAACTTTTAAAACCACTGGGATAGCGTACCTGGAAGTTCTTCACTAACCAACCCAATATTTTCTAATTTTGTTTTTTGTAATTCACTTAACGTCGGAGCCACCACAATAAGCAAATCCCTTGGTCGAGAACATGCTACATATGCAAAACGGGCGTATTCTGAAGTAGGATCTTCCACCCAATCTTCAAAATGCCCTCCTCTTGAGCGGCGATCCTGATTTGAAATGAGCATTACGGCATCTAAAGTTTCTCCTTTGACGTCGTGAATCGTCGTCATGCGGATATTTGTACTGTAAGTTGATGAAGATAAAGAGTTACTCACCAATTCATTTGCCTTTCTGGAAGGAGCCTTTATCTTTCTTTTTGCTTCATTCCATCCAACGTAAGTATCAGGCAAGTTTAAAAAATATGCTTCTAAAAATATTTTGAGAGAACCGCACCACTGGCTCCATGTTTGAGGTCTGTCCTCATTTTTAAATGTTGCAAGATCTTTTGAGGAATTAAGGATATTCGACAGAAAAATTCTCCAATCAATATGTTCGAAACTTTCAGGACAATGTTGATTCTGATGATTTCCCCTACCTTTATAAGCCAAATTGCACATTGATCTCCCTAAAAGTTCTAATGCGTCGGTAATATACTCAGTTTTTCTGGATTCGGAATTCCATAGGAAAAAGGCTTTTGCAATATCAAAAGAAATTGATTTCAATGGAGTTGTATTTTTTAATTTATTTAACAGAGATTTTCCACGAACTAATATTGAACAATTTCCACATTCAATATTTTTCGAATTAAGATACCACTCAAAATGTGAGGGTAACACATGCAATTGATCAGAAGGACATTCCCACAGGACACAAGAAACTGCATTACTTGTAGTTGCTCTACCTTCGGGAGAGTCCTGAATTCCAACTAACCTGGCACAAAGATTGGCGATTTCTTGGTTGCTTCTGAAATTTTTGGTTAATTTCATCTCACGCATTCCAGAGTTAATAATAAAGTCTTGAATTTGAGACGGATCTACATCTATAAAATCATAGATCGACTGGTTAATATCCCCCACAAAGTGAAAAACCACTCCTTTATCTTGAAGGGTTTCAATTACATCAAGTCTCGATGGAGCCAGATCTTGACATTCATCTATTATAATGTACGGAAATCTTTTTGAGATGAGATCTAGAACCATCTCGTTTTCATTTAATATTTTATATGACCAATATTCAGCGTCTTGATATGTTGCAAATCCACTTCTAGCAAATTTCAATTTATTTTCAAATAATATGGCTTTTTGATCAGAGTCCAGATTACTTCCACGATTCCTGTTAAATTTAATTGAATCATCACTATCAATATAATATTCATTTACTTTTACTTCTTGATAATTAGGTTGATACGATATCACACTTTTATAATTTTCAAGGAAGGGTGAATTTGAATCAGAATCAATGATGTTTACACTTGTGTCACCATCTTTACCTTCATAATCCATTACCGAATAACAAAATGGTTGAAATACATACTGATGCAACCAGCTATCTAAAGTGCCCACGAAGTGAGGGAACTGGACTGCCTTCTGTTTTGAATATTTATTAGCCCTTTTCCAGATTTCAGAAGCTGCATTTTTGGTAAAACTTAGAATTGCAATTCCTGAATAAGGACTCTCCCAAGAGGATGCTTCATAAGCGGCTTTAAATCCTACAACCTCAGTTTTCCCACTTCCGGGACACGAATTTAAAAAAGAGGAATTAGTGATAGGGTTTACGATGAACTCCAACTGTTCCAAGCTTAGCTTCTCTATATATTCATCACGCCCTAGCTTTTGATAAAGTTTATCTAATAGCTCTTGGCGCTTTCTTTCTTCATCAGTTAGATTTTCCTGTGACATACAAAATCGCATCTCTAATGTAGGAAGGTACTTCAAAATCCGGCTCATCCTCGGATTTTAGTAGCATTGCAAGTTCTTGAGCAAATTCACCTTTATTCTTTTCAATGCGTTTTAAAAGCAAAAATGCTTCAACAATTTTTTCACAAGAAGTTGTTAATCTCCAGTCCATGCTTTTTGCAATTCTAGCCCTTATTTTAATGTCCCCATTTGTATCAGTAATGTTCTCTAATACTAAATTCATAATAGCAAGATTATTGCCCTCTAATGCCAAATCAACTTCAAAAGTTTTTGAGTTCATATACAGTCTACAATTAGATGTGTGATTTCTTAAATCGTGAACAAGGAATCGTTGTGGATTCTTACATCCATCTATGTTATTCCCATCTGCCTCACCAATATTGTTTTTTTCTGGATCACAGTCTGTTATTCCCACACATCGAATTGGGATATTGTCACATGATTCAAAGTTTTCTTCAGCTATTTTGTAACCACAAAACAGTTGCATGAAATATTTAAAGTAGATGCCATCGATGTTTACCACAGAAATTCCATAATCTTCAAGAGTCTCTTGTTCCAAGACTCTTTTAACAAATTCCGGAAAAAGTATGGCTTCAGATACTCCTTCTACTAAAATGACCCCTTTAGAAAATAATAAAACAGATTTTGTGATATCAAGCCATCTCTCTAAGAAAAATTTCGTTTTCCTATCCAAGCCACAATTGGTAAGTGATACAGCTTTTCTCTCTTGACTAAGTGGAGACGATGACATTACAACAACAGGATCAAGTCCCACAGCGGCTGCAATTGTAGGAGAATGAGTTGTAATTATCACCTGAATGTTATTTTCCTCAGCAGCATCCTGCAAATATTGGAGAAGGCGAGTTTGAAGCTGAGGGTGTAGGTGAGCTTCAGGTTCTTCGATCAACAGTACCTTTAAAGATGTTGTACTTACGTCATTTTGAGCTTCCATCTCAGCTATGATTGTAGCTATATAAAGAAGATTATTGTAACCTAAGCTGTTTTCTGACAAATCTCTGAATACCTCTCGCGGGATTGCTCCTTCTTTTATCTCAGGGAAAAATAAAAGGCGAAGCTGATGGACAATTTTGTTGAAGTTTATTTCAGAAAATTGTATTGAAACATCCTGTCCTAAAATCTCCCCCACAGAGTCAATTAAACATTTTTTTATTAGCCCATTAGCATTTTGTATGAGGGGATCACTGAGCAATTCATCGTTTTGCTCTTTTACCTTTTCCTCCAAACGATGATCTCCATCTCCTGAACCATTGAGCTTAGTCAATAAGCGAGCAAGCCTTGACCCACGATAAGAATTCAATTTTTCTTCTGCGTCTCTCAATGGAGGTAAGTACACACAGTTTATAGAATTTACCAGCTCCCATTCAAAAATCCCTCTTCTTGAGGTTCCTCCACACATATTTTTCCTAATTCTTCCCCTTGCATCTTCTTTATTTATAGCTTCCAAATGTAGCTCTGCTTGATTCACATTCTCGGGTTTTAACCAGGGTAAATAAGCAATCTGTTCAGGTCCCTCTAATGCATCAAAAATACAATCAATTCGAATACTCTCAACTGGTGTGGCGCTTTCCATGGAGAAAGGTCTATGAAAGTCATTTGGAGATATTCCGGATCTGTTGTACTCATCTTCCCCGAGCAACAAACGAATGGCATCTATTACTGTACTTTTTCCACTTCCGTTTTCTCCCACTAATACGGTAAGTCCTTTATTCAAAGACAAGCTAAAATAGTCATTAAAAAACCTGAAGCCTTTGATATTTAATTCAGAAATGTACATAATAGAGCCTTCTTAAAATTTCTACCTTCATATCTTCCAAACTCTTACTTTTCCTAAAATAAGTTTGTTTATTAATTTTTTCTTCAGGTTTTTTAACTTTTCTAAATGAAGTATGTATGAATTTAAATTTTCTTCTACTTTTTTTATTATTGCACATATTTTTAGCTGCTCGTCCTGTGAGGGAATCAAAATTGGAAGTTTTGATAACAGAGTAAGACTAACATTAGCTTGAGCTGTTTTTACAGAATGTCTAGTTATATATTCTTGGGTAATATTTGATGATAAATAATACTGAACATATTGGTGCAGTATATTTTCCTTATTAATTCTTATAATAGCCAAAGCTTGGTTTGTATTTGCAGGAAGTGTGTTCTGAGTAACTCTAGCTACTCTTCCCAAAGCACCTGCAATGGAAAAAAGAATGTCATTTTCCTGAAGAATGGATCTACTAAGCATCAAATTTGTGTCTTCATCGATGTATGCAAAACTTTCGGGAAGAAATTTTCCAAATTCATCAATAGATTCAACTTTTATGAAATTTATTCCTTCATCAACAAATGAATTTCCATATGTCGTTGGAGTTGTTCCTTTCGTAATTTTACTTGTAATACTTTTTAGTGATTCAACTTCCCACTCCTCCGGAATCCTCCCCAATTCAGTATCTTTAAACCGGGTGTGCCCAATCCCTTTTGTCAGCAGTTCGTTAAGGAGCCCCTGTTTGAGTGTTTCAGTTGTTTCGATGAGTTTTTCGGTTTTCTGGATGTTATCTTCGATGGACCAGAGGAGTTCTGATATCTTTTTTTGTTCCGGGACGCTTGGAATCCAGAATTGCTGCTTTGCAAGTGTTTTCCATTTTATTGTGGGAGACATTGAGCCTTCGGAAATTGCGTGGGCCGTTTTCCAGAATATGCTGGATTGCATAAAGCAGGGTAAGAAGTCGGGGTGGATCTTATCTCCTGTGGGACGAAGAACCATAGAGTGAGCTGAGACTACTGCATCTCTTTCGCTTACTGCGACTTTTCGAAGATAAGAACGGCGTTTCCCGAAAATTATGTCTCCTTTCTTACAGAGAAATTTTGTGGCGTTTACGTCCTTGCTGGAGCCGTATCTTTTGATTTTTATATTATCAGTATCCAGGTGTTCCAGACCGATGTAATCTTTCAATCCAGATTCACTGGGTTTTTCTACTCTGTCTGTAACAATTTCAGCGATATCATCAAATCTCACTTTTTGCCATCCAGAAGGGACATTTTTCAGGTTACTGATCATTTAATCCGACCTCTGATAAGATTGAAAAAATTTCTTCATTTGCTTCTTTTATTCTGTGACTGCTTTCAGTCCATTCCTGAATTACCACTTCAAGAGGCTCATTTATCTCTCCGAGATCGTATTTCTCCACGTAGAGAGGTACATTAAGGTTGTAGTCTTTTTCTTTCACTTCTTCCATCGAGGCAACGTAAGATTTCCTTGGAACGTTTCCGTAATTTGTATACAAATCAAAAAGTGTCTGGATATTTTCATCGGATAAAAATGCCTGTTGTTTTTCCTGTATTACGTCTTCAAAGCCGTTTATAAACAGAATTTTCCCTTTTCTCTCGGCTGGTTTGTTTTTTCTGCAGATGACAATACAGGCTTCCATTGGGGAGTTATAGAATAAATTCGGTCCAAGGCCGATTACACAATCTACATAGTCGTCTTCGATGAGTTTAGCTCTCATGCTCTGCTCGGAGTCCCTGAAAAGAACTCCATGCGGATAGAGAATCGCACACCTTCCGGTATCTTCTTTCATTGAGCAGATGATGTGCTGGAAAAAAGCGTAGTCAGCGCAGCCCTGGGGAGGTGTCCCGTAGATGTTTCTGCCAAAGGGGTCTTTTGTCCAGGCTTTCTGATTCCATTTTTTGATTGAATAGGGAGGATTTGCAATCACCATGTCAAACTGCTGAACCCTGTCGTTTTCTATGAAAGCCGGGTTTGCGAGGGTGTCACCTCTTATGATGGAGAAATCGCCTACGTCGTGGATGAACATGTTCATGCGGGCGATGGCTGAGGTTATGAGGTTGATTTCCTGGCCGTAGAGTTTGATGTTTCGGTATTCTTCGCCGTTTTCTTTTGCGAGGATGATGGAGTTCAGGAGCATGCCGCCTGAGCCGCAGGTCGGGTCATAGATGGATTCTCCGGATTTGGGGGCCATGATAAGAGTCATCAGCTCGACCACTGTTCTATTGGTGTAGAACTCGGCTGCGGTGTGGCCGCTGTCGTCGGCGAATTTCCTGATCAGGTATTCGTAGGCGTTTCCGAACTGGTCCTGGGGGACGTTTTTAATGGAGAGGTTGAGGTTTGAGAAGTGTTCGAGCAGGTCGATGAGGAGTTTGTCACTCATGCGGTCCTTGTTTGTCCAGTTTCCGTCTCCGAAGATGCCGCTGAGTTTGTCAGGATTGGCTTTTTCAATTTCACGCATGGCTTTCCGGATTGCCTCTCCTACGTTGGTGGTGACTTCCCGGACATCTTTCCAGTGGGCGCCGTCGGGGACCATAAAGCGGTGATGCTCCGCAAAACGAGCGTAATCCAGGTCGCCGTCCGATTCCTGAAGGGCTTCTTCGAATTCTTCTTCATAGACATCGGAAATGCGCTTGAAGAACATCAGGGGGAAAATTATGTTTTTGTATTCACCAGGGTCGATGCCTCCCCTCAGGAGGTTTGCGGCTCCCCAGAGGTACTGTTCCAGTTCCTGCTGGCTTACATGAGAATTAGCCGGACTCATAGGACATTCACTTCTTTAAGTAACTGTTTCATTTTTTCCTCGGACTCAAGGAACGCTTCGTAATCCGCCTTCAAATGCTCCAGGGTGGCTTTCAGGTCGATCTCTTCTACTTCATGGACTTTTTTTACATAAAGCGGAATGTTCAGGTTGTACTCGTTTTTCCGGATTTCCGAAAGCTCAACGACCTGGGATATGTTTTCCAGGTCTCCGAAATTCTCATACCACTGGAGCACGGTTTCGGCATGTTCGGGGAGGAAAAAGTTCTGGTTTCTGCCCTTCTGGTACTGCTCGGATGCGTCGATGAAAAGGACTTTATTCTCTTTTTCTTCGGTCTTCTTCGAGCGGAAAACAAGAATGCAGGCACTGATCCCGGTCCCGTAAAAGAGGTTTGGCCCAAGCCCTATCACGGCTTCGAGCAGGTCTTTTTCAATCAATTCCTTCCTGATTCTACCTTCAGCACCCTGCCTGAAAAGGGCTCCGTGGGGAAGCACGATTGCCATTCTCCCGGTTTCAGGCTTCATTGAAGTTATCATGTGCTGGACCCAGGCATAATCTCCGTTGCTCTTTGGCGGCGTTCCTGCGAGATTCCTGCCGAATGGGTCATGAGACCAGTTCTCATGGCCCCAGTTTTTCAAAGAAAAGGGAGGATTTGCGATTACCACATCAAACTGAGAAATCCGGTCTCCTTCATGGAAGTAAGGCTCCTTTAGTGTATCCCCTCTGTGGATCTGGAATTCTTTGATATCGTGGAGAAAAAGGTTGATTCTTGAAATAGAAGAAGTTGTGAGGTTCTTTTCCTGGCCGTACAATTTTATAGTTCTTGAATCTCCTCCACTTTTTTGAACATAGTGGTAGGACTCAAGGAGCATACCGCCAGAACCGCAGGCAGGGTCATATATTGTTTCTTGTTCCTGGGGTTTCAGGATGCTTCCCATCAGATGAACAACCGGTCGGGGTGTATAGAATTCTCCTGCTTTTCTATTCGTGAGGTCTGCAAATTTCTTAATCAGGTATTCGTAAGCCTGCCCCAGAATGTCGGGTTCAACGTTTGATTTCGAAAGTTTGAGCGGGTCAAAATGTTGAATGAGGTCGATTAAAAGTTCGTCTGAGAGTCTATCTTTGTTCGTCCAGTTTACATCTCCGAATATGCCGTAGAGTGTATGTGGATTTGATTTCTCGATTTCTCGAAAGGCTTTCTGAAGAGCCTGTCCGACATTCTCGGTTTTTTCCTTTACATCGTCCCAGTGAGCTTCATGTGGAATAATGAAATCATGGAATTCACTCAGTTCGGCGTATTCTTCATCTCCCGAATCTTCCATAGCTTCTTTGAATTCCTCGTCGTAAACATCGGATATTCTTTTGAAAAAAAGTAGGGGGAATATATATGATTTAAAATCAGAAGCATCAACAGGGCCTCTCAAAATATTTGCCGCGCCCCATAGATTTTGTTCTAATTCTGAAAGGGTAATCTTGCTCATTTTTCATTTTCTCCACATTTTAAATATTCATTACAAATGACGAAGGGGTATTATATATATTTCGAAGTAAGGCAGCTGGATGAGTGGTTCAATTTGGATACCCTATCAATCTCCTCTTCCTCACGAGGCAAACAGATACAGCTTCATGATTCAGAATTTAGTCTGAGAAGACGTTTTACAGATTGTTTACCGGCAGAGCGTCCCAACAAAATATAAAAAAGCAGTTATATTATACCTCTTCAAAACTCAGGCGGCCTGAAATCTCCTTTCTCTCTTTCAAACTTCTCCAGAAACGCATAATATTAATAAAGTATTGGACATTTCGTACTAAATACCTAAGAATATAAAAACAGTTATGCCCAAACCCTCTACACATAAAACCCCTTCCCAGGAAAACCATGACCACTTCACCCGACCCAAAAACCAAAAACTACCTCTCAACCTTCTCCCTCAGCAGGACAAAAACCCTCCTCAGAGGCTTCCTCTACACAACTCCTGATTCGAAACTTGCCGTGATGGTGGACCGGGACATCTGCAACAGGGAGAACCCGTTCAACTACAGTGAATACACAAAAGAGCAGAATGAAATCATTTTTTCTTACAGGCGGGTATTCAGGTTTCTTGTTGATGATGAGTCGGATTTTCTTGAGATGAAGGAAATGTTTCCTTTGCTTGTTTCGGGGGAGTTTTGTGATGATGTGGTCCCGACAGCAGCCGGGGTGAACAGGGAGCTTAGCTGTGTGGACCCCACTGTTCCTGAGTCTTATTTTGAGGACGCTTTTTGTGAGGTCTTCGGAAGGGAGGTCCTCAACCGGGTCAGCAGGGAGTATCCCGTGCCTGATGCGAAGGGAGGGACCCGGTGGATCGATTACGTGGTCCATACCGAAGATGGGTTTATCGGGATAGAGAAGAACGGGGAGAGGTACCATCACCCGATTATTGTGGGGAAAGAGCGGTATAAGGACCAGCTTTTGAAGCAGAATTCCATCGTTTCCCAGGGGGGAAAGCTTTACAGGTGGTCTCTTGGGTCCATGCTGTTCAGGGATGTTTTTTGCGAGGAGATTAAGAGGTATTTCCCGGGGCCTGAAAGGATAATCGATGGGAACCATGTCCGGGCAAAAAGGGCTTTTGAGTTATTCGAGCACCAGGAAAACATGCTTGAAGCAATCGAAAAGGGCAGGGAAAAGGGGGATAAGGCTTTTCTTGTGCACCTTCCGACGGGTGCCGGAAAGACGCATATCCTCATATCCGATTTTTACAGGGAATACGAAAAAGACTCCTCTGTAAAAGCCCTTGTGCTTGTTCCGACAAGGAAATTGAAAGAGCAGACTATTGACTATTTTTATGAAGGATACAGAGAGTGGGAAATTAAAAGAGGCACGAAAACCCCGGGTCCGGCTTCAGCAGCAGCTTTTTCCTGGGATAACCTTACCGAAAAAGCTCTTAACGGACAGGCCCTAACCGCTGAGGAAAGGGAGGTTTATTCTATCAGCATAGGGGACTCCGAAGACTGCAAAATCATGGTTCAAACGTATTCCTGGATACAGAGGAATTACCGGAAGTTCAGCCCCGAGCACTTCGATTACATTGCAATTGACGAAGCCCATCATGCCGTTGCTCCGGGCCTTAAAAAAGTAATTCAGCATTTCAATCCTGACACGCTTCTCGGAATGACGGCAACCCCCGAAAGGCTCGACATGAAAAAGCTTGAGGAAATCTTCGGGGAATATGAAACCAATCTTACCTTAAAAGAAGCCATTGAAAAAGAAATCCTCTCTCCCATAAAAGCATTCAGGATAAAAAGTAACCTTGACCTCAGTGAAATAAGGTACAACGGGAAAGATTACATCGCCTCTGACCTCCAGAAGAACCTTATTGTGCCTTCAAGGGACCAGCTGATCGTTGATGTGCTGAAGAAATATTTCGTGGATCTGGAAGATACGGGCTGCCAAGAAAGTACTGAAAGCTATGAAAATTCAGAAAGCCGGAAAACCCCTCGCAGCCCGAAAAAAATGCCGTTCAAATCAGGCCTCATTTTCTGCGTCTCGGTTGCCCATGCCGAATCGGTTGCCAGGAGAATGAGAGAGCAGGGGATCAGTGCAAAAGCTGTAAGCGGGAAAGACAAAAAATCGATGGAATATATCAGGGAATATGAAAATGAAGAAATACAGTTCCTTTGCACCTGCTCCCTGCTGACCGAGGGCTGGGACTCGCCCAGGACCTCTATTATCGTAATGGCAAGGCCAACCATGTCAAAAGCCCTCTACCTCCAGCAGCTCGGAAGGGGGACAAGAAAGTTCCCCGGAAAAGAAGCCCTTTACGTGATAGATGTCGTTGACAATTACGGCCCTTTCAATATGCCCTGGAACTGCCACGGGATCTTCGGGGTAGACAGGTATATCCCCTGGGCCAACCTCCTGAAAGACCCTGAAGAAATGTATGGTCAGAAGCAGGAACTGAGCCCTGAAGAGCTTATTTTAGCCGGGCTTTACGAAGAAGAAAGAAGTGTGGAGAAAATCAACATCTTCACTTTCGAAAAGGAATATCCCGACTATATAAATACGGAACAGCTTGCAAGAGAACTTTTCATATCAACAGGGACCCTGAAGAGCTGGATTAAAAAAGGGGATGTGGAACCTGACCTGAAAATTCCCTTCGGCAGGAAAGCCCTCCAGTATTTCAAGCCGGAAAAGGTGGGTGAATTACGGGAGAAAAAAGGGCTCAAAGCGCATGACAATACAACCGTTTACAAAGACTTCTTCGAATTCCTGGATAAAGGCGACTACTCTTTCTCATACAAAATCATCTTCATGCTCTCTTTCCTGAAATGCACGGACCATACAGGGGAGTGCAGCCTTGACGAACTTCTTGAGCTCTACACAGCTTTCTACCTGGACAGGCACGAAAAAGGGCTCAGTGTTGACAGGCCGAACTGTCCCTTCAACGACCCTGAAGTAATCAGAGATAAAACCCTTGTCAAAAGGAGCATTCTTTCAAACCCGTTTGAAAAGTTTGAGAGAAAGCGCTTCATGTATCACTGCAAAGACCTGAACCACATAGCTTTTTCCTCATACCTCTGGCAAAAAATAAACAACGAATCCAATATCCGGAAGATTCAAAATAAAATGCTGGAAGACCTTGAAGATTACTATAAAAATCTGGGCGGGGTCCCCAACATAGAAGAGGTAAAAGCAAAGTACCTCTAATAGATAATAGAGACCAGGATAAAACCGGAACAAAACCGGAACAAAACCGGATTCTAACAGACAGTTGAAAAACTGGGTAACAATTGATAATAAATGGAAATAGAAGGCTTCATAATGACCGAAAAAACCACCTACACCCCCTACGACAAGCTCGTCCGCGACAAAATCCCGGAAATCATAAGAAGCTCAAACAGGGTTCCGGAGTGCGAAATTCTTGATGAGGATGAGGAATACCCGCAGTATCTTATAAGAAAACTCTATGAGGAAGTCCTGGAGTTCATGGAAGAGCCGTGTGTTGAGGAGCTGGCGGATATAAAGGAAGTTATTGATGCGCTTTCCCGGGTCACAGGGTTTGAAAGGGTTGAGCAAATCCAGGAGAAGAAAAGGGAAGAGAGAGGCGGTTTTGAGAAGAGGATATTGCTTACCGGGGTTTATGAGGAAGAGGGAGAATAAACTTCGGCTCCGTAGATCGATTCCGCTTCTAGACTGAAGGTTGCGCGGGGGGTGGGTGAGCCCGCCGCCGGGGAAATATATAAAAAGAGTAATCGTAGTTCTCTTGAGGGAGCGCAGCGAGCGAAAAGGACCCCGTGCTCCCGAAGCGGAACTCGGGTGAAACACCTTCATTCTTCAAGAGTTACATCAATGATGCTTATGGAAGAATTAAGGTTCCGAATTACCTCTTTACTTTTTTCAATATTTAATTTCGCAAGAGATTTTATTATTAGTTTCCTGTTTAGTGTAAAAATCTTGGTGGGCTTGATTCGGCTTTCGTAATTGAGATAGCCCTTATCGAGGTCGGAATTATTTATTGCCACGCAGCCTGCGAGATTTTTCGGGTTGCTGGTAATTGCACAGCAGATTACGTCATCGTTATGCGAGTTGTAAGAACCATTGGAAATGATAATAGCAGGCCTTCGTTTGCTTGTAGAAAGATCGGAGAAGGGGAATGGGACGAGGACAATATCCCTCTGTTCAACATTCGTTCCAGGCTTCGTCATATTCGTTATCCCAGAAGGAGGTTAAGGAATCCTCGGTAATGGTCCTCTTGCTTTCAAGAGCCTTAACTTTCAGCTTCAATTCCCGAATTTCGGAGAGCAGGTATTCAATGACGTCTCCTTTCATGTAACTCACTTTTGTACTTACCTGCATGCCTTCAGATGTTTCGTAGACCATGTCCTTAGCCAGTCTGCCTTGATAAACCTGGTTTTCAGGACTTGTTTTCCGAACCTCTGCCATTGTGCTTTCCTCGATTATTTTCAAAAATATATCCAGTAATTCCGGGTCCTCGGATTCGACATGCAGGACTTTATTTTTGACCTCATCATTATTCTGGTGGCTAAAAGTAATCTGGCTGGCATGCAATTTTCCATCTCTTTCAAACTCTCTTACGAAGGCGACATTTATAGGAAATATGTTCTCACCTGAATCGGCTATCATGTCCAGGAAGTCTTCCTTAAATATATCTCCCAGCACCTTCCCTTCAAGCCTTACTTTCTCAATTGCTGCCATCATGATAGATTATAAACTCCATGCTATATAAGGAATAAGATCAGGAAGAAGCGACGGTTTCACCAGGATTTGGCAGATACACAGCCCGGCACTTTTGCAAATAAAATTAGGAATTCAACCCTGAGAAGAGAGATAAAAGTTATTTGGCAAAAATTAATTCAGTTGATGATGCAAAATGACCGGAACAGACCGTGCATTGTTAAACTGCAATTCGGAAGACCAGGGTTAAAAGGGGGAGCGAGGAGAGAAGGCGAGAGGAGAAAAGACCCTGGTTTATTGGGCGGGTTTAATGGTGATTCCGGTCCGCCGGTTAACTGCTCATTATGGAGAAAACAGGGTCCTCACCGTTTGCGTAAGCAAACGGCCTTTCCCGAATTTATGAAAAAAGGATTGGAAGAATAGATTGTCGCTGTCAGCCTTTACTTTCATTCAACTAACCTGCCTTTATTTCAAATAACTAGATGGCACAATACTCAGTTTCGATATTATGCGGGGTTTGAGTGTGCCCGCCCGCCTGCTAAATATAAAAATAGAGTTGTACATCTCCCCCTGATTGGAATGAAGCAGGCTCTTATTATCGATTCTTTGCTATCAGCTCGTTAAGAACGAATATTTCTATCAAATCTCTACCGCCAATCTAAAAAATCCTCACAGTTACCCAAATCTAGCTCCCTGATCAACCTTTCAACAGCATTTTCAAGCACCGGAGCATCGTTCATTGCAGCATCCCAAACACGGTCATAATCCACATCAAAATAAGCGGATCTCAGGCGGTCCCCCATTCCTGCCATACCATCCCAATCTACTTCCGGAGCCTTTGACCGTATATCGGCAGAAACGGATTTTGCGGCTTTACCTATAATCTCTAGCTGGAGTACGACTGCATCCTTTGTTAGATTGTCATCCAGAAAAGTGTCTTTGTCCATCCCTTCGGTGAACTCTTTTATACTTCTGGAAGCTTTGAGCATCTCGCACAGGTAAAGCAGAGGTGATTTTATGACCCCGGCAGCTCCCTTTAATATGTCAGCTTTAACTATCGGGTTTATGCCCCTTTCCGAAACAACATCCACCGGAACTCCAAACAGCCCCTCAAGATAGGACTCAAGCCCCGTAAGGTCAAAAAGGCTTGCTCCTTCCCCTAAGCTCACCAGGACATCAATATCGCTTCCCTCTTTTTCTTCCCCGCGTGCGTATGAACCGAAAATGCCCGTAATTTCTGCATTGAATTCCCTTTTAATCTCAGCCTTTCTTTCTGCGATAAGGAGCCGGATCCGGTTAAGGTCAAGGGGTGTTTTTTTCTTAGTCATGGCATCGGTCCTGTATTTTTGAAGATTTCCTGTCGTATAATGTACAGTATGAGAGCTGTGCAATATATACGCCTCTGTCGTAGAAGTCGGTGACAATTCTTAATTTTCATCTTCTTCTATTTTATTTTCCAGGAAAAGCCGCAAAGCTTCGCTTTGCGTGGCTGATGTCGGGTCTAAGAAATCGTGAGGGCCGCGGTTTCTGAGTAAGCGAAACAAAAAAACACCCCCATCCCCGAAGAAAATCGTCATTAAAACTTTGGCGGCCAGAATACTGATTTTAATCCTCAACTCGGTTAGCCTTCGCCCTTATCCCCGTCAACCTGCAAACCCCCTGCTCAAGTTCCACCTCGAACTCCTCGACTTCCCCCTTCTCCCTGCAAAACTCCACAAGCTCAAGCATATGCCCGAGCCCTTTGCTCGCCCCGGCGTTCTTCAGGAGGTCAAGGGGAGGTTCCAGTAAGGGGCGCGGGAGGAAGACCACGCATTTTGCTTTTGCCCTGGTTATCGACACGTTCAGCCGGTTCAGGCTGTAGATGAACTCGGCTTCGTTCATTGCGGTATCGATATCGCTGACCCCGTAGCTCACTATCACGGCTTCGGCTTCCTGCCCCTGGGTCTTGTCGACCGTGTCCACGAAGGGGCGGTGCTGCCAGTCCCGCAATTTGCCAAGCTCGTCCCGGATCGTGCGGATCTGGGCTCGGTGGGGGCTTACGATAAACAGGCCGTGTTTCCAGAAATCTGAGTCTCCTTCCCCGGAGTCCGGGTAGGGGGTGCCGGCATCGTCCCTGGACAGGGTCTGCCGCAGGGATACGGCGAGTTTTGCAACCAGTTCGGCTTCTATCTCGTTTTCTATGGAAGCCCGGGTGTTTTCAAGAATTACCACGCTTAAAGGGTATTCCGAGTCAAGGGCCCAGTTTATGAATTCAGGTTCGGGTTCTGGATTAGATTCGGGTTTAGGTTCAGGTTCAGGTTTGAGCTTGGGCTCAGATTCAGGTTCCGACGCGAATTCAGGTTCCGATGCAGATTCAGGTTCCGATACGGATTCAGGTTCCGCGTCTGCTTCTAATTTTTGAGTAGTTTCCGGAAAGCCCCTGGATAGAAGTTTGAGCTTCTGCTTTGCGATCCCTTCGTTTGCCGGCCTGTAGCCTTTGCCGTAGAGAGTAGCTGCCGGAAAGCTGGAGAGCGTCTCATTCATCCTCCAGTTTTCAAGGAGCTGGCAGGTGTATCCGGGGTCCGGGCTGCTGTCCCTGAGGCGGAGGTAGGAGAAGATGGAATCGTAGAGCCCCGGTAAACCGTCTTCGGGTTCGGGGTACTCGCCGGCTATGATGGGCGGGAGCTGCAAGTCGTCTCCTGCAAGAATGAGCCGTTTTCCCTCGTCCAGGACGGACATGCCAAGAGCCAGTTCTGCGGGCTTCATCTGGGAGGCTTCGTCAACGATGAGGATATCAAAGGGATCGCATTTCTGTTTTATTTTATTGAAGCTGTTTACCGTCCCTCCCAGGATCAGGAAGGGGCAGGTGCTCTTTTCCTGAATGTCGTATTCAGAGAGGACTTTTAAAGCCTCCCGGGCTTTCTGGGTCTTTATGTCCTTCAATTTGTAAATTTCAAGTCCTTTTCCTTTCCCTTCTTTTCTTCCATTCCCTTCTCCTTCTTCTTTTCCTTCTCCTTCTCCAGAACCCTCCACAAGCCCCTCTTCTTCTGCAAATTCCCGGACCCTCAGCAGCAGGTTTTCGATTGCGGCGTGGGTAAATGCCGTTATCCCGACATGGATCGTTTCCCCGGCTTCCATTTTTGCCCGGACAAGGTCCAGGAGGGCTTTTGCCAGGAAATAGGTCTTTCCGGTCCCAGGGGGTCCCCAGATAAGGGTCAGGCGGTTTTCCAGCATGTGGGTGAAGGCTTTTTGCTGGCTCGGGGTAAAGCCCGAGTTTTCGGCATGCTTCAGGGCAGCAGTGCGGACACTGTCGGTTTCCCGGATCGGAGTGGAAAAGCCCCGGGGGTCTCTCAAAAGCCGGATAAAGTCGTGTTCCAGCTGCTCGTCAAGCTCGGTGAGCCTGGAAATTATCCTTTCCGAGGAAAAGTCCGTGAACCTCGGGTGAAGGACTGCCTCGTCTCCTGTCTTGAAAAAGCTCTGTTTGGAAACCGGTTTGGAAGATGGGTCGGAAGCAGCCCGGGCATCGTTGCTGGAAAAACCCAGCTGATCCTCATTATAATAGACCTCAAGGAAGAATCCCATTATCTTCCCGGTTTTTTCGTTTTCGACCTTCTTGTTGACCATTGCAAAGCAGACTTTGCTCCTGCCGGGGTTTTGCAGATTGGTCCGGTATTTGTAATCTTCAAAGCTGAGCTGGGCTTTTTCCCCGTCAGCTCCCTTCGGGACCAGGAGGTAGCCGAAGTTTTCGTTTTGTTCGAAGAGGCTCGTGTCCAGGTCGCAGTTGACTTTCCAGAGGTTCTGTTCCAGGTACTGGACAGGGATGCTGATCCCTTCCTTCACCCTTTCCGAAAAAGGAAGGCTTCGCCTCTCCCGAATCTCCTGGTTTCTCAGGTAAGACTCGTAGCGGGTAATAAAGACCATCCTGGAAACTTCCGGGTAGTTGTACCTCCGGGACGCCGGGATCCGGAATTTGGGAGGCCACCTGACCAGGGAGTCCCGGGTTTTTTCCCGGAGCCCGTCAAGGACGCTGCTCGCTGCAAGGAGCCGCATCGAAAGTTCCTTTTCAATCCAGCCGACCGCTTCAACCTTCTTCCTCTCCCATGCCATCGCAATCGCATCGCTCTTAAGCGCGTTGCCGTGCTCGAACCAGAACAGGTCCCCAGGGTCAAGCTTAAAATCGAAATCGGCTTTCGGCAAAGCCTCCGTAACCTCGGGAAGCCGGAGGGAAAAGGGAATCGGCAAACATACCAGCTTCCGGATCTCCTCGGTCAGCACAACAAGCGGGAACGACACCTTTGAAAAAGGATGCTGCTTTTCCCCGAACAGCGAAGGGTCCTGATAGTAGAATAAGAGTTCAAGGGCAACGGGTGCCAGTTCCGGGATTTTTACCGCTTCCCGGAGGAGTTCCCTGAACAAAGAGGCTTCGTAGCTGTCATAAACGTATGTCTGCAGGGACTTTTGTTCCTTCCATTTCAGGGTTTCATCGGATTCGGTGGGTTCGTTTGCAGCGGCTTCATTAGTTTTATTAGCTTCATTGCCAGTGGATCCATTACCGGTGACTTCATTGGATTCATTGGCTTCTTTAAAAGCTTCGTTATAATCATGCAGGATTTTCAGCTCGTCAAATAAGTCCAGCAGGAATCTCCTCTGTATCTCTTCACAATGGTCAGGGCTTTCAGCCACGTAAACCCTTTCGTTCACCGGACTTCCGTAAACTGCTTTCCCCTTAAAGCGCCTAAAACCCGCCGAGTAAATCTTGCCCGAAACAGGGTCCCTCTGGAGGGTCAGAAAAAGGCTTACGTCCTCATTTTTAGGCAGCGGAAGGGAAACTCCCCTGTTAACCACGACCTCCTTTTCCTTCAGAGCCCGGAGGGTATTTCGCAAAAATTCCCCTTTCCCGCGCAAAGAGCCGCACTTATCCAGGATCTCATCAACATTTTCGGTTCCCTCGGCACCTTCAGAGCCTTCGACACCTTTTGTGTCCTTGCTTCCCTCGCTTCCCCCTGCCTCAAGAAAAGCCTCCAGCTCGGACAGGGTATTTATCGACGTCCTGCTGTCCCATTCCGCCTCCCTGAGGTACTCCCTCCCGCTGACCGAAAGGTAAGGGATAAGGGACACCGAATCGCATTTTTCAGCCTCTTCCCTGCAGTGCCTGTAGAAATCACATAACTCGCAGCGGTTGTATACGTGCCATGGCACATCTTTGAGAGGTTCTGCTAGGATTTTTGGCAGGCGGTACCTCAAAAATTCCTCGATAATCCTGATATTGAAACCCAGGTTGAACAGTTCCGGCTCGTCCTGCCCGTAAAGCCAGATGCCTGCCCGGCTCATGTCCACCTGCATATCAATGCCGTTTTCCTCCAGCACCTCTTTCAGCATCAGAGCATATAACGTAGCCTGGATACGGTGGCTCGAACTCAGTTCGTCGCTGGCCTTTACATCGATCACCTGGAGGCAGAGCTCACCGGACTCGCCCGGCTTGTCCGAATTATCCATATTCGCCGAATTTGTCGGGTCTGTAGGGTCCGTTAGGTCTGTCGGCTTCTTCGGCTCCTTCTCCACAACCCGCAGCAGGTCAGGCCTGCAAGCCGAAAACCTGCACAGCTCAGGGGATAAATTGTACTTTTGATAAAACCGGGGCGGAACTAAAAGTGTAGGCTGGTAGACCGTATCCCCCTTTTTCAAATTCCTGAAAATTTCCAGGCTTTCCTTTACGGAATGAGCCCTTTCGTGAAGAACCCCCTCGCCTTCCGGGACCAGCAAATTGTCCTTCAGTTTTTCAAGGACCACAAGCTCTTCCCACCGGTTCCCCGCCTCCAGGAGAGCTTTCGTAGCCGGGCTCTGGTCCGGCCTGACTTCCGGGATCCCGGATCGGGCCCTTTCCTGCAGGGGGGTCGAATGGTATCGAAGATAGCGCTCGCAGTTGTGGTAAAAAAATCTGGCTATTAGTGAAGGGCTCAGTCTGTGTTTTATCATCAAATCCCGGTTTTTCCCAATAATATTACTCGTAAAATATAGTTGAGGATTCAGGATACGATTCGGTATTAAGATTTATAATTCTTGTTGTTTCTCCGGTGTAATTAGGAGAGAGAGGAGGATTGAATCGTTTGCAAGTGGGGTCACTGGGAAATATATAAAATAAGTTATGCTGGTTCTCTTGAGGGAGCGCAGCTAATGAAATGAACCACACAACGCCGAGCAGTAACTTGGCTGAGAAAACAACGTAACCGGAATACCTCATCTAACCGTTTTTGTCCGCACGAAGTGCGGCTTTTCCAGGAAATCCCCGAAAAAGATGCAAGAAAATAAGAAAGCAAATTAAGAGGTGCATTTGCTGCAAACTGAGAAGAAAACGGTTGCAGGTGTCTAATTTTTATTCATATACTTCATTTTTTGGGGAAAGGCCGTTTGCTACCGCAAACGGGGACTGCTGACGGGAACTGCCAACCAGTGAGGGCCACGGCTTTCGAATATCCAATACAAAAACAGTTAGCTTTGACTTTCGATTGAACTCTAGAATCCAGGGCGGCCGGAATATCGTCTCAGCCGTTTTTGTCCGCACGAAGTGCGGCATTTCCAGGAAATTTCCAAAAAAGATTCAAGAAAATAAGAAAGCAAATTAAGAGGTGCATTTGCTGCAAACTGCGAAAGAAAAAAGGCTGCAGACGTGTAATTATATTCTTCTTCTTTTTCATTACAGTCAAGGAAAGGCCGTTTGCTACCGCAAACGGGCTGCTGACGGAAACTGGCAACCAGTGAGGGCCGCGGCTTTCGAATAAGTAAAATAAAAAAATTAACCGTATTTCTAGATGAATTATCAAGAAAATCCGGCGGCCTGAATACCTCCTCTAACTTTAATTGATAAAATGAAGATCATTCCCGGCACCATCCTTCAAACTTAAAAACCTCCGGCACAAATATTCCAGTAGAAATGAGCAAACCGGATCCCACAAAACCATTCGATGCCTTCGAAAAACACGCCAGTGAATACGATGCCTGGTACGATAAATACAAACCGGCCTACGAGTCCGAACTCCTCGCCCTGAAACAATTCCTCCCCTCTCACCCGGAAAAACTGAGAGCCCTGGAAATCGGGGTCGGCACTGGAAGGTTCGCCTCTCCCCTCGGAATCGGATACGGGATTGAACCTTCGGAGGCAATGGCGCTTTTAGCTAAAGGAAGAGGCATAGAGGTAGTCCGGGGAATTGCCGAAGCCCTTCCCTTCAAAAACCAGACCTTAGACCTGATTTTAATCGTAACCTCCATTTCTTTTTTCACAGATCCGGCTCAGGGCTTGAGGGAAGCTGCAAGGGTCCTGAAACCCGGCGGGCAGATCGTTATCGGGATGCTCGACAGGGAAAGTCCGCTCGGGCAGTATTATGTGGAGAAACAAAAGGAGAGCAGCTTTTCTTCGGGCGCTCGTTTTCTTTCGGCAGTTGAGGTTTCGGGGCTGCTTGCAGGACTCGGGTACGAAAAGCTCGAAAGCTGCCAGACCCTTTCAGGAATTCCCGAGGAGATCGAGGAAGTGGAGCTGCCAGAGGAAGGCACCGGGAAAGGAGGCTTTGCCGTCCTTTCTGCGAGAAAACCGGGGAACCGCATTTTTTAAGAGAGTAAGGTGTTTAATTTTTACGGGAATTGCCAGTGTGAGAGGGAATCATAGTTGACTTCTTTGGAAGTCATGTTTTCAGAAGTCGTGTTTTCAGGGTCATTGGATTCCCGGGCTTTAAGGTCCGATTCATTACTGCTGTTATCGGGAGCGGTTTGATTTGATTCCTCATCGGAAAGATTCTCAGGACTCATGAGGTCGGAAGAGTCAGCAGAATCAGCAGAATCTACAAAGCCAGCAGAATCTACAAAGCCAGCAGAATCTACAGAGCCAGCAAAACCCACCGAATCAGCAGAATCGGTAGAATTACCAGAAACCACCGAATCAGCATCATCCGTTGAATTGCCAGAGCCCGCTGAATCAGGGGAACCTGAAGACACGGTTACCCCAACGCTTTTTGAAGCGTTTCCGTCCTGCACAATGGATTCATTCTCAGCCCCTGACGTGTTTTCGGCTTCAGGGGAGACGTTCTCCATTCCAGGGATTTGGGGGCCGTAGTTCAGGAATGCGAGGGCAAGGGCTCCGAGGACTGCGAAAGCCAGGAGGATAAGGACGACGTTGCGGACGTTTTTCATAAGCTTTTTTCTGCGGGTATGGATTTTTTCGTTCCTTGCCCCGGCGTAGTTGCTTCCGAGCCAGGAGTCCAGCTTTTCCGCCTGTTTTTCGCTGAGTTCCAGAACAAAATCGTCCCCTGTCCCTGTGGCACGTTTATCCGGGGTCCTGAAGGCAGAGGCTTTTTGCTCTATGAGGGTCTTGAGGAGCAGTTTCCCGCCTTCTCCCACAGTGGGCAGGGTTGAGAGGACATGCTTTAAAAAGTTCACAGCTTCATGCGGGCTGAGGGGGTCGAACCCTTTGCGAAGCCCCCAGGTGAATGTTTTCTTTCCATGGGGGTTCCCGTAAAAGGAAACGTCGGCAGTTAGGGCAAGCAGGGAGGGGAGGTAAGGGGAGGGTTCACCTTTGCGGAAGCCTTCCTCGAGCATCAGGGCGAGTTCGGAGACGAAGTCTTCGTAAAAGAAACCGTTTTCCAGGAGGTAGCGCTGGACCTCTTCTTTTTCACCGATGCTGTTAAGCCCCCGGTACAGCTCCAGCATGAAGGCTTCAAGCCCTTTGCTTACGGAATCCGTTCCGCTCAGTTTCTTTATCACTTCAGCTGCAAGTTCCTTGTCCCGGAACACGAAGACCCTGTCAGCCCAGCCCCTGGCAACCAGGGCATCAGCCAGCGCTTTCAGGGACCCGGGCTTTTCCCGGTAAAGTTCGAAGAGGGTTTCGATTTCTCCCTTTGCCATGAAACTGTCGGTTATTTCGGGCCCGAAATGTTCGATCATGCCCCTCCGGACTTCCTCCAGCAGTTCCTCCCGGTCCCCGGTCCTTTCCCGGAAACTTTCCTCAGTCCCCGGGTATTCCTGCTGCTCTGCCATGCGGACGAAAGCCCTGTAGAGAAATTCGTAATATTCCACAGGATAGGAAGGCTCCGGACCCCGCGAAGCCGGGTTGGATCTCAGGTCCCCGTTTTCAAAGAAAAAGTCAGGGTCAGGCTCCCCGGGCCCGGCTGACAGGTCAAGCCCGGACGGATAGAGGGAAAGGGCAAACCTGAAAGGCAGGTGAAAAGCAGGCTTCAAGCCCGAAACCAGGCTGAAAAGCAGCAAAAGCCCGTCCTCAAGTTTGGAAGTCCTGACCGAAACCGGCTGGTTTGAGAGAAGGACCCCCGCAAGCTGAGCAAGGGATTTGGCAAAGGACCCGGCAGGGAATTTTTCCGGGGAAGTAAAAGAATTCAGGAAACCCGAAGAATCAAGAAAACCCGGAAAATCCGGAGAGACCAGCGAATCCAGATCACCCGCTTTCCACAAACCGATTACGTCATACCGGATTGACTCCAGAGCTTCGGTTTTCGCCCTGGCCTCCTTATAGAACTTCTTGAGCCAGGCCCCCTCCCGGTCAAACTCCCCCGGCAGGATTTTCGAGATAAAGACAACCCTTTCTTCCCTGCCTAGCTTGATTTTAGCCAGGAGGCTGCAGCCGAGAAGAATTTCCCTTTTTCCGGGCATGTCTCCGTGCATGTCCCCCGTCATGTCCCCGGTCTCGACATACAGGGCGCTTCTTTTAATGTCCAGCTTTTTGGCAAGCTCGGAGTAATCTTTAAAGTCCTTATTTCCTGCCAGCAGCTTTCCGCTTGAGCTGAATACCCCGAAAGCAGGACCATGACCGTAATCAGAACCATGACCGGGATTAGAACCAGAACCAGAACCGGAATCGGAACCAGAACCGGAATCGGAACCAGAACCAGAACCGGAATCGGAACCAGAACCGGAACCAGAACCGGAATCAGAACCGGAATCAGAAGCCGAATTTCGCAATTTCACCGACCCTCCATGGGAAAATCTGGGTAATTCTCTGCTGTTCTTCGATCATTTTCCCCTCTTTTGAAAACTGGGGGGTGAGCGTTGCGTCCACGCTTACGGTGTAAAAGTAGATAGGGACTTTCCGGGCCCTGTGGAGGATTTCCCTGAAGGTATCGGTTTTGCTCAGGAGTTTGTAGATTTCCTCTTCGATTTCCCGGGCTTCTGCCGACTCTTCCGGAATTTCGGACAGGTCTTTGAACTTATCGATTTTTGTTACCACTAGGGCGTAGGACTTGTCGCTTCCCAGGAGGTCCATAAGCCGGGAATAAAGCCCGAAGAGGCGGGTTAATTCCATTCTCCCTTCCAGGTGGTAGTCCAGGAGGTAGTCCCCGTCCACGAGGAAAATGATTTTCCCGGCAGTTTCCATTTTTTTATATATGGAGGCCAGGATCAGGTCGTGAAATTCTCCCTGGAGCTCCTTTGCGTAGTCTTTTTTCAGCTGTTCCAGGAAGCTGATAGTCCCGATCCGCCTGTAGATGGTGTTTATATTGAAACGTTCCAGTTTTTCATCGAGCTTATTGACAGCCAGGGAGTAATTCTCAGGGTCCAGGTCATCGGTATACTCCCCACTGTAATCGATGAAAGAAAATTCTATGGGGATTGCCCCTTTTTTCCCGGACAGCACATACATTGCCATATCCGCGCGGCTGGTGCTCTTTGGCATGTTCCCGGCTTCGATTTCCGCAAGCATAGACTCGATTCTCAGCCGGTCCTCGTTTGCTTTCGAGAGCTTCCCCTGCGTGTCATAGGAAAGGATGATTTCCCTGTGCGTGCCTGCGTAAAAGTTCACGAAATGGTTGTACAGGGCGAGCAGGAGGAAGGTCTTTCCCGACCTTGAAGGCCCGTATATGAAGACATCGGAAATCCGGACGTCCCGGATAAGCCCTGTCAACTGGTACAGGGAAAGCACCACCAGCAAGGCCAGCCCCAGGTCCAGGGGTCTTTCAGACCCGCTTTCAAGGAAACGCCCCAGCCCTTCACCTGAAAACGGGTATATGAGTTCCAGGGCAAGGACAAGGATGTAGACGCCCAGGCCAAAAAAAAAGAGCCTCGCCCCTGCCCTTGCATAGCCCGTAAGCAGGTTGAACCTGTTATTGTGAAGGGCCTGCCAGTCCAGAAGTCCCCCGGCCAGGAGGCCCAGGAGCAGCCCGTTTGCCTTCAAGACCCCCAGGTCAAAAGAAAGAAAATACAGGAAAGGCAAAAAGACCGCAATTAAAAAGAAACCCCCTTTTCTTGACTGTTCGTGGAAAAACATCCCTGAAGCGCTTGCAACGAAGAATGCCGGAAAGAAACTCAGCAAAAAAGCTCCTGGCCAGGAAACCTGGGAGAAAGCTAATGTCCCTGCAAACCATAAAAAAAGGAAAGATAAAAGCAGGACCAGCCCTACTGCCGGAAGTTCATAGAGGAGTTTCAGGCTGCTGTGTATCCTCATTTTTCAAAGCCTCTCTCAAGCTTTTTTCTTCGTACAGTTCATTGACCCTTGCCCCGACGTTTACCCCTTTCTTTTCCAGGTTTGCCAGTTCCCCGGCTTCCTTCAGGTCGAGCAGGGCTTTTCGGGTTACGTATTTTCCTTCATGGAGTTTGAGCACATGGTGAAGCAGGTTATCCTTCTTATTTTCATACACCTCCCAGAAGCCTCCCCCGGCGGTCAGGGGCGAGATATTGTCCAGGAAACCCGTGGCTGAAAAGAAGGTCAGGGCAATGTCCCAGGGCTTTGTGTGGTTGTGGGTGGCAAGCTTGGCATCATTGCTGTTGCTGAGTGCCAGGACCCCGTTTATTTCTTCTTTTATCCCGTCAGCTATGGGTTCGCTTGCAATCCGGCTTGAAATGTAGGAGGAGCGCGAAGAAACCACCAGGGCGGCTTTTCCGAAATTCCAGCGTTCGGTGGTGCTGATAGGGATCATCAGGTTATGGATCCCGAGCTTGTAACTTTCTATCAGGTTTTTGTAAGTTACCTGGATTTCCCCGATGAGTTTGTCAAGTTCGCGTTTCCCGCTCTCGTCCCAGTCAAGGTCCCTCATATCGGAACTCTCGTCGATAAGGGAGAGGATTTTGGGGTTGATATCCCCGAACTTTGTCATGTAAAGGCTGCTCAGGGTCTTGCTGCCAGCTTTGCTCCCCGAAGTCCTGACATCACTGAGTTTTGTGAAATGCTCGTAAAATTTATCGTATTCCCTGGAAAGGTCCCTCCTGTAAACAAGGGTTTCCTCAGTAAGGACCTCGGTTTTCCCGAGGAAATCGGAAAGGAAATTCTGAGCCTCGAGCTTTCCTTCAAGCTCCCGAAACTCCGTCTCGATCCGTTCCAGTTTCCCTGAATAGTCTTCCCTCTGCAGGTAGTAGCGGGTCAGGACCTCTCTCAGGAGGCTCCTCAATTTCGGCCTGTCTCCCGACTTAAACGCCCGGTCGATTTCCTCAAGATCGGCGGCTTTCCTGTTCAGGTCGAAAAAGAGGGAGTCCATGATCCCGGTTTTAAGTTCCTCGGCCTTTTTGTTCTGGCTTTCACTCAGGAAATTTTCAGGAACATAAATCTCGAAAGGAGGGTTTACCTGGACATATTCCCTTCCCGAGCTCTTGATATAATCCTCCATGCTCCGTTTCTGGGCTTCAAACCTCCTGAGAAGCTTCTTTTTATTCCCCTTTACGGCCCCGACCAGTTTCTCCTTAAAGCCCCCTTTTTCGATCCGGGTAATCCTGTAATCGTAATAGTAGTAGAGAGAAATCGATTCCACGAGCTTGGAAAGGGCCTGGAGGTCTATTTCAAGCTCATGGGACATGGCAGTAATTTCTCTCTGGAGTTCCGGGACCCCGGTCAGGGTCAGCCAGGTCTCCTTATCCGTGCTTTTGAAGTTTCCTGCCCCGAAATTGCTGATGAAGATGTCAATTTCCGATTTCAACCGCTTCTCATGGTCCCGGATGTTATCCAGCTTCTTCTTCCGGGAAAAGTACTGTTCAATGTCCCGGTCGTTATCGCTTAAGGCCTTATCTACTTCTTTTTCGACCCGGGAATTCACCTGTTCCAGATAATCCTTTTCAACCTGTTTGCTTTCGATTTCGGCTTTTGTTCCAAGGCTTTCTTCCTTGAGTACCCTGGTTTTAGCGTTGAGCCGGTCAACAGAAGCCACAAGTTCCTGTTTGCCTTTCAGGACATTTATAAGCACGGCTCTTGCAGCTTCCTCCTCAATGCCCGCGACCCGCTTGAAGAGCCTTGCAGTATCTTCGATCCCCTGCAGGGTCTCGGGAATCAGGCGAAAGAGCTTCTTGTCATTTTCGTCCTTCAACTCGTCTTCCTTTACGCTGCCGCTAAAGCTTTTCACCCTGGAGATGAAGTCCAGCAGGTCCTCATAGCTGCTTATGTTTTCAATCCCGGCGTCTGCCGAGATGTTGTTGCGTATGAAAAACTCCACGGCTCCGGGGGTCTGGTAGTTAAGGAGTTTTCCGATTTCGTTTTTCCAGACTTTCTCGGCGTTTGTGTATTCCTTTTTAATAAACTCGGAATCTGTCCGGGTAGGAGGCAGTTCCCTGAACATCCCGGAGCTGTCCAGCAGGGCTTTTACGGCCCTGTTGATTTCTTTCCTTGCCCCGCTGATTTTTTCGAGTTCCAGGATGATTTCCTCATACTGTTTTTTCAGGGTTTTCAGCTCTTCGACGGGGTACTGGATTACATGGGCATCTGCAAAAATAAACGAGGAATACAGGCGTTTCGAATCGCTTAGGTTGATATCCCCTTTTTCGATATGGAAGAAATTCGTCAGGATGTGGGGGAACATTGAATCGAACTCATGCACCTCTACCCTGGCCTCTTCCCCCTTTTTATAGCCCGTCGGGCCCAGGGAACTGAGCACCACATAGTTGAAAAGCCTCTCGTTAATGTTCAGGTATTCGAGTTCGGTAAGCGCAATTGCGGCGTTTAACTGTTCCATTTCCCCTTCTTTTGTGGTGGGAATCACCGCAAAAAGCCAGATCTGGGTAGCCTCCCCCCGTAGAGCCCGGATATACCGCGCAAGGTCAATGAACATCCCTGCCCCGGTCCCTCCTCCGAGCCCGACAATAATTGCCGTTGTCCCGGTACTCGGAAAGGTCGGAAAGCCGCTTGCCTGCCCCTGGCTCAGGACCTTGTAGAAGATCGCCTTTGAAATCGCCCTTCTCCGGTGCACTCCCCCTCCGAAATCGTCAATCAAAAAGGGGTCGATTGTCCTGAGCTCCTCAAAACTCAGCCCCTCTGCCCCCGGATCGTTCAGCCACCAGGTACTTACGGCGGGGTCCGATTTCCTTTCCTTGATCTTGGTTGCGACCTCCTGGCTTGCCAGGTCCGAGACCTGGTTTATGTTTGCCAGGGAAGGGAGGTAATAGTAATTGTATTCTATATTCCCCCTGGCCCCCATTTCCTGGATCCCTGCCCGAAACTCGCTTCTCTGGACCTCATCTTCCACTTTCTCGTTGGCATCCGTATCCATGGTATAGATCCTGAGCCTTTTTCCTGAAGCAAGGTAATTGCCAAGGATCCATTCGTGCCTGCAGATCTCCCCGCAAAGGCGTTTCCCACAGCCCCCGATCCCAACAATGGTAAGGTCCGTGGGAAGCTGCAGTGTAGAATAGCTACTTTCCCTTCCGTTCATTCCTCTTCCTCCTCTTCAGATCCGCCGAACCTGATCCCCAGGATAAAGCCCAGGGCCAGCAGGGCAATCCCTCCAAGCACATAGCCCAGGCTAAAGGGGCTTTCCTCTTCTTCTTTCTCTTTCCTTTCCTTTTCCTCTTCTTCGATCACATGGTCCGCGATTTCGTTTGCCTCGGTCACAAGCCCCTTATCGAACATGTCCTGCAGGTATACGCTGAAAAAAGAGTCGTCCAAAAGCGTCATTTTCCCCCTGAACTCTTCGATCTCGGTAGCCATTATCGTAAACGTGCGGGTATCGCTCTCCCCCAGGGGGTTTCCGTCCTCATCGGTCAACCTGATCCTGTAGTAAGCATACCCTGTCAGCTTTGGGTCGTATTTTATCAGGGTAAGCTCGTCGCACTGTTTAACTTCCCTGATTTCCGGAACCCTCCCATTCAACTGGACAACGATTTTCTCCCCGCTATCCTCAACCGGAAGCTCAAAACGGCTCTTATTGCTCTGAAGCTCCAGCCCGGTAAAATTGTAGATCGGCCGGTCCCCGTATTTCACCAGGTCCGTATCAAAAGTAATGAAATCCGCAGCAGCGGGAATATTGCTAATCGTAATGACGCTGCTTATAACCTCCTTTTCCTCAACCTCCCCGGGAAGCTCCCCTTCCACCTCGACCTGGGCTGCCAGCACAGCCCCCTCCCCCGCAAACAGAAGAAAAAACAGGAAAGCTAACGCAGTCACATAAACGGCTTTATGCCCCGCTCCCATATCTGATGCCCCCTATCAAATGACCTCAACCCAACCTTAATAACCCGATATCAAAACGACCTTAAACAGAACTTACTATCCCCATAGTAAAATGTCATCTAATCGAAACCGATTTTCCCCATGCCAGAACGAACTTTAATCGAACTTTAATCGAACTTAATATCCCCATGCAAATTCTTCATATATCAATAAATAACTTTTTTTTAAATTAGTTTAGGAAGATTGAATGATAACATTTTTGAATATTATTGAAATGCGTGCCTGCGAGAACCAACAAAATTAAAAAATTTAAAACTTGAAGTGACATGAAAGTCCTTCCAGTAAAGTACCCAAAAGCAAAAGTAATCCAGTCAATAACTTATTCCCATAAACATTTTTTTAAATCCCAGCAGTAACTCACCCCCACAAAACTTTTTTTAAATCCCAGCAGTAACTTATCCCCACAAAACTTTTTTTAAATCCCAGCAGTAACTCATCCCCGTGAACCTTTTTTGATCCGTTCCTCAGGTACCGGCGCTCTCACCGGTCAGCTTGCTGACCGGCCTTTCCAAAATTAAAAAGAGTAAAAAAATAAAAAACCTGAAAAGTAAAAGAATTAGAATTGAAAATTGAAAAAAAGACTTTGTAGAAAACCTCAACTAATTATATTTATTTATTAATTAAAGATCATAGAAACAAATTCAGAACATTAACGCGAAGTGAGTTGAATAAAAGAAAAGCTAATAATGAAAATTTTTTCTTTTAATCAATTTTTTTTCATTAATTTCGGGAAAGGCCGTTTGCTTACGCAAACGGTGAGGACCCTGTTTATCGATACGAAAGCGCAAATAAGCGGAATTGGAATCAGTATTGGATCCTATAACAAAAACCGGGGTCATTTTCAGTTATATACAGGATTTCTATGGATCAGAAAAACCATTTTTCTCTTATCTAGGAAATTTTGTCCGGATTTCCTTCAGCCGTGCTTTTCCGAGTTCAACGATCTTCATTAATTCCAGGTATTCTTCTTCGGAAAGCTCGCTGCCTGTGAGGACTTTTCGGACAAAACTCCCATCCGAATACAGTAAAACCCGGTCCCAGGCAGTAAAATGCAGCCCGCTCAGGTACTCGCAGGGAAGTTCCCATTTAGGCTTGACGTTTTCGAAAGCTTCGAAACGGTAAAGGGTTTTTCCGTTTTTCAGGAGAGGAGTGAATTTCAGAAACATATTATCATTAACATCATCCATAGTTCCATCTCAAGCTTCGTTTTTCTGGGGGAAGTTAGACAGAGGTGGGAGACAGATACGGACCATAAAAAACAGGGAAACGTTTTTTGGGGGGCCGTAAGGACCCTTTAAAAAATCAAATCAAATTTTCAGAACTCGAGGTCCGAAATCAAATTTTCAGAACTCGAGGTCCGAAATCAAATGTTCAGAAATCAAGGTCCGTTACCTTTGCTCCCTTGGCGGAGGTGACCGTGGCTTCGATGTCCTTGAACTTCGGGACGCCCATGCCGCCGGTTTCGTCCGAGACAAGCATGTTGGACCAGGGGCTGTTTGGCATATACGCAATGCCTTTGTGGGGGGTTTCGTAGCCGGATTCTTCGACTTTGACCACGATGTTCCCGAAAGAATTTTTCACGATAACCGTTGCACCTTTCTTTACGCTCATTTGCTTGAGGTCTGCGGGGTCCATTTTTATGAGGGCAGAAGTATTTTTGTACTCTTCCCCGAAACGGTCCTCGATCATTGCCTTGTTCTGGAAAATGTCCCTGTAGGTTACGATTTTTACCTTAATTTCAGGGGCTGCCAGGAAAGATCCGAAATCCATCAGAGCGCCTCCATGATTTTTGTGAGAATTTCTTCATCCGTGGGACGTTTTGTCTCAAGTATCGGGTCGAATTTTACCTCAACCCCGTCCATCCGGGTCGCACTGCCTCCGCACTCAACCCCTGTAACTGCCGTGCTGAAATGGACCTTTGCCTTCCTGGAGGTAAGGGTCTCGCAGGGGTCTATTGAAATTATGGGGATATCGAGCAGGTTCTTCACAATCGAATGGGGCAGACTTGCCAGGGGGTCGGAACCGATGATAAGGACTGCGTCCACAGCCTTTGCTTTCAGGGCTTCCACAGTTGAATATTCGGGCCCGTGCTTTGCCTCCCCGTTTTCGAACTTCACGCAGTTCACGTAGCCGGTCTCGGCAAAGAGGTTCTCGTTAAAGCCCCGCATGTTGTAATGTCCGACCATGGGAATCAGGTGGAACTCCCCTTTCGCCTTTTCGTTCAGGACTTCCACGAGCCGGATTATCGGGTCAAGGTCATCCAGGGAATAGAGCAGGCCCAGGCCCATGAAGATCGTCCCGAACTTCGCGCCTTTCAGCATATTGGAAAGTTCCAGGAGCCTTTTCGGGGGGAATTTGTAGGAAGTCTTTGGCAGTTTCCCGGAAACCCCGTCAATCAGGGCATTTATAAATTCGGTATCTCCACCGGGCGGGATCTGGAAGAAGTTGCTCCCGCAGATCTTTGCGGTATGGGACTTCCTGATATCAATTGCAATGGCGGTCCTCTCTTCTTCCCAGCCCTTCTGCTTCTGTTCCCCACGGGGGAAGTAGGAGAATTTTGAAAGGTGGCGCGGGTGGGAATCCGAAGGGTCTGCGCCCCAGAAGACCATTACATCTCCCTTATGCCGCACATCGTCAAGGGTGCAGGTATTGAACTTCTCCTGTAGGAGAGCTTCGACCACCGGCCCCAGGCAGAAGGATGAGGTGTCGTCCAGGGTTGCATTCAGTTTTTTTGCAAGTTCGAGAGCTTTTTTCTGGGCTTCGTTCGTGGACGTCCCAAGCCCAAAGATGAGGGGGTTCTTTGCATTTTTCAGGATCTCTGCAGCCTTTTCGATTGCTGCGGCTTCTTCTGCGGGCTTTCCGTCCACCCGGGAGACAGCTTCCCTGCTGCCTTCCTTCATATGGGCTACCCCTACCCTGCAAGCTGTGTAAACCTTGCTTACCGAGTCTTTCTCAAGCTCAACCTCAATATCGTCGCAGAGCAGCCCGCAGCCGGTACATACATAATAGTTCCCTTCCATCAGCTTCACCTCACACAAACTCGATTGCCTCTACCGGGCAGGTCACGATACAGCCAGTGCAGAGAATCTTGTTTTTCCCGAAGCGACGGCACTCGTCTACATTCTGGGCTTTTACGATCCCATCCTCGATTATCAGGATAAGCTTATCGGTGCTTTTCGGGGCTTTTCCCGCCCCGACTCCATGAGGGTCGTTTGCCACGTTTACCGGGCAGGCAACCACACAGTTTCCGCAGCCAAAGCAAAGCTCCTCGTGCACGATCAGGCCGGTTTCTGTCGCACCTTCGGTAGTGGAGAACATGCCGCTTACGGTTTCATAGTTCTTCTTATACTTCGGGTCATTTTTCATGGGAGGGCAGTCATCCGGCGTGAGCTCGCGGGCCATGAGAGCAGCTGCAAAAGCCATACAGGAGTTTTTCCCACATTCCTTGCAGTTGGTCTTTGGAAGCAGTTGATAGAGTTCCATTGTACTTGTCATTTTCACATCACCCTTGAGTCAAATTCCATTGGGCATAAATCCATTGGACAGAAATCCATTGGACAGAAATCCATTGGGCATAAATCCATTGGACAGAAATCCATGAACCAAATTAGTTTAGTGAAATCCCTTAGAATTTAAATCAAATATTATTTAATTAAAGTGTATTAAGTACCTTATCTTAAATTATTGCATTTTAATTTGCAGCGTTAAGCCATATTTGCGGCGTTAACACCTTTTTTAAGCTTTTCGGCCCCTATATTGGAATCCCGGACCCTATCAGGAGCTAATGAAAGCCGCATCTTAAAGTCCCGACTTCCGTAAAGGGAAATATATTTAAACAAGCCGAAATACACCTTTTATCCCCGAAAAAGGCATTTTCCCGGGAGGGAACCGAGCAAAAGAACCGGGCCGGTAGTCCTGAAGGAAACACAGGTCAATCGGCTTTGAAGAAGAGTTCGCAGTGGCATTTGCCATCCCTTTCGATTTCATCTTTATGATAGATGCAGGGACAGATTATTTTCTTATCTTCACCCTCATTCCCGGTTACTATCCTGCAGGGACAGTAGCGTTTCCCAAACTTCTCAAGCCTTGCAGCAAGCCCGTCAAGCACATAATCAAGCCCCTCCTTATCGGGATTGAGCTGATAGCCTGCTTTGTCAGCGTATTTTTCCGTCCATTCGTACATTTTATTTTTTAAGTCTTCGTGCTCACTCATGTGAAATCCCTTTGTTTTTGGTTAGAAATAACAATGATCAGGTAACCGAATTTCAGGTGACCGGTAATTCCAAAATATCATCAGTTGCTTATATAATCATTAAATTAAAAGAAGCAACCGGTAGAATTGGAAATTGCTTGCTAAACTACAATCAAATTTCAGCCCTTAAATTCGATTACGAATAATATCTCAAACTATAAAGTAGTTGGGAGATACCCGGTCAGGTAGATGGTTCAGCGGCAAATGGCAGAACAATGCTTGCAGGATATCAGTTAGCGAATATCAGAAATACATAGTATGAAGTTTTATATATAAAATAAGTTTTATATATAAAATATGTGTTATAAATACATGGTGATAGTTATTGTTAGATCCTGGCAATAAAGCCACCTGATGTTCATCATACATATAACTCCTGAAGCCATGACCTCAAGCCCGACGGAAGTCATTTCACTTAAGGCTGCCATGCCTTTCTCCCGCAGCGTCCTCCACAGCGTCCTCCACAACGTCCCCCACAACGTCCTCTGCAACTTTTTCTTGCAAATGAGCTCTCATATATCAAACATCGGCCACGGGCAAGCTAGTACATTATAGTTAAAAAATTAAAAAAACCCTTATAAAATAAAGGTTTTGATTTTGTACAAAATAACTATATTTTTATCCGGTTCAGGAGAAAAATTATATTAAGAACTGAAAAGCCCCGGAAACCGCAAAAAACAGAAATTTCCGGATTCCGGGGAAAGTCCTCGTTGAATTAATTTTTTCTGTACCCAAAAGGGAAACTTTCAGGAATATTATACAGAGAAATAAAATCTTAGGAATATATCTCAGGAATATTGTTCAGAGAGATAAATCACAGGAATATTATTCAGAGGAATATTATTTGGAAGAAATCCAGGACCTGAAATTATAACTTATAAATTATATAGGGAAATATATCAAAAGCTATATCATGCCCAAGTCCCTAACATTAGCCATAGATATAAGGAGTTACAAAAATGAGAATCGGAGTATATGTTTGCCACTGCGGACTGAACATTGCAGGTGTAATAGATGTCGTTGCACTGCAGGAGATGGCAGGCAAACTGGATGATGTGGTGCTTGCCCGGGAAGTGCAATTTTTGTGTTCCGATTCCGGGCAGGAAGGCATCATCAAGGATATCAAGGATGAAAAGCTCGAGAGGATCGTTATAGCAGCCTGTTCCCCCCGCCTTCATGAAAAAACGTTCCGGGGCGTGGTGGAAAAGGCAGGCCTGAACCCTTACCTGATGGAGATGGTAAACATCAGGGAACAGTGTTCCTGGGTGCATGCAGACGACCCTCAGATGGCGACCCAGAAAGCCTTTGACCTGATCAGGATGGGGGTTGCAAAAGCTAAGTTCCTCAAGGAACTCAGCGCAAGCCACTCGAAAGCAAGCAAAAACGTCCTCATCGTGGGAGGCGGGGTTGCAGGGATAGAGTCCGCCCTGAACCTGGCCGAGGCCGGCTTTCCCGTGACCATGGTTGAAAGGGAATCCACAATAGGGGGAAAGATGGCCCTGATGAACGAGGTCTTTCCAACAAATGACTGTTCCATCTGCGTGCTCGCCCCCAAGATGACGGAAGTCCAGAACCACCCCAACATAAACCTTTACACCTATTCCGAAGTCACCGACATCTCAGGTTCGGTCGGAAAGTTCCACGTAAAGGTTACCAAAAAACCCAGGTTCATCCTGGAAGACAAGTGCAAGGGCTGCGTTGACCTCTGTTCCGAGGTCTGCCCCGTGGAGATCGAAAACCCCATGAATTACGGGGTTGGAAAAACCCGGGCAATCTACATGCCCATCCCCCAGTCGGTCCCCCAGGTCGTGCTCATTGACCCGGAAAAGTGCGTTGGCTGCGGGCTTTGCCAGCAGGCCTGCCCTGCCGAAGCGGTTGACTACGAGCAAAAACCCGAGGAAATCGAGTTCGAAGCCGGAGCCGTCATCGTTGCAACCGGGTACCAGCTTTTTGATGCCAGGAGGAAACCGGAACTGGGTTTCGGGAAATACCCGGACGTTATCACCAACATGCAGCTCGAGCGGATGCTGAACTCCGCAGGGCCGACGGGAGGCAGGGTCCTCAAACCCTCCGACGGGGAACCCCCGAAAAGTGTTGCGTTTATCCAGTGTGTCGGGTCTCGAGACAAAACCGTAGGGAACGAATACTGTTCAAGAGCCTGCTGTATGGCAGCCCTCAAAAACTCCCAGATGATCAGGGAGCGTTACCCGGACACGGACGTTACCATCCACTACATCGACATCCGGGCAGCCGGGGAGATGTATGAGGAATACTACACAAGGACCCAGGGTATGGGCGTGGACTTCATCCGCGGAAAGGTAGCCGAAGTCCAGCCTTCGGAAGACGGAAGGCTTGCCATCCGCTACGAAAACACCCTGGAATGCCGGGCTGCAGAGGACATCCATGACATGGTCGTGCTCTCTACGGGCTACGAGCCCACAAAGGCTGCGGAAGGAATAGGCAGGATGCTGAACCTTGCAAGGCGGCCGGACCGCTTCTTTGCCCCTGCCCACCCGAAAATGCGCCCTGTGGACGCTCCGGTAAGCGGGGTCTTCCTGGCAGGCTGCGCCTCGGGCCCCAAGGAAATCCAGGTCTCAATTGCCCAGGGAAGCGCCTGTGCCTCAAAAGCAATGCAGCTCCTCGGGAAGGGCGAGCTCGAAGCCGACCCCATGGGTGCCCACGTCGACCCCGAAAAGTGTATCGGGTGCCGGACCTGTGTGGAGGTCTGCAAGTTCGGGACGATCAGCATCGTGGACAAGAAAGCCGTTGTTGACGAAGTTTCCTGTTACGGCTGCGGAGACTGCAGTGCAGCCTGCCCGGTCGGAGCCATCCAGATGCGGAACTTCGAAAACGAACAGATCCTGGCCCAGGTCAGGGAAGCAACCGCCCACAAGTCCCAGAGCCCCTTTGTCGTGGCTTTCCTCTGCAACTGGTGCAGTTACGCCTGTGCCGACCTGACCGGGATGTCTCGGCTGCGCTACCCCACTAACATCAGGGTAATCCGGACCATGTGCTCGGCAAGGGTCAACCCCGAGTTCGTGCTCGAAGCCCTGAAAGGAGGAGCCGACGGAGTCCTTATTGCAGGCTGCCGGATGGACGAGTGCCACTACATCCACGGGAACTACGACGAAAAGAAGCGGATAGAAGTCCTGAAAGACGTGATCGGGGAAGTCGGGCTTGATCCGAAGAGGATCCGGACCCTCTGGATCTCGGCTGCGGAAGGAGAACGCTTCTCGAATACCATTACCGAGTTTGTTAAGGAGCTGGAAGAAATAGGCCCGATCGGGACCGAACTGCAGGAGGCGGTGCAGTGAGCGAAGAATACCCTGAACAGGAACAGGAAGCCCTGACAGAAGAATGCGGAGCTGAAGAAACCGGAGCCGAAGAAGAAGGCCAGGAAAAGATCACTGTCACCACCACCATGGACCTGCAGGGCTCCCACTTTATCTACACCCAGGCTACGGAAAAGTCCATCAAGACCATTGACTACGATTACAAGCGCTGCAACGGCTGCGGGATCTGTGCGGAGATCTGCCCCACGGACGCCCTTGAACTGGGTCCCATACACGAAATCGCAACCGGGCTTGACGCCCCTGCCGTGATGATGGACCTTGACAAGTGCACCTTCTGCAGGATGTGCTCGAACCTCTGCCCGGTGCACGCCATAACCTTCGAAGCCGTGGGCGAGGTCCCGGACGAGGAAAAGTACCCGAAATACGACACTTACGTGGAAATCAACGAAAAGTGCCTGCCCTGTGCTCTCTGTGAGGGAGCCTGTCCCCAGGACGCAATCGAAGTCGAGTTCACCTTCCCGAAAAAGGAAGAGATCGCACCCCTGAAAGAAGGGGCCGAAGGGGAAATCGAGATCGACATGGACAAGTGCAACTTCTGCGGCATCTGCGCCCGTTTCTGTGACGCTTTCATCCTGCTCGAACGCGAACCCACCCCTGACAACCTGGTGCCTTTCGAGCAGCTCCTGGTAGACGAGGACCAGTGCGACTACTGTGTGCTCTGCCAGGACATCTGCCCGGAAGAGGCGATAAAGGTCAAAGGGGAACGCCCCTGCGAGGCCCCGAAGGTGGAAGGCAACGTCAAAGTGGACGACGAGAAATGCACGGAATGCGGCCGCTGTCAGGCAGTCTGTCCTTATGACGCCGTGGACCTGCAAAAGCCCATGGAAGGGCAGCTCAGCCTCATCGAAGCCAACCTGAAAGAGTGCGACCCCCAGGGCTGCCGCGGCTGTTTCAACGTCTGCCCCTCGGACCTCTGGTACGTCCCCACAGACCCCGAAGACCCCCGGAAAATCGCCTTTGCCGAGGAATACTGCACCTACTGCGGAGCCTGCGTACAGGCCTGCCACCTGGAAGCCATAAAAGTCGAGAGGACCGAAGTCCACCACACCGAAATCCCCGAGACCCCCTGGGCAGCCCAGTGGAGAGACGCCATCGAGTCCCTGAAGACCGGTGTCCGGAGAGGGGTGGACAAAGCAGTCTTCCGGGAAACCGAGACCCTCAAAGCCCAGAAGTTCCTGGGAGTCGAGCCTCCCGAAGTCGACGAGGAGAGGCTTGCAGCCGTCCAAGCAAAGATCGACTCACTTATGCCTGCCCTCAAGAACGCAAAGGTCAGGAAACTCTGGGAAAAGGATACTGCAGAAAACGTCCTTATTGCGGTGAAAAAGAAGATGGAAGTTTGATTGGCATCAAACTTCTTTATATTTTTATTCAAACCATTTATTCTGTTTTTCATTCTGAATTTTCATTTTGTTTTTTCATTCTAATCTTGCTTTTCCGAACCCTATCCTGAACTCTGTCCCCCCGTTTGTTTTAAGCTCGATATCCCCGTCGATCTGTTTCACCAGGGTGTTTACGAGCTGGAGGCCCAGGGTCTCGGGGTTTTCAAAATCGATGTTTTTCGGGAAACCTGAGCCGTTGTCCGAAACGATCAACATGCACCTGAAATTTTCGCAGCACCTGCCTTTTTTCATATCTTCCTTTATTCCAGCGCTTTCTTCCTCTACTCCACTGCTGTCCCCTTCTACTCCACTGCTGTCTCCCTCCACTCCACTGCTGTATTTTACACTGCTTTTGCTTATTGCATCGCTTTCCATGCTGTAGAGCTGAATCCGGATTTCCCCTTCCCCCCCTTCGGGAAAAGCATATTTCAGGGAATTTGAGACGAGTTCGTTGACAATTATCCCCAGGGGAATTGCGGTATCCATGTAGAGGTAAATCTTCTTTTCAGCCTCCACTCGGAGCCGGATTTTACTGTTCCCTATCCTGTAGGACTCGAAGAGGCCGGAACTTAGTTTCATGAGGTAAGCCGAAAAATCAAGGGTTTCGACGTCTTCGGACCTGTAAAGCTCTTCGTGAATAAGAGCCATGGAAATCACCCGGTTCTGGCTTTCCCGGAAGGCATCTATTACTTTTCTGTCCCTGAAAAAGTCGGCCTGGAGATCGAGGAGGGAGGAGATCACCTGCAGGTTGTTCTTGATCCGGTGATGAATTTCTTTCTTGCTGATTTCTTCGGCCCTCCTGATGGCTTCTTCTGAGAGCTTTCTTTCCGTAATGTCCTTTATTATCCCAATCAACCGGTAGACCCGTCCGGCTTTGTCCTTCAGGAAGATCCCGCTAACGTCCACGTGAGCGTAAGTCCCGTCCTTTCTTTCCACCCGGTATTCCTGATGATACTTCCCGCCCTTTTTCAGGGCCTTCCCAAAAAATTCGGCTGCCTTCTTCCGGTCTTCGGGATGGATATGGGATATCCAGAGTTCTTTTGAAGCCAGGCAGGGATCTTTACAGGAGTAGCCTGTAATCTTCTCCACAGCCCCTTCCCAGCTCAGGCGGTTTGCAAAAACGTCATAGTCGTAGATCCCCTGCCCGGTCTGCTCCACAATGAGCCGGAAACGCTCCTCGTTCTTTTCCAGTCTCTCCCGTGCAAGTTTCTTATCCGTTATGTCCTTTACCATGGCAAGAACCCGGTAGACGGAGCCTGACTCATCCCTTAAACAGATCCCGGTGCCTTCTACACAAATATAACTCCCGTCTTTCCTCCTGAACCTGCATTCCCCGTGGTACTTTTCCCCGGTTTGCCTGCACCTGGTGTGGGCTTCCAGGACTCTTTTCCGGTCTTCGGGGTGGATATGCTCCGCAAAGGTATGGAGGTCAAATTTCCGGAACTCTTCCGCAGAGTATCCCGTAAGTTCCTCAATGGCTCCCGCCCACTCAAAACTTCCTGTTTTTACATCGTAGTCCAGAATGAACTGTCCTGCCTGTTCTGCAAAGTGCCGGTACTTTTCCTCACTTTTCCTCAGTTCTTCTTCCGTCTGCTTCTGCTTCGTGACGTCAAAGCCGCAGATGCTTATATGCCCCTTTTCCGGAAAAGGGTGGAACACAAGCAAAAATACCCTATCCCCGGCTCTGAGCTCTAACTCTTCCTTACTATCCCTGACTATCGAAATTCTTGCGACATTTTCAATTTCGGGAGGCAACCTGTCTCCTACCCGGAGTTTCCATTCCCCGAGGAGGGAATTTCCCGCCCTGTTCGCATAGAGAATCCTTCCGTCTTTTTCTGCCAGGAACACGAGGTTCTGGCTTGTTGCAAGGAATTCCTCCATCCAGTGTTCCTTATATCCTCCCTCTTCAAAATGCCTGTCAGGCTGCTTACTCTCTTTAATGCCCCTCACATCCGGCTTTCTGTGCATTTATGCTCTTAGCGTCCCGAAAATTAGATGGTGTCGGAAGCTTTGAAGAAGATAACCGTTCAATTCCCACTCCCACTCCCCCAAACCCTGAAACTGAACCTTTAACTTTAACTTTAGCTTAATTTCCCGGCTGACCTTTTCCCCTTATAACCATCACCGGCACCTTGCAGTGCCTGACCACATGCCCTGCAACACTCCCCAGCAAAATCCGGTTCAGACCTGCCCTGCCGGTCGTCCCCATGACAATGAGGTCCATCGAAGTATCTTCTGCAAAATCGATCAACTCGGGAGCCGGATGTCCTTCAAGCATTACGGGTTCTACCGGGACCCCTGCTTCCTTACAGGCAACAGCTACGTATTCAAGGGTTTCCTTTCCCTCTTTTTTCAGGAACTCGTACATCGATTCCCAGCCCGCGTCAACCGCCATGGAAGAAAAATAGTCAGTTGACACGACGTACACCGCATACACAACTCCCCCGCTCAGGCGGGCCAGTTCGATCCCTGCAGAGACGGCCTTCTTTGAACATTCGGAACCGTCCGTAGCGACCATGATTTTCTTAAAAGTAGGGCTTTCCGTGCTTTCAATGCTTGCCATGAAGTTCCCCCCATTAACCTATAGGGCTGCAAAAATATAATGGCATCGAATATAGAACAATTTTAAAGTGCATCTACGGCTGCAATGGCTGCGGAAGCCGGGTCTGTCCCCCTTCACAGGCCCTGCCTCATAGAGCTCGGGGTGAGGGTAGACAAGACCCTTGAAAAGCTGGGGACGCCCCTTCAGAAGTTTCCAATGGATGATGCAGCTCCATCCTTATACGCTGGTTCTGCTGGATTGAAAAAAATCAGGTATTTCAGGGCTTATGCCCCATTTTCCGGGGTTGTACTCCAAATAGTAAATTAAATGCCAGATTAGTA